>CALHZD010000041.1 GCA_938040985.1 uncultured Propionivibrio sp.
AAGACAAGGCGGCGAGCCGCAGGCAGTATGAGTAATACGGCAAGGCGAGCCAACGTAGTATTTTGGCAAAGGAAGCCGCTATCGCTCGACTGTGCCAAAAGGCAAGGCGCTAAGCCGCAGACAGACCAAGCAGTACGGTAAGGCGAGGCCAACACAGCAACGCCGTATTCTGGCAAAGGATGCTGCCATTTTCCGGCTTATGTTTTTTGATGCTCTGGAGCCCACGTATTTAAAGGGCTCCAGAGAATTTTATGTTTTCTGCCCTGTTTGCGCGGGTTTCAGGGCGCCCATAAAAAACCAGGCGGTACGTTGTCCGCACCGCCCGGCTGTTCTTTTTTTAACGCCTATGCGCTCAGCGATAAACCAGCACCGGAATTTTCGAGTAAGTCAGCACCTTGCTGGTTTCGCTGCCCAGCAGCAGCGCCTTGATGCCGCTACGCCCATGTGAAGCCATGAAAATCAGGTCGCAGTTACCTTTCGTCGCCGCATCAATAATGCCTTCATAAACCAGCGCGCAGGTAACGCCGACCGTCTGGCATTTGACTCCCGCTTCCTTGCAGAGATTTTCGACGAAACCAAGCACTTTTCTGGCATAGGCTTCTGCATAAGAATCATCGCTTTCATCCAGCTTGGCCACGGCCAGAAATCCCTCTCCGTAGTAGCCCATCGCCGAAAAATCCGGCTTGGCGTAAAACGCGGTAATTTCGGCGCCGATTTCCTTGGCGAAAGCAACCGCCCGCTGTACCGCGCGCTCGGAGAATTCAGAACCATCGGTCGGTACCAGAATATGCTTGAACATCGCGTTCCTCCTTTTCCTGTATTTTCCCTCTGCTTGCGCAGCATCCCACGCCTTGCAGCCACGCCGGCGATCGGCGTAATCTCAGTATAGTTCAGGTCCGCACAGGCGCAAGCACCCCTTTCCACCCCTTTCCAACTTTTTCCATTCCTTCCGTATCCGGGCCATCGACAACCGGCCGTACCGGACTCATTCCGCATCGGCGCCGACGCTGCTTTCGATTTCATAACGCTGGGTGTAAGCGGAGAAATCGGGCGTTTCCCGCTGATATTCCGAGAACATCAGCGGCGATGAAATCAAAAAGTCCGCCGTAGCGCGGTTGCAAGCCACCGGCACGTTCCAGACAACGGCTAGGCGCAGCAGCGCCTTGACATCCGGATCATGCGGCTGCGGTTCAAGCGGGTCCCAGAAAAAAATAACGAAGTCGATGAGTCCCTCTGCGATCATTGCGCCGATCTGCTGATCACCGCCGAGCGGGCCGCTCTGGAGCTTCTGGATTTGCGTGCCGAGCACCTGCTCAATCAGCGCGCCCGTCGTACCCGTCGCACAGAGATCGTGCATCAGCAGCGAGCCGCGGTTAAAACGCGCCCATTCTACCAGGTCCTGCTTCTTGTTATCGTGCGCCACCAGGGCGATTCGCTTGCGATGCGGAATTTCCGCGATGTGGGTTTCAGACATGATTGACCTCCTGTCCGTCTTGAGCGCTGCCGCGCATAGAAATCCCGTTCATGTTAGCGTATTTCCAATCCCTCGTATTTATGTGGGCGGGCCAGCGCTCCGTGCAATCTGATTCTGCCTGACTTTCCGGCATGCTTGACGCCATTCTCGCCACGGATACCCGCGCAACCAGACTCATTGGGCGGTTTTTCCAGACTGCCTCCGGTATACTTCGCCCTTTGCATTTTTCTGCCTCCCGTGCGCGCATACCATCCGGCGCCCGCAACGGCACGCCCACGATTTCCGCCATGACCTCCGACGCATCAAATTCCAACGCCTCCGGCGCTCATTCCTCTTCCGCCGCTACGCCCTTTCCGCCCGATATTCTCAACGACGTCCAGAAACGCCGCACATTTGCCATCATTTCCCACCCCGACGCCGGCAAAACGACGCTGACTGAGAAACTTCTGCTCTTCGGCGGCGCCATTCAGCTTGCCGGTACGGTCAAAAGCCGCAAAAGCGCGCGTCACGCCACTTCGGACTGGATGGAGGTGGAAAAGCAGCGCGGCATTTCCGTCACCAGCTCGGTCATGCAGTTTGAATACAAAAACCACACGATCAACCTGCTCGATACCCCCGGGCACGAAGACTTTTCGGAAGACACCTACCGCGTGCTCACCGCCGTCGACGCCGCCATCATGGTCATCGACGCGGCCAAAGGCGTCGAAGCGCAGACGATCAAGCTGCTCAATGTTTGCCGCATGCGCAACACCCCGATCATCACCTTCATCAACAAGCTTGACCGCGAAGTGCGCGAACCCTTCGAACTGCTCGAAGAAATCGAAAACGTGCTGTCCATCGAATGCGCGCCGGTGACCTGGCCGATCGGCATGGGCAAGACCTTCCGCGGCGTTTATCACCTGCACGATGACAGTCTGCTGCGTTTTATGCCGGGTGAGGAACGGCGCACGACGGCAGAAAAAATCGACGGCATCGAGAACCCGCTGCTCGACCGCGATTTTCCGCTCGAAGTCGGCAAACTGCGCGAGGATGTCGATCTCATCCGCAGCGCCAGCAGTCCGTTCAGCCTCGACGAGTTTCTCGCCGGCCGGCAAACGCCGGTATTTTTCGGCTCCGGCATCAACAATTTCGGCGTGCAGGAAATCCTCCAGGCCCTGCTCGACTGGGCACCGCCGCCGCAGGCGCGCGATGCCGGCAGCCGCATGGTGCAGCCTGCGGAAGCGCCTTTCACCGGCTTTGTCTTCAAGATTCAGGCGAATATGGACCCGAAACACCGCGATCGCATTGCTTTTTTCCGCGTCTGTTCGGGTCGCTACGCCGCCGGCATGAAAGTCCGGCACGTGCGCGCCGAACGGGAAATGAAGCTGTCCAATGCCCTGACCTTTATGGCCAATGAACGGGTTTTGATGGAAGACGCCGTCGCCGGTGACATCATCGGCATCTACAACCACGGGCAACTGCATATCGGCGATACGCTGACGGAAGGCGAAACGCTGGCTTTCAAGGGCATCCCGTATTTTTCGCCGGAACTTTTTCGCATGGCGCGCCTGCGCGACCCAATCAAAAACAAACAGCTGCAGAAAGGCTTGCGCGAACTCGGCGAGGAAGGCGCCATTCAGGTGTTCGAGAACCTGGCGACAGGCGCGCTCCTGCTCGGTGCGGTCGGCGTGCTGCAATTTGAGGTCGTCGCCCAGCGCCTGCAAACCGAATACAAGGTCGACGCCATCTTCGAACCCGCCGACATTCACACGGCGCGCTGGCTGACCTTTCCCGACGAGGCGACACGACGGAACTTCGAGCGCGAACAGCAGCATCGCATGGCCACCGACGTCGACGGCAACCTCGTCTATCTGGCCAGCACGCGCTACAACCTGGACGTAACGCGCGAAAAATGGGCGCAGGTCGGCTTTCACGATTCGCGCGAACACGGCCAGAAAATGAGCTGACCGGCATTACGCCGCACGCTGCTGCACAAACTGCACTTCATGAAACGCATCTTCTTTTTTGACATCGACCACACGCTGCTCGACCACCACAGCTTCACCATTCCTGCATCGGCGCTCAAAGCGATCGCCGCACTGCGGCGCGATGGACACACGATCGTCGTCGCCACGGGGCGCAGTTACGCCCAGGCGCGGCAATTCTCCGATCAGGTGCAGCCGGATTACCTGATCACCCAGAATGGCGCGCGCATCCTGCAAAACGGCCAGGAAAAGCTGTCCATTCCTCTGTCGCCCCCTTCGCTTATCGCCTTATTTGCATGGGCGCGCGCCCAGGGCTACCCCTTTGGCGCCAATCTTGACGGCCTCGGCTATCTCAGCGAAGCCGTGCCGTGCACACTGGAACCGATGGCTGCAACGCGCACGCCGTATCAGACCGACGACCCGGCCTACCTGCGGCAGCCGGTACACCAGGCCTGGCTGTTTTACGACGAAGGCCTTGACCCGCAGACGGCCGAAACCATCCTCGCCCGCTTCCCCGCTTTTGACCTCGTGCGCTGGCATCGGACGGCCATCGACATCATGCCGCGCGGCATCAATAAATGGACGGGCTGCCAGTGGGTATTGCAGCAGACGGGGTTTTCTCCCGAACAGGCCATCGCCTTTGGCGACGGACTCAACGACATGCAGATGCTGCAAGGCGTCGGGCTGGGCGTGGCCATGGGCAACGGCCACCCCGACCTCCAGGCCATCGCCGATTACGTCGCGCCCGCACTCGACCGCGACGGCATTGCCGTGGCGCTGACGCAGCTCATGGAGCGCGGGAAAATCCCGCGCCCCAGCGGATAAGCACTGGCACGAAAAAAAGCGGCAGGAAAGCGAAAATGCGGCAAAACCGTAAAAACGGCAGAAACCGGCCGCCGACCGCACACCGGGCAATCCGGAACAGCCGGCAACCCGTTTTCCGGACGCCATTTAGTTTCTTGCCCCGTCATCATCCCGAACATTTGTTCCTTCTTCATCCCCTTCATTACCGTAATTACTTTTGTCGTTCCCATGATCAACACCTTCACCCTTCTCCTCCTCTTCCAGCTTGCCGGCGAACTGCTGGTGCGCGCCTTCCGCTGGCCATTTCCCGGGCCCGTCATCGGCATGACGCTGCTCTTCCTCGTGTTCCTCGTGCGCGGCACGGTCAGCCAGGAGCTGCGTCACGGCACCGGCAGTTTTCTGCAACACCTCTCGCTGCTGTTCGTGCCGGCCGGCGCCGGCGTCATGCTGCACTGGCAGCGCCTCGCTCACGAATGGCTGCCGATTACCATTGCCGTGCTGGTCAGCACCCTGATCGGGCTGGTCGTCACCGTGCTGGTCATTAACCTGATGCGGCGCTGGACATCGAAAGAGCGTTCGGGAGAGCCGTCATGAGCGCCACCCTGAACGAGCTTTCCGCCTACCTGGCCGGCTCGCCGCTGACCGGCCTCACGCTTACCCTGCTCGCCTACCAGGCCGGCCTCTGGTGCTTCCGGCGCAGCGGCGGCCTGCCCTGGGCGAATCCGGTGCTGATCGCCATCGCTCTCATCTGCGTCGTGCTCTGGCTAAGCGGCATGCCCTATGCGCAATACTTCGCCGGCGCGCAGATGATCCACTTTCTGCTCGGCCCCTCCACCGTCGCCCTGGCCGTGCCGCTGTTCACGCAATGGAAAAACCTCAAGCGTATGGCGCTGCCGCTGATTGTCGGCCTGTTCGTCGGCTGCATTGCGGCCGCCTTTTCGGCCATGGCCATCGCCCGCTGGCTGGGCGCCTCAACGGAAACGGTGCGCTCGCTCGCGCCCAAATCAGCAACCACGCCGATTGCCATGGGCGTCGCCGAAAAAATTGGCGGGCTGTCTTCGCTCACCGCCATTTTCGTCATTCTCACCGGCATCACCGGCGCCGTCTGCTTCCCCGCGCTGTTTCGCCTGTTCAAGTTCAGCAACCACGCGGCGCAGGGCTTCGCCGTCGGCCTCGCCGCACACGGACTCGGCACCGCGCACGCCTTCATGGTCAGCGAAAAAATGGGCGCCTTCGCCGCGCTGGGCATGGGAATGAACGGCATGCTCACCGCCTTGCTGCTGCCGCTGCTGATCTAGCGGCGCGAATGTAGATGCCCTGAAACCCGCGTAAACAGGGCATCTCCGAGGGGTTGCCCTACAGCCCTTTATTTATAAGGGCTCCAGCGGCGCTTACCCGGAGCGCCTTTATCCACGCGGGTTGCAGAGGGTTGGTCGGGGTATAGTATTCCGGTTTATGTTTTTTGATGCCCTGAGCCCCTTGTGTTTAAAGGACTCCCGGGCATTTTATGTTTTCTACCCGATCTGCGCGGGTCTCAGAGGGGGCAGTCAACGCAATCAGCGCACCG
This sequence comes from uncultured Propionivibrio sp., assembly GCA_938040985.1. GTDB lineage: Bacteria > Pseudomonadota > Gammaproteobacteria > Burkholderiales > Rhodocyclaceae > Propionivibrio. The sequence continues at coordinate 5,810 of CALHZD010000041.1, forward strand.
AAGGCGAAGGCTGTGCGGCATCGGCCCTCACCCGCCAGAATGCGGCAAAGCGCGGAATACCGTTTTTGGTGAAGCCACGATGGTGATAGGTGATGAAGCTGCCGATTGGCGGCGGATTTTCCCGGTCGGCATCGCTGAAGCCTGAGCCGATCCGGAAAACGCCGCGCGCATTGCGGCAGGAAAGCGCCCCCAGCCGCCCCTGATGCCGGCCCTTGCCGGCATGGTGGGCAACGACGGTGCATTCGTCATCGAGCGTACGCTTGAGCTTGAGCATCCGGCGGCTGCGCCCTGCCGCGTAAGGCGCCGCCGGGTCGCGCACGATGACGCCCTCGCCGCCCTGCTGTTCGATCGCCCGCAGAAATTCCTGAAGATGCGCCCGGCGGCCGACCGGATACTGGGGGATGACGGTAATGTGCGCCGCCGGCCGCTCTTGCAGATATTTTTCCAGCATCCCCAGGCGCTGCCGCAGATCGCCCGGCGCCTGCGGGACATCAAACACATGCAGCTTGAGCGAATGCCAGCCTTTGTCTTCTCCCGAGCGGACGATGGCGGCGATACGCTCAAACTCGCCGCGCCGGCTGAACAATTCTCCATCGACCGGAAACGGCGGGAAACCATGCGTGAAATACGGCGGCGCCCTGAATACATTGCCCTGGCGGCTGATGAGCCGCGTACCGTCCCAATACGCGCGCACGCCGTCGAGCTTTTCGCTCATCACCCATCCTTCGATCTGCGTGTTTTCCTGGAACACGTCCGCCAGCATCAGCGCGGGCGCTTCCTGCGCGGCGGCCGGGCAGGCGCAGGCAGCGCCTATCCACACCATCCACGCCATCCACGACAGGCAAGAGCGAAGCGCTCTACTCACGGACATCACGCAGCTCATGGCGGCCGGCGAAAATAAGCGGTCTATGCACCTGCGCCTGACAGCAGGTTTGTTTCCGCCATCAGCGCCGCGCCGACGATGCCGGCGCTGTTGAGAAAGCTCGCGGCAACCACCGGCGCGCGCAGCGTCAGCATCGGGGCAAACCTGTACAGACGGGCGCTGACGCCGCCGCCGAGAATGATCAGATCCGGCCAGAGCAGGCGTTCCATCATGCACAGATAACGGTTCAGACGCCCGCCCCACGTCCGCCAGCCCAGCGCCCGCGTCACCCGCACGGTCTCGGAAGCGTAACGCTCAGCCTCCGCGCCATTGTCGAGAAAAATATGCCCCAGCTCCGTATTCGGCAGCAAACGCCCGCCGCTGAACACCGCCGTTCCCAGCCCCGTGCCGATGGTCACGATCAGGACGGCGCCGCCCTCGCTGCCGGCGTGTCCTTGCCCCGCCCCAAAGCGCATTTCCGCCGTACCGGCCGCATCCGCATCATTAGCGACGAAGCAGGCGCATCCCGTCGCCTGCGAAAAATAGTCGGCTACCGGCAGATCGATAAAAGCGGCGTCGATGTTGGCCGCCGTGCGCGCCACACCATGCTGGATCGCGGCCGGAAAGCCGATGCCGACCGCTCCCTGCCAGCGATGCAGGGCAATCTGCCGGATCAGCGCTTCGGCCAGCGCTTCAGGCGTCGCCGGTTGCGGCGTCGCTACGCGCTGGCGCGCATCGCACAGCGTGCCGGTTTCCGTTTCGACGATCGCCGACTTGATCGCCGTGCCGCCGACATCAATCCCTAATAGCCGCACATTTTCCCCTTCGCATTCTCCATGCTCTTTTGCCTCCGCCGCTTCATCCCGATGGCCCTGATCGCTGCACTCGCCCCGCTCGTCCCGATCTCCCCTCTCCCTCTCTTCCACCTCTTCCCGGTAAAATCGCGCCGGGTCGTGTATCCGCCCGCCAGGATGGCGCGATGCTATCAGCTTTTCACCTCGCCGCCATCACAGTTCACCGCGCGGCTGGCGCAACAATAAGGCGCAGCCCGCCCGGACAGGCCAGTTCAAGCCGCAGATTTCGCCGGCCCGCCGAAACAGGCTGCATACGTCCGTGAGAACCAAAAACCGGCTGACCGGTCAGAAACCGGCAGAAGCGGGCAAAGGCGGGCGGCAGCGACCGGAAACGACCAGAAGCGGACGCAGCGCCAATGCGGCGGGAACATCGCCGGGCTTCAAACCCTTTAACCCCATCCTGGCGTGCGCTTCAGCGCCCGTGACGGATTTTCATTCACGCTTAACAAGGAGACATAATGCTTAGCAATACCATGATCGAACGTCTGAACCAGCAGATCAACATGGAACATTATTCCGCCAACCTTTACCTGCAAATGAGCGCCTGGTGCGATCATCAGGGCCTCAGCGGCAGCGCCGCCTTCCTCAAGCAGCACGCGGCGGAAGAAATGGAACACATGCACCGCCTGTTCCGCTACGTTTCGGAAACCGGCGCCCTGCCCCTGGTCGGCGCGCTGAAAGCCCCGCCGGCTCAGTACAAAAATCTTGCCGAAGTCTTTAAAGCCACTTACGAGCACGAACTGGACGTGACCCGCTCAATCAATGCGCTCGTAGCCGCCGCGCTCGCCGAGCAAGACTTCTCCACCTTCCAGTTCCTGCAATGGTATGTCAGCGAACAGCACGAAGAAGAACACCTGTTCAAAGGCATTCTCGACAAGATCGACGTCATCGGCATCGACGGCCGCGGCCTTTACTTCCTCGACGAAGAAATCCGCAAACTCGCCGCCGCAAGCTAAACGCACGCAGCGTACGGCAACGCGCATCAAACATATACGGCCGCCCCGCATGGGCGGCCGTATTGCATTTATGCCCTGCCTGCACGCGCTCTGGCGTAAAGTCCGGCCACCACAACCGGCGCAGAAAGAATAAGAAGGAATGTGAAAGAGAATGGACGTGAAACGGAAAGTAAGGCGCCGATTGCGCTGAATCCGGCGAGGGGCGCCGATTACGCCGAACCTGGCGGAATACAGCAATTTCCGGGCGCAACCTGCCGCGAATTTACCGACTCTACGCGGCGTTGTAGACGCTATTGGCGCTGTCGGCGCTGTTTTTGCCCTGTTCCCCCGTTGCGTCCGCCGCGCCCATTTCGCTCCGGTAGGCTTCCGCCTGCCCGTGCAGCCATTGGCCGAAGGCTTGCAGCGAGACCGATCCGGCGCGGTCTTCCGGATAGACGAGGTAATAGCCGCGCTGGCTGGAAAGCTTTACCGGGCAGGGAGAAACCAGTTCGCCCGAAGCCAGCTCCTTTTGCACGAAGAAATGCGGCACCAGCGCCACACCCAGCCCGGCTTGCGCCGCCGGAATGAGCATCGAGAAGAGTTCATAGCGCGGCCCGCCCATCACATTGACGCCGCGCACGCCCATCATGTCGAACCATTGCCGCCAGGCCTCGGGACGCGAGGATTGATGGAGGAGCGCCATTTTGGCCAGCGCTTCCGGCTCGATCCGCGTCTGACCGTGCATCAGGCCGGGGTTGCACACCGGGATCATTTCTTCGCCGAACAGGTATTCAATCACGGCGCCCGGCCAGATCGGGTCGCCGAAATGGATGGCGGCGTCGAAAGGCGTATCGTTGAACATGAACGGCTCGGCGCGCGTCGTCAGGTCGATGCCGATATTCGGGTGGCTGGCGTGAAAATCAACGAGCCGCGGAATCAGCCAGCGCGAAGCAAAGGTGGGAATCGCCGCCAGTTCGAGCACGCCGCTGCCCCGGTGCGCCATCAGAGAAAGGGTGTCGTGCTCGATGCGCTTGAGGTTTTCGCGCACCTGGCGGGCGTAGAGCCGCCCGGCCTCGGACAGCAGAACGCGCCGCCGGACGCGGTTGAACAGGGCGACGCCGAGATAATCTTCCAGCGCGGCAATCTGCCGGCAGACGGCGCTCTGGGTCAGCGACAGTTCTTCGGCGGCGCGAGTGAAGCTCTGGTGCCGCGCAGCGGTTTCAAAAGCAATCAGCAATTCGACGCCGGGGATTTTCCGTTTCATTGCAGTGTCCTGGAAGTTACCTGAAATTTCCGGAAGGCCGCACCAAAGCGCCAGTGCGGTTTTCTCGATCGGTCTGCCGCTTATTATATTCCCACATCGCACAACCAGTGCATACGGCAAGCACATCCACAATAGAGCAACTCGCCCGCAGCCCAAATAACACGTGGGCTCCCGGCCGACCACCCCATTTACCGATAAAGATGGCGTAAGAAAATAAATTCCGTCTTTGCACAAATATTTCGGCGAGAACTGCTGCCTAACCGCAGGGTTCCGACACCTGTCAGGCTACCCCCGCCCGGATTGTATAGACCGGATAACGGAGCGGGAGAATGACGCTTGATGGGTGGCAGGTGACGGAGTGACGGGCCATGGTCAACGGTCAATGGGCAATGGGGGACGAGCAACGCCCAATCTACGCGGACGCCAAGCCGATCATGGCAAAACAACGCGCTGTAGCGCTGCATACCCAGCGTACGTCTCTCAAAATACAGGCCTTCCTGACCGGCATTTTTCATCCGCATTCATATGGCGGCGACGGCAACGAGACGCATTCATTTCCTGCGGCGCTGCCGAGTTGTTGTCCGCGCATTCTGGATGCAACGCCCGACTATCTAAATCGGCTGCCCGCAAGCCCGCGTCTTTTAGGCGTTTCAGGCAGGGCAGCGCCGGAACCCTCGTCAATAAAGAATTTGCGGGCATGTAGGCTGGAAATGCCCGTAAACATTGGGCCTGAAAACGGGCAGGCCGGGAACCCGCGTAAACACTGGGCTGTCAGGTAGCTACCCCGGAGAAGCCCGTTTTACGCGGGGTTCGGGGCAGGCTATTTTCGTGGGCCAGCGGGCGTTCCGCCTTCCTCCAGCTTCCCGCCTTCCCAGCTTCCCCTGCTCGCCTTCCGCTTCTTCCCGTTCCGGAAACAGGTCATCGACGAAACCCAGGCGGTGGGCGAAAGGCGATGTGCCAAGCCCAGCGGGCTGAACGTCCGCAGTAACCGGCTGCAATAACCGGCCGGAAGTCCGCGTCTTTTAGGCGTTTCAGACCGGGTAGCGCCGGAGCCCGCGTCTTTTGGGCATTTCAGGCGGGGTAGCGCTGAAACCCGCGTCAATCGGGCGTTTTCGGGCAGGTGCCCGGAAGCCCTTATTCTACGCGGGTTCCCGGCCTGCCTGGCTGAAGAAGCCCGTTTTACGTGGGCTGGAGGGGTGACGATAGAGCAGTGCGCCAAGCGTGGCAGGCGCTGGAGCAAATGCGTCAAGGACGTTGAGTGCGTGTAGTGGCTGCCGGCCGCGCGCTGAATACTTGTAGTGACCGGCCGAACGACCGGCCGAAAGCCCACGTCTTATGTGCGTTTCAAGCGGGGCAACGCTGGAACCCGCGTCAATCGGGCGTTTGCGGGCAGGCAGGCCGGAAGCGCCCGTAAACAGAGGGCTGGCGGGCAGACCTTTCGGAAGCTCCCGTTTTACGCGGGCTGCGGGGCAAGCCGCCGCTGGCCGTATGGGTCAGGCATGAGCCTGCCGGCCGCAGCGCAACGGAACGAGAACGCCCGTCAGTCTGCCGGCCGACGAGCGTTCATTCCGCCTTTTCATCCTTTTTCGCCCCGCATCCGTTTTTTCGCATCTTTGTCTCGTTCCGGCATTTTGCTCTCTTGCTTCTTCCGTTCCCGCTTTCTCCCGCACCGGCGAATCCCCGTATAATCGCGCGATTGCCGGAGCGGACAAGGCATCCGGCGACGGCGCGGCCAGGCCCCCACGATAAAAAACGCCGCGCCGGTTTTCATTGCCGTATTTCCATAACAATTGCAACATCGATTACGCCTGTACTGATCGCGCCATGAGAATTTTGTTGAGCAACGACGATGGTTATTTTTCACCCGGTATCGAACATCTGGCGCACGTTCTCTCGGAGGTGGCGGAGATCGTCGTCGTCGCGCCGGAGCGCGATTACAGCGGCGCGAGCAACTCGCTGACGCTTGACCGCCCGCTCTCCCTCCGGCGCGGCAGCAACGGGTTTTATCACGTCAATGGCACGCCCACCGATTGCGTACACCTGGCCGTCACCGGCGTGCTGGATACCTTGCCGGACATGGTGGTTTCCGGCATCAACCTGGGCGCCAACATGGGCGACGATACGATTTATTCCGGCACCGTCGCCGCGGCGACCGAGGGCTTTCTGCTCGGCATTCCCTCGTTGGCCATTTCGCTGTGCAGCAAGACGTTCGGGCATCTGAACACCGCCGGCCGCGTGGCGCGCGAACTGGTCGATGCGCTGATCGCCCGCCGCCCCGCCGAGCCGATGCTGCTCAACGTCAATATTCCCGACATTCCCTACGAGATGCTGCAAGGCCGCGCCATCACGCGGCTGGGCAAGCGCCACAAGGCCGAGGGGATGGTCGCCACCGTTACGCCACGTAACGAAACGGTGTATTGGGTCGGCGCCGCCGGCCAGGCGGAGGACGCCGACGAAGGCACCGATTTTTACGCCGTCGCCAGCCACCAGGTGTCGATTACGCCCTTACAGATCGACCTGACGCATACGGCGCAACTGCCGCTGCTGCGGGGATGGCTCGACCAATGAGCCTGAGCGCGTCCGGTCTGGGCATGACTTCGCCGCGCGCGCGGGCACGCATGATCGAGCGCCTGCGCGCCGACGGCATTGCCGAGGAGCGCGTACTGGCCGCCATCGCCGCCGTACCGCGTCACCTGTTTGTCGAGGAAGCCCTGGCTTCCCGCGCCTACGAGGATTCGGCGCTGCCGCTGGGGTTTTCCCAGACCATTTCACAGCCCTTCATCGTCGCGCGGATGATCGAGATTCTGATGCGCGGGCGCGAACTGGGTAAAACGCTGGAAATCGGCGCCGGTTCCGGCTATCAGGCCGCCGTGCTGGCGCAGCTGACGCCAGAGGTCTACGCCGTCGAGCGCATCGCGCCGTTGCTCGCGCGCGCCAGACTCAACCTGCGCAAAATCCAGCAGTTCCGCGTCCGCCTCAAGCACGCCGACGGGCAGCAAGGGCTGCCGGAGGCCGCGCCCTTCGACACCATCATCGTTTCCGCCGCCGCATCGGAACTTCCGCACGCGCTTTTGCAACAGCTGGCGCCGAATGGCAGAATACTGCTACCGTTCGGCACCGAACGGCAGACCCTCCGGCTTTTCGAACGCCGTGCAGAAAATATCGCCGAAATCCGGGTGGATAGCCTCGTCAATTTTGTTCCGCTACTCTCAGGACTCGAATGAAAAACATCGGCCACTTCAGCGCTCGCGTCAGCCCCACACCGCTCATGCCACACGCCGCACACGCCGGCCTGCGCCGCGCCTGCCACCGCTTTTCCCCCTTTTCCCTCATCGCTGCGGCCGCGCTGACACTGGCCGCCTGCGTCAGCAACGTCCCCGCACCCGTCGAAGGGCGCGGCGGATACGCTACGGACACGCCGGCGGGCGAAGCGTATTACACCGTCCAGAGCGGCGACACGCTCTATAGCATCGCCCGGGCGCACAACATGGATCCCCGCGAGCTGATTGCCCTCAACCAGCTCGAAAATGCCAACCAGCTTTCCGTCGGCCGCATCATCCGCCTGCGCCCGCAAGGCGCGGAAACCCCGGTGGTAGACGCCGCAACCGGCGTTGAAACGCAGCCGATCACCGATAACCAGGGCATCGAACAGCGCACGCTGGGCGGCACAGGCACGGATTCCGCCGCAGGCGGCGCAGTTTTTGCCGGCAGCGATGCGGGCGGCAGCACTGGCCTCCTCAAACGCGAACCGAAAGCTGGCAAGGAACCCTACTCCGAACAGGCGCTGGCGCAGGCTGAAGGGCCGGCCTTGCCAAGGACGCCGGACGCAACCACGGCCGCAGCGGCAACCACTGCGGCGGGCGCCGCACAATCCGCCGAAGGCGGCAGGCAAGGCGCGGACTCCGCGGCAGACACGGCCGCCCACGGACAAAGCTGGAGCTGGCCGGCGAGCGGCGCCGTGCTCGGTCACTTTGGCAACGGCAACAAGGGCGTCGATGTTTCCGGCAAGCACGGCGATCCCGTCATTGCGGCGCAGGACGGCAAGGTCATCATCGCCAACAATGCCCTGCGCGGCTACGGCAACATGGTCATCATCAAACACGCCGACAATCTCGTCTCCGTTTACGCGCACAACAGCAAGCTGCTCGTCAAGGAAGGCCAGCAGGTCAGCAAAGGGCAGAAGATTGCGGAAATGGGCAATACCGACGCCGACCGGGTGAAGCTGCATTTTGAGATTCGCACCCAGGGCAGGCCGGTCGATCCGATGAAATACCTGCCAGCGCGCTGACCGTGAACAGCAGACATAAAACTGGCCGGCGCAAAACCCGCCATGCGGTTTCGCACGCGGGAACGCTGGCCGAAGCGGACGCACTCTCCACCGAGAAGTACGCGACGGAAACAACGGAAACATCGGATTCCGCCGAACCGGCCGATATGCCCCGCCCCGCTAAATCTCAGGGGGTGGGCGAGGCGGGCGATTCCGATGACTCCGCGGATTCCGGCGCCTCCCACGATTCACCGGGAGTTGAACTCCTCAACGACATCACCCTGTATTACCTGAACGAAATCGGCGCCAAACCGCTATTTACGCCACAGGAAGAATACGAATGCGCGCTCCAGATCCGGCAGGGGGATTTCGCCGCGCGCCAGCGCATGATCGAACACAATCTGCGGCTGGTCGTCAATATCGCCAAGCACTACCTCAACCGCGGCCTGCCGCTGCCCGACCTGATCGAAGAAGGCAATCTTGGCCTGATTCACGCCATCGAAAAATTCGAGCCGGAACGCGGCTTCCGCTTTTCCACCTACGCGACCTGGTGGATTCGCCAGAACATCGAACGCGCGATCATGAACCAGTCGCGCACCATCCGCCTGCCCGTCCACGTCATCAAGGAGATCAACCTGATCCTGCGCGCCATGCGGCACCTGGAACTGGCCAACGGCCGCGAAATCCGCATCGAAAACATCGCCCATCTGATCGACCGGCCGGCGGAAGAAGTGCGGCGCGCCATCGCCCTCAGCGAGCACATCGCTTCGCTCGACGCGCCGCTGGAAATTGACCCCGAACACAGCATCGCCGACATCCTGCCCGACGACAATGCGCTGGAAGCGGAAAGCCTGATGCAACAACAGCGCATCGGGCAGCTCGTCACCGGCTGGGTGAAGCAACTGCCTGAGCGGCAGCGCTACGTGCTGGCGCGGCGTTACGGCCTGCTCGGCCACGAAATCGGCGCGCGCGAAGAAATCGCCGCCGAACTGGGATTAACGCGCGAACGCATCCGGCAAATCCAGACCGCGGCCTTCAACCAGCTGCGGCAAATGATCAAACAGGGCGGCCTCGCGCACGACACGCTGCTATAGCCCGGGCGGGCGCGCCATATGCTCCCGCCTAATCTTGCCATTCCGCCATCCCAGCCCACGCCTCTCCTCGACGCCCGCCCCAACCGTTTTCCGCGCAAAGCAAAGAAAATGCCGGCGAATGGCGGGCCCTTTTGCCCTTTCAACAAATATTTCGGCAAACGCGCCAGCAAATAATTTCGGCAAGCGTTGCCGCAAATGTTTCAGAAAACGTTCCGGAAAATGAGGAAACCTTTTAATTCCTATGCCGCTTTTTTCAGCGCGCGTGCGGGAAAGCCGCCTCTGTCCAGTGCTTCAGGACGCCGGCAATGACCGCTTTTCTAAACGCATGCACGGAGGAAAAGGCTTGGTTTCTGAGCGTATACCGAAAAAAATGACATGCTTCTCTAAGCGCGTGAGCGAAGGAAAAGCGCAAAGCAATCCAGTATGGGCCAAGCATAAGCCTGCCGGCCGCAGCGGAGCGCAATGACTCGTCGGCCT
>CALHZD010000042.1 GCA_938040985.1 uncultured Propionivibrio sp.
CCCTTGTTCCCGCCAAGCGCCCCGCGCCTGCAGCTGCGCCTAAGGGGGTTTAGGGTGCTCCGTGCTTACCTATCTGGAAGTGGGGTGCCGAAAGGCACCTCTGGAGTTTGCGTTAACAGGGCATTTCCCAGCATCCCCTCGGAAACCGGCGTGGATAAAGGGCTTCCGGGCAGACCTTTATTTACCCTCTCTCCAAACCTCTCTCCCACAGGGAGAGAGGCTTTTAGGGCGCTCTGAAACCCGCGTGGATAAAGGAACTCAGAGCATACCCCGCTGAGATGCCCTGTTTACAAAGGTTGCAGGACGTCTTTGCTGAAACATTTGAACCGGCAAACACGATGGCGCGCTTTTGCCGGTCGCCGGTAGCGGCTGACGAAAGGCGTCGGCAAAGTAAAGCGCCGCTAAAAATTTCCCAGAGTAGCGCACGGTTTCGCATACAATGCCGCTTTTGCGCTTTACTTCCGCAGCGAAATTGACGGAAAGACGCGAAGATTTTCAGTTTCGCCGTCCGCCGGATGGCGATTTTTCAGGAAGAAAACCTATGAAACTGTTCAGCAAAATACTGCTTCCATTGGCTCTGACCGCTTTATTTGCCGGCGTCGCCGGCGCACAGCAGAAGGAACTCACCGTCGGGTCGAGCGCCACCTATCGCCCCTTCGCTTATGAGAGCCCCAGCAAGGAGATCGTCGGCTACGATATCGACATCATCAAGGCGGTCGCTCAGAAAGCAGGGCTGCAAATCAAGATCGTCAACACGCCGTGGACGGGCATTTTCGCCGCGCTGAACAATGGCGACGTGGATCTCATCATCTCCGGCGTAACGATCAACGACAAGCGCAAGCAGTCCTACGACTTCACCGCGCCGTATTTTGAGGCGCGCCAGCTGATCGGCGTGCACAAGGACAGCGCGATCAAGGGATTGAAGGATCTGGCCGGCAAGAAGATCGGCGTGGTAACCGGCAGTACGGGCGACGACATCGCTTCGCGCGAGTTCGGCAAGACCAGCCAGAACATCAAGCGTTTTGAAAGTACGCCGGTCGCCGTTTCCGAACTGGCCAACAGCGGTGTCGACGCCGTCATCGGCGACAATGGCGTGATCGCTTATCGCGTCCAGGAACACAAGCAGTTGAAAACGGTCAGCGACCCGGATTTCCCCAAGGAATATTTCGGCATCGCGGTCAAGCAAGGCAATAAGGCGCTGCTCGACAAGCTCAACGCCGGCCTCGCCGCGATCAAAGCTGACGGCACCTACGCCCGCATTTACAAGACCTGGTTTCATGCCGAAGCGCCTGTACTGCCAGCGCAGTAACGCAGGGGCGGTCTGACCGATGGAACCCGTACTCTGGTTCGGATGGTTCCGCGCCGACATCATCGCCGAATACAAGGCGATGTTCTGGCACGGCCTACAGATGACCATACTGGTCACCGTCGTCTGTATCGTACAGGGCACGGCGCTCGGCCTGTTCATCGGGCTGGCGCGTCTGGCGGATGCGCGCCACGCGCCGGCGCGGCAAATCTGCCGTTACCTGCTGCGCTGGCCGTCCACTATTTACGTCAGTTTCTTCCGCGGCACGCCACTGTTCGTGCAGATTCTGCTCATTCACTTTGCCGTGCTGCCGCTTTTCATCAACCCGGCTGACGGCCTGCTGATTTCCGGCGAAACGGCGCGCAGCCTGAAGCAGAATTACGGCGCGCTCATTTCCGGCATCATTGCGCTGACGCTCAATTCCGGCGCCTATATCTCGGAAGTTTTCCGCGCAGGCATCCAGTCGATCGACCGCGGGCAGATCGAGGCGGCGCGCTCGCTTGGTCTGTCCTTCGCGCGCACGCTGTATCACGTCGTGCTCCCGCAGGCCTTCCGCCGCATGCTGCCGCCGCTGGGCAACAATGCCATCGCGCTGCTCAAGGATTCTTCGCTCATTTCGGCCATCGGGCTGGCGGAGCTGGCCTACACCGCGCGCACCGTCGCCGGCGCCTATTCGCGCTACTGGGAGCCGTATCTCACGATTTCATTCATGTATTGGCTGCTGACGCTGGGGCTGGCCTGGGGCATCAGGAAACTGGAGGCGCGCTATGGACGCGGCGATACGCGTTGAAGGCCTGACCAAGCGCTTCGGCTCTTTGCAGGTGCTGCGCGGCATCGACTGTACGGTACACAATTCCGAAGTTGTCTGCGTCATCGGCCCGTCCGGCTCGGGCAAAAGCACTTTCTTGCGCTGCCTGAACGGCCTGGAAGAAGCCTCTGGCGGGCGCGTGCTGGTGCACGGCGTCTCGGTGCACGATAACCATACCAACATCGACGCACTGCGTTCGGAAATCGGCATGGTGTTTCAGCGCTTCAACCTGTTTCCGCACATGACGGTGCAGGAAAACATCATTCTTGCCCCGATTAAGGTACGCGGCCTCGCGGAAGAAGAGGCCCGGGCGCGGGCGCATGACCTGCTCATCAAGGTCGGCCTGCTCGACAAGATCGACGCCTATCCTAACCAGCTTTCCGGCGGCCAGCAGCAGCGCGTCGCCATTGCCCGCGCGCTGGCCATGCAACCGGCGATCATGCTGTTCGATGAACCCACCTCGGCGCTCGACCCCGAGATGGTCGGCGAAGTCCTGAGCGTCATGCAGACACTGGCCGAAGAAGGGATGACCATGGTCGTCGTCTCGCATGAAATGGGCTTCGCCCGGCGCGTGGCGCACCGCGTGCTGTTCATGGACGAAGGCATGCTGGTCGAGGAAGGCACGCCGGAAGCGATCTTTGACAACCCGCGCGAAGAACGCACTCTGCGCTTCCTGAGCAAAGTCCTGTAGCGCCTTTCTGACGCGCTTTTTTAGTGAGACCTATGTTCTGACAGACGCGGCGGCAAGCGCGCTCCCCGCCAGACGCAATTCAGAGTCGAGCCATCAATGCACCGGGGCAACCGCGCCTGCTCCGCAATCATGTTTTAATATTCCATCGTCTCATTTCCATGCCTGCGTTCTTACGCCAACGCCATTCGCCATGAAGCCTTTCCGCCTGCTGGTTTCCGTTTGTCTGGTCGCACTGACCGTTTTGCTCACGCCTGCCTTCATTGCTCCTGCGGCAGCACAGGCATCGCTTCTGAATATTGTCAAGAAGGACAATCAGACGGAAGACAAGGCGGCGACTGACCAATCGTCGGACGAATTACGCCGACAGGCCGAAGCCGATCTCGACGAAGTCCGGCAGAAGCTGGAAGAAAACGCCGCGCTCCAACCCGCTGATGCGGCCGCAGCCGCCGACAAGGAAGAACGTCAGCGCCTGCTCGACATCCAGCTCTATTTCCGCAATGAAAAGCTCTGGCGGCTCAACGATCTGGCCGCACTCAAAAACACCGCATCAACCCCCGTAGATACGCTGCCGTCCGTCAAGGCATTAGGTGAAAAGCCACCCTATTCCGCCCTGCGCGTCGATGCGCTGCGCGATGAACTGGATACGCAGCAGGACCATCTTCAATCGCTGCAAAACAGCGTCCAGATGCGGGAAGCGGAAAAACAGTTTCTCAGCGAACGCCTGCGCAAGGCTAATGAAGAAGTGCGCCTAACCAGCGATAAAGCCGCTCATGAAAAAACCGAGGCCAATCGGCGCAACCAGGAAATCGCCGAACTGAAAAAACAGGCGGCCGAAGTCGAACTGGCGGCCAGCGCCGCCGACCAGGATTATTTGCAGGCGCAGATCAGCAGCGTCAAGCAGCGCATCGAAGAAATGAAGCACATCGTCGCCCGCGTCCTGCCGGCGCAAGCGCTCTCGGAAAGTAACCTGAATGAAATCCGGAACACCCTGCGCACCGCGCAGGACAAGGCATCCACCGAAGTCGACCAGGTGGCCGCCCGTCATGCCAAACGCTTGGCCGAGCGGCAGCGCCTGCTTGCTGCATCCAAAAATGGCGATGACACTTCGCGCCTTGCTTTCATCGACCAGGCGCTGCGCGCCGATAGCATGGCGCTGGAAGGCCTGCGCACCCTACAACTGCTGGAGCAATTTCACGCCGATGCCTGGGAACAGCGCATTCTCCTGCTGGCCGCCGACAGTACCGCCGAGGTGCGCCAGAGCGCCCTCAACGCCCTGCGCCAGATTGCCGCCAGCCTGAACACGAAAGATAAAAAGGACAACCGCTGGCAGCAAATTGCCATAAACCAGGAAAATTTGCGCGCGATAATCGCCGACCTGGAAGCACGCACGACCAGCCTGATGCAGGGCGGGTCGGCACAAATCGCGGCGGAGAAAGAAGTGCTTTCGCTGTACCGCAATGCGCTCACCATTTACGACCGCATCGCCCAACTGGCACGCAGGATCAACCAGGAAACGGCGCGCTGGATTGGCGATTTCACGGGGGCAGAGGACAATGAAAGCGCACTCAGCGGATTGCGCCTCAACGATCTCTGGCAAAGCGCCAAACGCGTCGCCTACTCCGTCTGGAACTACGAGCTGTTCACTGTCGAGGACATTTCGCAGGCGGACGGCCAAAAAATCACGATCAGTTATGGCATCACCGTAGGCAAAAGCATTGGCGCCATTTTTCTGTTCGGCCTCGGTTATTGGCTGTTTGCACGCATCACCAAACGCATCCTCGCTTTGCTCGTCGAACGCGGCAATGTCAATGCCCAGGTTGCTTCCGTTACGCGCCGCTGGCTGATGATCTCGGTCTCGGTACTGCTCGCTGTCTCCATTCTCAATCTGGCGCGAATTCCATTGACGGTGTTCACCTTCGTCGGCGGTGCGCTGGCGATCGGCGTCGGTTTTGGTACGCAGACGATTATCAAAAACTTCATCAGCGGCATCATTCTGCTCTTTGAGCGCAAGGTGCGCGTCGGCGATATCGTCGTCATCGGCGACGTGACCGGCACGGTCACCAACGTTGACCTGCGCGCAACGACGGTAAAAGCCTTCGATGGCACTGAGGCGCTGATCCCTAACTCCAACGTGCTGGAAAATCAGGTCATCAACTGGACCTATTCCGACCCGCGTCTGCGCCGCGAAATCGGCCTGCAAATCGAGTACGGCGCGCCAGTGCGCGATGCCGCCAACATCATTCTGGAATGCGCACAGGCGCATGGGCAGGTACTCAAGAGCCCGGCACCCGAAGTCTATTTCGACGGTTTCGCCGACAGCGGCCTTGACATCGCCATGACCTTCTGGACCGAACTCGGCGCACATACGAATGGACGGCGCATCGACAGCGACCTGCGCTTCATGATCGAGAAGCGGCTTGCCGCGGCCGGCATCAACATTCCTTTCCCGACGCGCGATGTAAATCTGCGTGCAGCCAGCCCGCTGCCGGTCACGATGGCCACTGCACAGGCCGCGCAGGAAAGCAAAAAAAGCGACGCCGGCCAGGATACCGACCCACAGAAAAAACACGATGCGCCTGCCGCAAAAGCGAAACAAAGATGAACGCCGGAGATGAACGCCGGATAGCCACGCCGAGTACAGGCTTCCCCTTTCCGTCATCCCATGCCGGCCCGCCGATCCCGGCGATCCCGCCGGCCTGTCGGCAAGATGGTGTTAGACTAACGGCTCCCGTATCAGCTTGAGTTCATCATGGATTTGATTTCCCGAATCGGACAGCATTTCACCGACAGCGCCCAGATCAAGCTCGAAGCCGGTGCAACGCTGGCCGGCCCGATTGCCCAGGCGGCGAAGCTGATGACCGACTGCCTGGTCGGCAACGGCAAGTTACTGGCCTGCGGCAACGGCGGTTCGGCCGCCGACGCCCAGCATTTCGCCGCCGAGCTGGTCGGCCGCTTTGAGGTCGAGCGGCAGGGCATGTCGGCCATCGCCCTAACCACCGATAGCTCGATCATGACCGCCGTCGCCAACGATTACGGCTATGACCGGATTTTTGAACGCCAGGTGCGCGCGCTGGGACAAGCGGGCGACGTGCTGCTGGCCATCTCCACTTCGGGCAACTCGCCCAGCATCGTCGAGGCAATCCGCGCCGCGCATGACAACGATCTGCACGTTGTTGCGCTGACAGGTAAAGGCGGCGGTAAGATAGGTGGCATGCTGCGTGAGGGCGATATTCACATCTGCGTGCCGGCCCAGCGCACCGCGCGCATTCAGGAAGTTCACCTGCTGACCGTGCATTGCCTGTGCGATGCCATTGATTCTCTTTTGTTAGGAGTTGAAGCATGAAACGGAAACTGTTACTTTCCCTGGCCGCCTGTGCCGTCATTCTGCCTGCCCTACAGGGCTGCATCCCCCTGGTCGCCACCGGCGCCACCGTCGGCGTGCTGGCCGCCGTCGACCGCCGCTCGATCGGCACACAGACCGAC
The DNA here is from genome assembly GCA_938040985.1 of uncultured Propionivibrio sp. Taxonomy (GTDB): domain Bacteria; phylum Pseudomonadota; class Gammaproteobacteria; order Burkholderiales; family Rhodocyclaceae; genus Propionivibrio. Next base: position 6,289 of record CALHZD010000042.1, read on the forward strand.
GACGAAGCCATTGAATGGAAAGCCCTCGCCCGCATCGAGGAAAAACTCGGTAATCGCGCGCACGTCAATGTCACCAGCTACAACCATGTGGCGCTGCTCACCGGCGAAGCCTACAACGAAGCGGCCAAGGCCGAAGTTGACAGTATCGTCCGCGCCATTCCCGGCGTGAAAAATACCTATAACGAACTTGTCATCGCGCCCTCATCCTCGTTCGCCAATCGCAGCAACGACGCCTTCATCACTTCCAAGATCAAGAGCCGCTCGGTGGATAACGGCAAGTTCAACCCCGTGCATGTCAAGGTCGTCACCGAGGCCGGCACCGCCTTCCTGCTCGGCATCGTCACCCAGTCGGAAGCCGATGCCGCCGTTCAGGTCGCGCGCACGACTTCGGGCGTCAAGAAGGTGGTCAACCTGATGGAAATCGTCACCGTCGAACGCGTCAAGGAGCTTGAGCTTGAAGCGAGCCGCGACAAAAACAGGCCCAAGGAAGACGCAGCGTACAAGAACTAGACGATCGGCCAGCCGATTCATTCACTCACCCACGCGCCCCGTACCCGTGCCCCCCGTGCCCGTGCCCGCCCCCGTCCTTGCGCCTGACTTCGAGGCAAAGATCGTTGCGCCGGAAGGCCTGCCCGTCGCGCTTGCGGCGCTGCCGCGTCCTCTGGTATTCACCAACGGCTGCTTCGACATCCTGCACCGCGGTCACGTCACCCTGCTGGCGCAGGCGCGGGCGCTGGGCGCCTCCATGATCGTCGCGCTCAACACCGACGCCTCGGTCAGGCGGCTGGGCAAAGGCGACGACCGCCCGGTCAATGCGCTGGCCGACCGGCTGGCAGTGATCGCCGCGCTGGAAAGCGTTTCGCTTGTCACCTGGTTCGAGGAAGACACGCCCATCGAACGCATCCTCGAATGCCGCCCCGACGTGCTGGTCAAGGGCGGCGACTGGCCGACGGAAAAAATCGTCGGCCACGCCGAAGTCGCCTCCTGGGGCGGACGCACCGTCTCGATCCCTTTCATCCACCAGAAATCGACGACCGCGCTGCTGGAAAAAATCCGGCGCCTTTAGCCTTTGCCCACATCTGCCGGAGCCCGCGTAAACAGGGCGTTTCCCGGCGCCTCTTCTGAAGCCCTTATAAATAAAGGGCTTCAGAGCATCCCCTTGGAGATGCCCGCAAATAAAGAACTTACGGACGCACTTCTCTGAAAATCCCTAAATCGCGGGCTAGCAGGCAGCCCCTCTGAAACGCCCGTAGGTAAAGGACTTCCGGGTGCCCTGCTTAGAAATTCTCGTAAATAAAGGGCTTACCGTCACCCCCTCGGAGACGCCCTATTTACAAGGGCTTTAGAGCACCCCTTTGGAGATACCCTAAAACTGAAAAAACAAGAATCGCCACAGCCTGCGCGCTGGCTCCGCCCACGGAACCTCTCTTGATGTTGTTGCGCTGAGCGGCAGCGCGCCCCGCTAACTTTCTTTGCCTCGCCAAAGAAAGTCAGTAAAGAAACGCGACCCCAGGCGCAGAAGACTCCTTGCCGCGGTGCTGCTTGTCGGCGGGCTTGATAACTCGCTGACGCTCGAACAATCAAGCCCTTGCTTCCGCCAAGCCGCCCCGCGCCTGCGGCTGCGCCTAAGGGGGTGTAGGGTGCTTCGTAGTGATCGAATAGGCGAAAGGGCATGCCCGGAAACACGCGTGGATTGGGCGTTTCCGGGCAGGCACCTCTGGAACCCTTATAAACAAAGGGCTTCAGGACAGGGTGCCCGGAGATGCCCTAAATACACGGGCTAGCGGGCATCCTTTCCGCGGCGCCTAAAACATAGTGGCTCGACTTTGTCCAAAGACAAGGCGGCGAGCCACAGGCAGTACGAGTACGGCAAGGCGAAGCCAACGCCGTATTTTGGCGAAGGAAGCCGCTATAGTTTTCAGGCCTTGCCGACAATCGGAAAACAGCGGTCGTAGGCCAGATTGAAAACAAAGGCATAGGCAACGTAAGCCAGCGCCACCGCGATATCGGCGATCAGCGCTTCCCGCCAGCCCATGCCCGTCCAGACCACGATCAAGGGTAGCGTGATGACGAGCAGCCCGAACTCAAAACCGAGCGCATGCACAACGCGCAGCAGATGCGGCCTCCGGTCGGCGTTGCGCCCGGTCAGTCGGCCTTCCGCCCAGTCGAACGAGGTGTTGTAGACGGCGTTCCAGCAGGCGGCGATCAATGCGATCAGCGCCATCAGACCGAACGAGGTTTTGGCCGGCACGCCGCTCAGCCAGATGAACGGCGGCGTAATCAGCAGCAACCCGCCGATCTCGAACAGAACGACTTGCCGACAACGATCCCACGGCGCACGCAGCGTGGCGGTTTTACTCATTGAATCTTTTTGCCGACAGACTCAGTGCCGTCGCGGCTTGGCCGTTTCCGCCGTGCGGCAAAGGGAACGACCAGCAGACTGCGCGTTTAGCGCGCCCAGCCAGTGAGCGAGCTGTTGCCCCAACTCGTTGCCGGCCTCAACCAGCGCCCCCACACCGCCACGCGCATCGGGGGTCGCCGCATTTTTTTCGGCGACGAACTGGCGCTCGGCAATAACGCGCCGCGTCGCGTCGGTCAGTATCGCGGTAGCCTGCAGCAACGCCCGGCTATGTTGCGGCGAATCGAAGACCTGCGAAAACTCCTGTAATTCGACGCGCAGCGCACAGGCTCCCGCCGCGCCCGCCGCCGAGGAGCGCGGCCACTCCTTCCCCGCCTACGACTACTCGAGCGACGACCTGGACTCCGTCGAGGAGGACGGCCCCCACGTCCCGGTGAAAGTCGAGCGCGTCGACGGCCGCCTGCACTACTCGTGGCCCGACCTGGGGAACGGCGAGCTCTACCGCGTCGTCGTCTCCGATCTGAAGGATCCCTACAGCCCCGACGAGTTCGAGGAGCTCGCCGTCACCGAGGGCACCGAGGCCTGGGACTCCGCGCCGGCGACCACCGCCGT
>CALHZD010000043.1 GCA_938040985.1 uncultured Propionivibrio sp.
CAAACGCCCAAAATACGCGGGCTTGCGGGCAGGTCGTCCGCCGTTTTGCCGATGGCGGTGAATGCCGCTAGGCGATGCGCCCGCAGGCGATGGGCGCTCCCGGCCGCTGCCCCGCAACCCGCATGGGCAGGTCGATATCACGATGCCTGCCTTGCCGCCCGCTGCTGGCAAGGGTTCCGGCGCGCCCGCCCGCCAGCTCAGTGTTTACGTGGCCTCCGGAGGCACCTGCCCGCAAACGCCCAAAATACGCGGGCTTGCGGGCAGGTCGTCCGCCGTTTTGCCGATGGTAGTGAATGCCGCTAGGCAATGCGCGCTCAGGGTTGGGCGGGTTGAATTTCCCAGCGGTCGCCGCGGCGGATCAGGGTGATCGGCTTGGCGTTTTCAACCTTGGTGGCGAAGGCGTTATCGTCGATCTTGCCGCGCGTCAGGTGGGCGACCAAGGTTTTGATCGTCAGTTCATGCGAGATGACGATAATGCGGCGTTCCTGCGCCAGGGCTTCGTCGATGGCCGCCGAAGCGCGGCGGTAGACGAGCGCCAGCGATTCGCCGTTCGGATAGGCGGCGTCCGCTTGATGGAAGACGGCGGCCTGGCGTCCTTTGGCCATTTCCGGCCAGTGCTGTGCGGCCTCCGGCCAGGTCAGGTTGGTGAGGCTTCCGGCCGAGCGCTCGAAAATCCGCGTATCCGGGCGGAGTTTCAACGCCGTTTCGTTGTCCAGTTGCGCGCCGAGCAGCACGCCCGAAAGCGTTTGTTTGGTGCGCAGCAGCGGCGAGTACAGCCAGAGTGCGTCACGCAGTTTGGGCGATGCGGCGCCCGCGCTGCCGCCGGCGTTCTTTTCTGCCTCTTTTTCCTGTTTCAGTAGCGCTTCCCCGGCTTTCACGGCCTGGCTGACGCCGCGCATGGTCAGGCTGGCGGAGTTCCATCCGCTCAGCACTTTGCCTTTGCTTGGCATCAAGGTGCCGTCGAGGCGGACGACGGTTTTCCCCTCATTGAGATTGTCCTCGCTCTCGCCGTGGCGAATCAGGTCGATGCGCTCGGCAAGCACCGTCCGGGTGGGCTGCGTCGGTTCGGCGAAACAGCCAAAAGCCAGCAGTGTCGCGGCCAGCAGGGCGAAATGGCGAATAAAACGGAGCGGATGGGTTGGCATGGGCGTTTTCCTTTCTGAGCTTTCTAAAAAATCCTGCCAGGCGGCGAAACCGCTGAGGCGATGTGCGCCCCGGTGCAGGCGTCAGGGCAGTTTCGGCAGTCCCTTGAGAACGCATTGTAGCCAACAGTGTGTTGCCGACAAACGACCATTAACAGGTTGCGCTTGCAGTGGCGCTGGGCGCCGCTTTCGGCGGGGCGCGGACACTGGTGACGATGTCCCAGCAGGCCTATGATTTCACCGGGGCGGCTTTTGCCGTTTCCAAACGCTTCTAACTGCCGGTCATGCTGCGCATGATGGCCCGTGTCTGTCATGCCAAAAGTATTGTCCGGCAAACGCCCGTGCCGCCGCCGGCGGACGATCCGGATTTTCAGATCGGGCGGTCAGGAAATAGCGAACAAACAGCGGGCAAACGGACAACGAGCAGACGGACAGCGAATGCGGCGTTTCCTCCTCGGGAACGCGCCTAGCGTGGCGTCTTGCCGCAAACAGAAACCGAAAAAATTGACGCAGGGTTTTCGCTGGCTGAAACGCATTTGTCACCCGCGCTGATGCGAGCTCGTGCTGTGCCGTATGCGCGCATGGTTTTTTCAGATTTGTTGGCGCTTCCCGCGCGTGCCATATACCGCGCTGTCGTCGAGAATCCGCAGGCCGACGGCGCGCAAACGTTCCCTGGCTTCCGGCATATCCTGGATGTCGATGACGAAAAAGGCGCTTTCGCCGTCGCGTACCGTGCGACCGTAAGCATTGGTGAAGCTTACGCCGGCACGCACGACGCTTTTGAGCAGTTCATCCAGCCCGCCCGGACGGTCCGGCATCTCCACGACGGCGATTTCGCGCAGGGCTGACGCCATCCCCTGCGCTGACAGCTGCCGCTGCGCTGCTTCCGGATCGGACACGACGAGGTTGAGCACTCCCCAGCCATTTGCCGTGTGGTTGAGATGGAGCGAGCGGATGTCGATTTGCGCCGCGCTCAGCACGGCCGTGACCTTCTCAATGCTGCCCAGCTTGTTTTCGAGAAATACTGAAACCTGATGACTCATTGGCGTTTCCCCGCAGCTTATTTTGACGTTTTGCGCCGGTCGATGACCCGCACCGCCTTGCTCTCCGTCCTGGGGAGGGAGCCTGGCTCGACAAGTCGCACCAATGGCCGCAAGAGCACCTCGTCGCGCAGCAGGTGCGCAATGCGGCGCTGCAGGCGGGTGAGGCGTTCCACGTCGCCGCTGAACCATTCCCGTTTCAGCTCCACCTCGACGATCATCTCATCTTGGTCGTTAAGGTGGTCGAGAATGATGCGGTAATTGTCACCGACTTCCGGCAATTTCATCAATATGCCCTCGACCTGCATCGGAAAGACGTTGCACCCCTTGATGATGAACATGTCGTCCGAGCGGCCGGTAATCCGGTCGAGCCGGCGGTGCGTGCGGCCGCAACGGCACGGCCCGGGCAGGATGCGGGTCAGGTCGCGCGTGCGATAACGGATCACCGGCATCGCCTGCCGGTCGAGCGTCGTCATTACCAGCTCACCGCGCTCGCCGTCGGGGAGCGGTTCCAGCGTCTGCGGGTCGACGATCTCGACAATGTAAGCGTCTTCCCAGACGTGCAGCCCGTTCTGTTCGGTACATTCAAAGGCGACGCCCGGGCCGTTCATCTCGGAAAGCCCGAACGAGTTGTAGGCTTTGACGCCGAACATTGCCTCAATGCGCCGCCGTTGTTCCTCGGTATGCGGCTCGGCGCCGATGACCAGCGTGTGCAACTGCGTGTCGCGGCGCGGATCGAGTCCTTCGGCAGAGAAAACTTCGTGCAGCCGCCCCAGATAGCTCGGAATGGCATGCGCCACCGTCGTGCCAAAATCGCGCATCAGTTTGATCTGGCGCAAGCTGTTGCCGGCGCCGGCCGGGATCGAGAGGCAGCCGAGCCGTTCGATGCCATACTGGAAACCGAGGCCGCCGGTAAACAGCCCGTAACCGGACATGTTCTGGAAAACGTCCGTCTGGCGAACGCCGGCGGCGTAAAGCGAGCGCGCCATCAGATTCGCCCAGCTTGCGAGATCATGCCGATTATGAAAGACGACGGTTGGATTGCCGGTCGTACCGCTTGAACTGTGCAGACGGATGACTTCGCGTTTGTCGGCGGCGAGAAAACCCCACGGGAAATCCTGACGCAGATCGTCCTTGGTCGTGAATGGCAGCTCGCGGATCTGCTCGATCGACTTGATCCCTTCGCGCAGCATCCGCCCGATCCGTGCGCATTTGGCATAATGCGGCGAACGTGCGGCCAGGTGCAGCGATTCGTTCAGTCGCCGGAGCTGTAGTTTCTCAAGCTCGGCGCGCGGCAGGGTTTCAAGCTCGCTTTCCCAGTACATCCGGTTTCCGCTATCCATAGCGCGTGTCGCGTCACTTTCCATAATCATGAATGTTCCATCAAGGTTTCATGAAGAATTGCAAGACGCGAATCTAGCATGAGCGTTTGTTATCCGGCACAGCCGATTTGTCCGCCCGCGGCATGTCTGGATTGACCACGGCGGGCAAGACGGCGATACTTCGACGCTTCATGCTGGTAATTCCTTACTTCAATCGAGGTTTTTCATGGCTGCCATACTTGCTGATCGCATGCTCTTGTCGGGTGATGAAGCGGTGGCGCTTGCCGCTTTCAATGCCGGAGTCCGTCTGGGGACGGGGTATCCGGGCACGCCGTCGACGGAAATTCTCGAAGCCTTTGCCCGCCTGGGCGGCAAGGCGCAATGGGCGCCCAATGAAAAGGTTGCGCTTGAAGTGGCGCTGGGCGCCGCTTTCGGCGGGGCGCGGACACTGGTGACGATGAAGCACGTCGGCGTCAATGTTGCGGCGGATGCGTTATTTACGGCGGCCTATACCGGCGTGAGCGGCGGCCTGGTGCTGGTTTCGGCCGACGACCCGGGCATGGCGTCGAGCCAGAACGAGCAGGATAACCGCCATTATGCGCGCGCCGCAGGAATCCTCATGCTGGAGCCGGCCGATTCTCAGCAGGCCTATGATTTCACCGGGGCGGCTTTTGCCGTTTCCGAACGCTTTCAATTGCCGGTCATGCTGCGCATGACGACCCGAGTCTGCCATTCAAAGAGCATTGTCGAACAAACCCCCGTGCCGCCGCCGGCGGGTGATCCGGATTTTCGGCGGGACGTGCCCTCGCGCGTGATGATTCCTGCCTATGCCCGGCCCGCTCACCGTAAACTGCGCCACAAGTTGGCGCTGGCGGCCGAATATGCCGAGCATTGCGCCCAGACAGTCGTCGACATGAAGGACAAGGCGCTGGGGATCATCGCTTCCGGCGTTGCCGCGGCCCATGCGCGCGAAGCCGCGCCCGAAGCCAGCGTGCTGCAACTGGGATTTTCCTATCCTTTGCCGATGCAGGCCATCCGCGATTTTGTCGCCGCGGTCGACCGGTGTGTGGTGATCGAGGAAGGCGACCCGATTCTCCTAACCGAACTGCGCGCGGATGGGCTGGTCATCGAGGGCAAGCCGGATTCGTTCCGTTTCGGCGAGCTCAATACCGAGCGCGTGCGGCGCATCCTGGCGCATGACGATTCGCCAGAGGCGGCGCTGCCGGCCGGCAAGCCGCCGGCTTTGTGCGAAGGCTGCTCGCACCGCCCGGTATTTGAGGCGCTGCACCGGCTTGACTGCATTGTTGCCGGTGATATTGGTTGCTATACGCTGGGCGTGCTGCCGCCGTTTTCCGGCATGGATACCTGCGTCTGCATGGGAGCGAGCATTGGCGTTGGCCTTGGCCTGCGGCATGTGCTGCCTGCCGCGCAGGCGCGGCGCGTGGTCAGCGTCATCGGCGATTCGACTTTCATGCACAGCGGGCTGACCGGAGTTGCCGAGATGGTCTATAACCCGCCGCCCGGCGGCCATGTGCTGATGATTCTGGACAACGGAACGACGGCCATGACCGGCCAGCAGGAGCATCCGGGCACCGGGCGCGGCCTCATGCACGAGGCGGCGGGCAAGATTGTCTTTGAGGATGTGCTGCGCGCTATGGGCGTTGATTCTGTGGTGACGGTTGATCCGATGGCTAGCGACACCGATCTCGATCAGGTGATCCGTGAAGCGCTTGACAGCGGCAAACTGAGCGTCATTGTCGCGCGCCGCCCCTGTATTCTGGCGGCGCCGAAAATCCGTCAGTACGAAAAAATCATCATCGAAAAGAAAAAGACCGCAGAGAGCGGCCGGCAGGGGAGCGGCGCCGAGGCGCCTTAGCGCCGGCATGAGGCGTTCGCAACCTGTGCAATGATGGAGCAATGAAAAATCGTGGAACGGTGAGCGAAGATGGTGACGGAAAAAACAGTGGTTAATGTCGTCATTGCCGGCCTCGGCGGGCAGGGCGTGGTCAAGGCTTCGGATATCCTGGCCGATGCGGCGTTCCGGCAGGGACTGGACGTGAAGAAAAGCGAACTGCACGGCATGAGCCAGCGTGGCGGTTCGGTTTCCAGCGACGTACGCTTCGGGTCTAAGGTCGACAGCCCGATGATTTCGCCTGGTCAGGCGGATTTTCTGGTCGTCGTCGCCGCCGATCAGGTTGACGTCAATCGTCCGGCGCTGAAGGCCGGCGGCCTGCTGATTTCTCCGGAGCTATTGGCCGGCGCGCCGGGAAAACTGCCCGCCAAATCGATCAATGTCGCTTTGCTCGGCCTGTTGAGCCGCCGGCTCGACATTCCGGTCGAACACTGGGAAGCGGCCATTCGCGCCAATCTGGCGGAAAAGCATCATCGGCTCAACCTGGAGGCTTTTCAGCTGGGCCGGCAAATGGCCTGAAAGGGGCTGAAAGGGCCTGACAGGACGAAGGCGGTGCGCGGCGGAAATAAAGTTGCGCGTTAAACATTGAACATTGAGACAAGGCGCATGATGCAAGGAAAACAGCAGGTCACACGAGAAGAGGCGCGAAATGCTTGAGGAAAACTGGAACGAGTGGAACAGCCGGGACAACTGGAACGACTGGAACGACTGCGGCCACGGAGTTCATCCCGTCAGCGCGCTGGATTACTTGCCGGCGCCGCAGTTACGTCAATTGCAGTTGCGGCGCTTGCAAGCGGTTGTTGCGCGCGCCTATGCCAAGGTTGCGCCGTTTCGCGCCCGGATGGAAGCGCGGCAAATGACGCCCGCTTCGGTCGAGTGCCTGGAAGATATCGCCCGGCTGCCGTTCTCGGTCAAGGCCGATCTGCGCGATCACTATCCGTTCGGCCTCTTCGCCAGTCCGATGCAGGAAATCGTCAGGCTGCATGCATCCAGCGGCACCACCGGCAAGCCGATCGTCGTCGCTTATACCCGCGAGGATCTGCGCGTCTGGTCCTCCGTCGTGCTGCGCACCTTTGCCGCCGCGGGTATTCATCGCGGCGATATTGTCCAGAATGCCTTTGGCTACGGCCTGTTTACCGGCGGTCTCGGCGTGCATTATGGACTGGAAGCGCTGGGAGCGACCGTGGTGCCGACCTCCGGCGGCAATACGGACCGGCAGATCATGCTCATGCGCGATTTCGGCGTCACGGCCATCTGCTGTACGCCCAGCTATTTTCTGCACATGATCGAACGCGCCGCAGCGTTGGGGATTGATTTGCATACGCTCCCGCTGCGTACGGGCATTTTCGGCGCCGAGCCGTGGTCGGACGACATGCGCGCGCGCATCGAACGCGACAGCGGCATCCGCGCTTTTGATATTTATGGCCTGTCCGAAATCATCGGGCCGGGTATTGGCGGAGAATGCCCGGCGCAGCACGGGCTGCACATTTTTGAAGACCACTTCTATCCCGAAATCATTGATTCGGAAAGCGGCCGCGTACTGCCGGAGGGCGAGGAAGGGGAGCTCGTATTGACGACGCTTTCCAAACGCGCGATGCCGATGATCCGCTATCGCACGCGCGATATTACGCGGCTGATCGCCGAGCCCTGCGCATGCGGCCGCACCGTGCGCCGTATCGCCCGTGTGGCGCGACGCAGCGACGATATGTTCATCATTCGCGGCGTCAATGTGTTCCCCACGCAGATCGAAGCGGCGCTGCTGGCGGTGGAAGGCGTCTTGCCGCATTACCGGATCGTGCTGACGCGCGAAGGCGGGCTGGATCAGCTGGGCGTCGAGGTCGAAGTCGGCCCCGAACTGTTCAGCGACAAGGTCAGCGCCGTAGAGAAAGTGCATCAGCGCCTTGCGCATTCCATCGAGCGCATTACCGGCATCCGCGCCGGCGTCCGCCTGGTCGAGCCGAACACCTTGCCGCGCAGCGAAGGCAAGATCCAGCGCGTTCTCGATCTGCGCCGTGGTTGAGCGTTCCTGAAAGCCGTCTCGGTGGTGGCTGCGCGAGGCATTCTGCCTATGATGCCGATGACGGGTTGGCGGGCGATCTGCGCTCAACGGGCAGTGGCGGGCCGGATCGACTGATCTTTCTTTGAACAGGGGTTTGAGCCATGAAAATTACCCAGCTTTCCTGCTTTATCGAAAATCGCCCGGGCCGTCTGCACGCAGCGTGTATGGCGCTTGCCGCCCGGGGCGTCAACATCCGCACGCTCTCGCTGGCGGATACCGCCGAATTTGGCATCCTGCGCCTGATCGTCGCCGATCCGGAAGCCGGCAAGGCCGCGCTTGAGGCGGCCGGCTATACCGTGCGGCTGACGGATGTGGTCGCGGTCGAAGTGCCGGACGATGCCGGCGGTTTGGCGCGGGTGCTGGCCGAGACGGATGCCGCGGGATTAAACATCGAGTACATGTACGCCTTCAGCACGGCGGTTGGCCGGAACGCCGTCGTGATTATCCGTTTCTCCGATCCCGATCGGGCGGTGGCCGAGCTTTCCCGGCACAGTATTAGCATCGTCAAGCCGGTGACGCTGCTCAAGCGCCGAGCTGCGGCAAGGCTTCGGCGACGCGCGCAATGATGCGTGCGCTCAGGTCGGCTGCGAGGCAGTCGAAGATTTCCGGCTTCAGCGTGTTGTTCATCCAGGTGATCTGTCGCTTGGCCAGCTGCCGCGTGGCGTAGATGCCGCGTTCACGTAGCGCCTTGTGCGGGATGAGGCCGTCCTGCGCTGCCCAGACCTGCCGGTAGCCGACGCAGCGCATCGACGGCAGGTCGGGCGAGAGGCGATATTTGCTGCGTAATCCGGCAACTTCATCTTCCAGACCGGCGGCGAGCATGGCATCGAAACGCTCGGCGATGCGCGCGTGCAATGCGCTGCGGTCGGTAGGCAGCAGGCCGAGCTTCAAGAATTTTCCCGGCGGTTTGGGCGCCGCCGATTCAGCCAGCAGCGCCGACATCGGGCGGCCGCTGAGGCGGTAAATTTCCAGCGCACGCTGAATGCGCTGCGCGTCAGTGGGTGGCAGGCGCGCCGCAGTGTGCGGGTCAACCTGCGCTAGCAGGCGATGCACGTGCGGCCAGCCATGCGCGGCGGCCAGCGCATCAATCTCGGCGCGGACGGCCGGGTCGGCCTGCGGCAGCGCGGCCAACCCTTCAAGCAGCGCCTTGTAATAGAGCATGGTGCCGCCGACGAGCAGCGGAATACGCCCGGCGGCGGCGATGTCGGCCATGGCAGCCAGGGCGTCGGCGCAAAAGCGCGCGGCCGAGTAGCGTTCTTCCGGACTGACGAGATCGATCAGCCGGTGCGGATAGGCGGCCAGTGTTTCATGATCGGGCTTGGCCGTGCCGATGTTCATGTCACGGAAAACTTGTGCCGAGTCGACGCTGATGATGTCGACCGGAAAACGGCGCGCCAGCGCCAAGGCAAGGGCGGTTTTGCCGCTGGCGGTGGGGCCCATCAGCAGAATGGCAGGCGGCTGGCCGGCAATGGGTGCGGGCGCCGAATCAATGGGCATCGTTTAGCGCCCGCGCAGAAAGAGACGGTCGAGTTCGTCGAGCGAGAGCTGCGTCCAGGTCGGCCGGCCATGATTGCATTGATCGGCGCGCTCGGTGGCTTCCATCTGACGCAGTAGCGCATTCATTTCGGGAACCGTGAGCAGGCGATGGGCGCGTACCGCGCCGTGACAGGCCATCGTCGAGAGCAGTTCGTTGCGGCGGGCGAGCGTCAATTGTGTCACGCCATGTTCGCGCAGGTCGGCCAGGACGGCGCGCACCAGCGCCGCCGGGTCGCTCGCCTGTAACAGCGCCGGAACGGCGCGGACGGCTAGTTGCGTCGGCCCTGCCGGCGTGATTTCAAAACCCAGCGCGCTGAGGGTGGCCGCGTGCTCTTCGGCGGCGGCGATATCGAGCGCATCAGCACTGAAAACGGCGGGAATGAGCAGCCTTTGCACGGCGACATGGCGGCTGTCGACGGCCGCTTTGAGCTGTTCATAAAGAATGCGTTCATGCGCCGCGTGCATATCGATGAGCACCAGGCCGTGCACGTTCTGCGCCAAGATGTAGATGCCGTGCAGTTGTCCCAGCGCATAGCCGAGCGGCGGGGCATTTTTTTCTTCTTTCGCCGCGCCCGTTTCCGCATAGATTGGGCGAGACACTTTGCCGTGCGCGGGCGAGGCGGCGGGACGGGAAAAGGCGGCCTGGGCAAAAGCGGTGTAAGCCGAGACCGCCGGTTCGCTGATGCGCAGCGAAGCCTGACGCGCAGCGGTGTATGGAGCCGGAGCCGCTGAATCGGGCGATATGCCGGTTTCGGCGGGTTGTGCTGCCGCCTGTATTGGCGCGCTGCGCTCGGAGAAGACGGGCAATACCGGGTTTGAGAGGGCGCTCAAGGGGCTGGATAGCGCTTTCTGAACGGCGTGGAAAACGAACTGGTGTACGGCGCGCGCGTCGCGGAAACGAACTTCGCTTTTGGCCGGGTGGACATTGACATCGACCGCCGCCGGATCGATATCGAGGAAAAGGCAATAGGCGGGATAGCGGCTGCCGTGCAGCATGTCGCGGTAAGCTTCGCGCAGGGCATGCATGAGCAGTTTGTCGCGCACAAAACGGCCGTTGACGTAACAATATTGGGCGTCGCTGCGCGCCCGCGAATGCGCGGGCAGGGCACAGTAGCCGGTGAGTTTGAGCACGCCGGCATCCACAGTGACAAGGCGTGATTCCGTCGTGAAGGCGTCGCCGAGAATAGCGCCGATGCGCGCCTGCATGTCGCTTTTGGGCAGGCGCAGGTTGGTGCGGCCATTGTGCGCCACCATGATGGCGACTTCCGGATAGGCCATCGCGACGCGCTTGATGGCTTCCAGAC
>CALHZD010000044.1 GCA_938040985.1 uncultured Propionivibrio sp.
ACTACGCCCACGTTGACTGCCCGGGTCACGCCGACTACATCAAAAACATGATCACTGGCGCGGCCCAGATGGACGGAGCCATTCTCGTCGTTTCTGCGGCGGACGGTCCCATGCCACAGACGCGGGAACACATCCTGCTTGCTCGTCAAGTTGGCGTCCCCTACATCATCGTTTTCCTCAACAAATGCGACATGGTTGATGACGCCGAACTTCTTGAACTCGTCGAAATGGAAGTGCGCGAACTGCTCTCCAAATACGAATTCCCGGGCGACGACATCCCCATCATCAAAGGCAGCGCACTGAAAGCCATAGAAGGCGACACCGGCGAACTGGGGGAAGGCGCCATTCTAGCCTTGGCTGCAGCACTCGACAGCTACATCCCCACGCCTGAACGCACCGTTGACAAACCCTTCCTGCTCCCGATCGAAGACGTATTCTCCATTTCCGGACGAGGTACAGTCGTGACAGGGCGTGTCGAACGCGGCGTCATCAAAGTTGGCGAAGAAATTGAAATTGTCGGCATCAAACCCACCCAGAAAACCACCTGTACCGGCGTCGAAATGTTCCGCAAACTGCTCGATCAAGGCCAAGCGGGCGATAACGTGGGCGTTCTTCTGCGCGGCACCAAGCGAGAAGAAGTTGAACGCGGACAAGTGCTTGCTAAACCGGGCACTATTACCCCGCATACGCACTTTACGGGCGAAGTCTATGTCCTCTCCAAGGAAGAAGGTGGTCGTCACACTCCCTTCTTCAACAACTACCGTCCGCAGTTCTACTTCCGGACTACAGATGTTACGGGCGCCATCACTCTGCCGGAGGGCACTGAAATGGTGATGCCGGGCGACAATGTTGCCATGACAGTCAAGCTGATCGTGCCGATCGCCATGGAAGAAGGATTGCGCTTTGCTATCCGCGAAGGCGGTCGTACCGTTGGCGCCGGCGTGGTGACTAAGATTATTGAATAACTGACTACCGGGGCGGTCGCTGATGCTACCGCCCCTCCGTTCTTTGGGAAAAATATGCAAAAAAGCGTTTCAATTCCTGAAACGCTTTTATCTCTGTTGCAGGGGCATAGCTCAATTGGCAGAGCGTCGGTCTCCAAAACCGAAGGTTGGGGGTTCGAGACCCTCTGCCCCTGCCATTTTCATCTATGTGGCTGACTATTGATGGCCGATAAAATCAAGTTTGTTTTAGCGCTTCTGCTGTTGGCGGCTGGCATTGCAGGTTTTTACCTGCTATCGGATCAGGCAATGATTTTGCGTGTGCTGGCTGTTCTGGCGGGGTTGGGCGCTTCCGTAGTCGTTGCCTGGCAAACTGTGCCTGGGCGTCAGTTTTTTGATTTTGCCAAAGAGTCGATTAATGAGGCAAAAAAGGTTGTTTGGCCGACACGAAAAGAGACTCTGAAGGTGACGGGGCAGGTTTTTGCTTTTGCGGTTGTAATGGCCACTTTTTTATGGGTGGCAGATAAAGGCATCGAATGGGTGCTGTATGATCTCATCCTTCAGTGGAGGAGGGTATGAACAAGCGTTGGTATGTGGTTCATGCCTATTCCGGTTTTGAGAAGAGTGTCCAGCGCGCTTTGTCTGAACGAGTTGCTAGACATGGAATGCAGGCCTCTTTCGGACGTATTTTGGTGCCGGTTGAAGAGGTTGTTGAATTGCGCTCAGGGCAAAAAAGCATTACTGAGCGTAAATTTTTTCCAGGTTATGTGCTTGTCGAAATGGAGATGAATGACGAAACCTGGCATTTGGTGAAAAGTACGCCAAAAGTGACGGGTTTTGTTGGGGGTAGTGCGAATAAGCCGACGCCGATTTCTGAAAAAGAAGTCGAAAAAATTCTGCAGCAGATGCAGGATGGTGTTGAAAGACCCCGTCCCAAGGTGTTGTTTGAACCGGGTGAAATTGTGCGTATCAAGGAGGGGCCGTTTGCGGACTTTAATGGTTCGGTTGAGCAAGTCAATTATGAAAAAAATCGCTTGCGCGTCTCCGTCACAATTTTTGGTCGTGCAACCCCGGTGGAATTGGAATTTGGTCAAGTCGAAAAAGGCTGATTTCTGAAAAGAGTGTTTTCTGTTGCTTGGATAGTGGTAGAGCATCAAAGGTGGCTGCGGCCGCAAATTTTTTAGTGGGGAGCGTTTTTTTAGCGCGTTTTACCCAAATTTTGGAGTTATATCGTGGCAAAGAAAATTGTTGGATTTATCAAGTTGCAAGTACCGGCGGGTAAGGCAAACCCTTCTCCTCCTATTGGCCCTGCGCTCGGTTCGCGCGGTCTCAATATTATGGAATTCTGCAAAGCTTTTAATGCACAAACGCAGGGCGTCGAGCCGGGTCTGCCAATCCCTGTGGTCATTACGGCTTATGCGGATAAAAGTTTTACCTTCATTATGAAAACGCCGCCGGCGACGATTTTAATTAAAAAGGCTGCCGGTATCCAAAAGGGAAGTTCCAAACCACATACCGATGTGGTTGGTAAATTGACGCGTGCGCAATGCGAAGCAATCGCTACCCAGAAAATGCCCGATTTGACGGCGGCCGATATGGATGCGGCTGTTCGCACGATTGCAGGCAGTGCACGCTCGATGGGTATTACCGTGGAAGGACTGTAATATGACTGCGTTGACAAAAAAACAAAAAGCGTTGCAAAGCAAGATTGACCGCAGCAAAATTTATTCAGTAGTCGAAGCGTTAAATCTAGCTAAGGAATGTGCGACTGCTAAATTTGATGAGTCGGTTGATATTGCCGTAAGCCTTGGTATTGATCCGCGCAAGTCAGATCAGGCGGTGCGCGGTTCTGTTCTTCTTCCCGCAGGAACTGGCAAGACTGTGCGCGTTGCGGTATTTGCTCAAGGGGACAAGGCAGAGGCCGCGAAAGCGGCGGGTGCAGACATTGTCGGTTTTGATGACTTAGCCGCCGAAGTTAAGGCAGGTAATATTAATTTTGATGTGGTGATTGCAACGCCCGATACGATGCGTGTCGTCGGGCAGCTCGGCCAAATTCTCGGCCCGCGCGGTCTTATGCCAAACCCGAAAGTTGGAACTGTTACTATGGATGTGACAGGCGCGGTGCGTAATGCCAAAGCTGGCCAGGTCCAATATCGTGCAGATAAAGGAGGCATTGTTCATGGCACGATTGGCCGCGCTTCGTTCAGTGTCGAGCAGCTTGAGCAAAATCTCAAAGCTTTGGTCGATGCGCTAGTCAAAGCGAAACCCGCGTTATCCAAAGGGCAGTATTTGAAGAAAATTTCCGTGTCGAGCACGATGGGTCCGGGCGTTCGTGTCGATACGGCTTCATTGTAAGCAATAAGACGGTGGAGTTTGTTATGCAAGCAAGCTTCACCCAGGACTTTGGGCCGTCCGCCAGTGATCACTACTTCTGATGATTGGCAGACGGATCGTCAAAGACCGCAGGTGTTCGATCTTTTTCAAGAACTTAAGCGTGTAAGCGGCCTGCGTAGACGGTGCATCCCGAACAAGATGGTTTGACGGCAGTTTGTACGTTGCTGGCACTCTGGTTCAGGTCGCCGTGGGGGTGGCGGATATCGTTGATATTCGCCGTAAATTGACTTGAAAGGAGGAAAGACCCGTGGGTCTCAATCTTGATGATAAAAAAGCTGTCGTGGCAGAGGTGTCGGCGCAGGTATCCAATGCGCAGACGATCGTTGTAGCCGAATACAGTGGAATCGAGGTGGGCAGTCTTACCAAGTTGCGTGCACAGGCCCGTAAATCGGGCGTTTATCTGCGTGTGCTGAAAAATACCTTGGTGCGTCGTGCCGTCGAGGGCAGCACTTTTGCCGATCTTGCCACGCATATGTCAGGGCCATTGATTTACAGTATTTCTGTCGATCCCGTAGCAGCGGCCAAGGTACTCAACGAGTATGCAAAGGCTGATCCCAAGCTGGTACTAAAAGCTGGGTGCTACGCGGGCAAAGTGCTGGATAAAGCTGGCGTACAAGCGTTGGCGTCAATCCCAAGTCGTGACGAACTGTTGGCCAAACTGCTGGGCGTGATGAAAGCGCCGGTTGCAGGACTTGCTGTTGCGCTTGGCGCGTTGGCCAAACAACGCGAGGGCGCTGCGGCCTAATGTGTAGTTGATTGGCAAGTTTGAAAACATCTCAAATTGCTTTTTTGTATCCGATTTAGGAGTGTCTGATTATGGCAATTAGCAAGGAAGAAATTCTGGAAGCCGTTGGTAATATGACGGTTATGGAACTGAACGACCTAGTCAAGGCGTTTGAAGAAAAATTTGGTGTTTCTGCTGCCGCGATGGCTGTCGCGGCGCCGGGCGCTGGTGGTGGTGCGGCGGCCGCGGCAGAAGAACAGACCGAGTTCTCTGTTGTTCTGGCTGCGGTGGGTGACAAGAAAGTCGAAGTCATCAAGGTTGTGCGTGCGGCGACCGGATTGGGGCTGAAGGAAGCTAAAGATCTCGTTGATGGTGCACCGAAGCCTGTTAAGGAAGGTGTTGCCAAGGCAGATGCTGAAGCGCTCAAGAAACAACTTGAAGACGCTGGTGCAAAGGTCGAAATCAAGTAATCGCCGGTTTTTTTGGCTGGGCTGGCTGCTCTTGGAGCGGTCAGCCCTTTTGTGCTTTTCCAAAAATAGAATTTTTATCCCCCTCATTTCTGGTCACCCAAAGACTTAGCCAGATTGTTATCAGCGTATAAATACAAGCATGGGATTTTGTTTTGATGGGCGTCGCCTAGGTCGCCGATGATCTGGGTGATCGTGCGTCTGCTTGTATTTATTTGTTGCCAAGCGTTCCGGATTACCTCGCTCCGGAATGTCGATTGCTAGAGGAATTTGTTCTTGAAGCTCGGAGCTACCATGACCTACTCCTATACCGAGAAAAAACGTATACGCAAGAGTTTTGCCAAGCGCGCTAACGTGCTGGACGTCCCTTTCTTATTAGCGACACAGCTGGAGTCTTTTACTGACTTCCTGCAAGCAGCAGTGCCTCCGGAGCAGCGCAAAAATCAGGGCCTGCAGGCAGCATTCACTTCAATTTTTCCTATCGTCAGCCACAGCGGCAATGCGCGGCTTGAGTTCGTCAGTTATACGCTGGCCGAGCCGGCCTTCGATGTCAAAGAATGTCAGCAACGCGGCCTGACTTTTGCCTCTGCGCTGCGTGCCAGAGTGCGTCTGGTCATCATGGATCGCGAAGCGCCCGATACAATCAAAGAAGTCAAAGAGCAAGAAGTTTACATGGGTGAAATTCCGCTCATGACGACGACGGGCTCTTTCGTTATTAATGGTACGGAGCGTGTGATCGTTTCGCAGTTGCACCGTTCGCCGGGGGCATTTTTTGAACATGATCGCGGCAAGACGCATAGCTCGGGCAAGTTGCTTTTCTCGGCGCGCGTTATTCCTTATCGCGGTTCCTGGCTGGATTTTGAGTTTGATCCGAAAGATATCCTGTTTTTCCGCGTTGACCGCCGTCGCAAAATGCCCGTCACCGTGCTGCTCAAAGCAATTGGGCTGACGCCGGAACAAATTTTGCGCGAGTTTTTTGAGTTCGATACTTTCTATCTGAGCCAGAAAGGCATTGAGTTTTCTTTGGTGCCTGAGCGGTTACGTGGTGAAGTGGCGCGTTTCGATTTCAACGACAAATTGGGTAAAACGATTGTCGCCAAGGATAAGCGTATTACCGCCAAACATATTCGCGAGCTTGATGCCGCCAATATTCACCAGATTGCCGTGCCTGAAGATTTTATTATCGGCCGTGTAATTGCGCAGAATGTCATCGATCAAGAAACTGGCGAAGTTCTCGCCAATGCAAACGATGAAATTACGGAGACATTGCTTGTCAAGCTGGTCGATGCGGGCGTCGATCAGTTGCAGACCCTGTACATCAATGACCTCGACCGCGGCGCTTTTATCTCGCAGACGCTGCGTTTGGACGAGATCTCATCAAAACAAGCGGCGCGCGTTGCTATTTATCGCATGATGCGTCCGGGTGAGCCACCCACTGAAGATGCTGTTGAAAATCTGTTTAATGGCCTGTTCTATTCCGACGAGCGCTATGATTTGTCTAGTGTAGGGCGCATGAAATTCAACCGCCGCGTTGGGCGTCAGGATGTCATTGAATACAAAGTGATGGTTAAAAGCGTCCCGGCTAAACACGATGCTGTGGTGCAGGCGATTGTCGATGTGGCTGGCGGATCAACGGAGGCTGTTGAACAGTGGCTGGGTGAGTTGGTTTATGGCATGCGCGCCGTTGCCGAAAACCTGACGCTGGAAGAAGCGACCTCATTGCTGACGCGGCTCAAATCACTGGGCGTGGTTGGGGAGGTGAGCGAACAGCTGACGTTGTCGCCGCGCGATATTGTCGAGGTTATCAAGATCCTGGTCGAACTGCGTAATGGCCGCGGCGAGATCGATGATATTGACCACTTGGGTAACCGCCGCGTGCGTTCGGTTGGCGAACTGGCTGAAAACCAATTCCGCGCAGGCCTGGTTCGCGTCGAGCGCGCGGTGAAAGAGCGTTTATCGCAGGCCGAGTCGGATAACCTGATGCCCCATGATCTGATCAACGCCAAGCCGATCAGCGCAGCCGTGCGCGAGTTTTTTGGGTCAAGCCAGCTTTCGCAGTTTATGGATCAGACCAATCCGCTGTCCGAAATTACGCACAAGCGCCGGATTTCAGCGCTGGGTCCGGGCGGTCTGACACGGGAGCGTGCTGGCTTCGAGGTGCGTGACGTGCACCCGACACATTATGGTCGCGTTTGCCCGATCGAAACACCGGAAGGGCCAAATATTGGTCTCATCAACTCTCTGGCGCTCTATGCGCGCACCAATGCCTACGGTTTTCTGGAAACAGCCTATCGCAAGGTGATTGATGGCAAGGTGACTGACCAGATTGAGTACCTGTCCGCGATCGAGGAGGGCAATTTTATCGTTGCGCAGGCCAACGCTGCGCTGGATGCGGAAGGTCGTTTGGTGGATGAGCTCGTCACTTGCCGCGAGAAAGGCGAAACCATTCTGGCTGAACCTTCACGCGTAAACTACATGGACGTGGCGCCGGAACAGATTGTTTCTGTGGCGGCGTCGTTGATCCCTTTTCTTGAACATGACGATGCGAACCGCGCGCTGATGGGCGCCAACATGCAGCGCCAGGCTGTACCATGTCTGCGTCCGGAAAAACCGGTGGTCGGTACGGGCATCGAACGCACCGTTGCAGTTGATTCTGGAACGGCTGTGCAAGCCTTGCGCGGCGGTAAGGTTGATTATGTCGATGCCTCACGGATCGTTGTGCGCGTTAATGATGAGGAAACGGTGCCGGGCGAAGTCGGCGTCGATATTTATAACCTTGTCAAATACACACGTTCAAACCAGAACACCAACATCAATCAACGGCCGCTGGTGCGCGTGGGCGATGTAATTACGCAGGGCGATGTTGTGGCCGACGGCGCTTCGACCGATAAAGGCGAACTGGCGCTTGGCCAGAACATGTTGATCGCCTTTATGCCCTGGAATGGCTACAACTTTGAGGATTCGATCCTGATTTCTGAGCGCGTCGTAGCGGAAGACCGCTTTACGTCCGTTCATATCGAAGAGCTGACCGTTGTTTCCCGCGATACCAAGCTCGGGCCTGAAGAAATCACCCGCGACATCGCCTCTCTGGGTGAGGCTCAGCTGTCCCGCTTGGATGATTCCGGTATTGTCTATATCGGCGCTGAGGTTAACGCGGGCGATGTGCTCGTTGGCAAAGTGACGCCCAAGGGCGAAACGCAGTTGACGCCGGAGGAGAAACTACTGCGTGCAATTTTTGGCGAAAAGGCCTCGGATGTAAAAGATACCTCGCTGCGAGTGCCCTCCGGCATTTCCGGCACAGTCATCGACGTACAGGTTTTCACGCGAGAAGGCATCGAGCGTGACAAGCGTGCGCAATCGATCATCGATGACCACCTGCGCGGTTATAAGCTTGATCTGGCCGATCAGTTGCGTATCGTCGAGCGCGATGCCTTTGCACGCGTCGAGCGCTTGCTCATCGGTAAGGCGGCCAATGGCGGCCCGAAGCGTCTGGCCAAAGGAACGCTCATTACCAAAGAGTATCTCGATGGCATCGACATGCATCATTGGTTTGATATCCGTATGGTGGATGAAGAGGTTGCGCAGCAGCTTGAGTCTTTGCGCGATGGCCTGGAACAGACACGCAAGGACTTTGATATCGCCTTCGAGGAAAAACGCAAAAAGCTGACGCAGGGCGACGAACTGCCGCCGGGCGTGCAGAAAATGGTCAAAGTGTATGTGGCTGTCAAGCGCCGTTTGCAGGCTGGTGACAAGATGGCTGGACGCCACGGCAACAAAGGCGTTGTTTCGCATATCGTGCCGGTCGAGGATATGCCCTATATGGCCGATGGCCGCCCGGTCGATGTGGTGCTCAATCCGCTGGGCGTTCCTTCGCGGATGAATATCGGGCAGGTTCTGGAAGTGCATTTAGGGCTGGCCGCCAAAGGATTAGGTTTCCGGATCGGTGAAATGCTGCGCCGCCAGGCGAGCGCTAAAGAACTCCGTGAATTTCTCGACAAGGTATATAACACCAACGGCAAACCAGAAGATCTGACGCAGTTGAGTGATGACGAGATTGTCGAAATGGCCGGCAATCTGGAAGCGGGAGTGCCGTTCGCAACGCCGGTGTTTGACGGCGCTCATGAGAAAGAGATCAAGGAAATGCTGCGCCTCGCCGGTATGCCGGAATCTGGTCAAATGACGTTATTCGACGGGCGCACGGGCGAGCAGTTCGATCGTCCGGTGACGGTGGGCTATATGCACGTTCTTAAACTTCACCACCTTGTTGATGACAAGATGCATGCGCGCTCGACCGGCCCCTATTCCTTGGTGACGCAGCAGCCGTTGGGCGGCAAAGCCCAATTCGGCGGTCAGCGTTTCGGCGAAATGGAAGTTTGGGCGCTCGAAGCTTATGGCGCCGCGTATGTCCTGCAAGAAATGTTGACTGTCAAGTCGGACGATGTTAACGGGCGCACCAAAGTCTACGAAAACATTGTCAAAGGCGACCACAAGATCGATGCCGGGATGCCGGAATCGTTCAATGTACTGGTCAAGGAAATCCGTTCGCTGGCAATCGACATTGATCTGGATCGCTATTGATTGAGTGAATCGTAAATTGTGGGAATAAACCGACCAAGTTCCCTTTTTCAGATTTCGTATTTCACTCAAAACCGGAGGTTTGGGAAAAATGAAAGCACTGCTTGATTTATTCAAACAGGTTACACAGGAAGAACAGTTTGACGCAATCACCATTGGCCTGGCTTCGCCGGAAAAGATTCGTTCCTGGTCTTACGGCGAAGTCAAAAAGCCGGAAACCATCAATTACCGTACGTTTAAGCCGGAGCGCGATGGCCTGTTTTGTTCCAAGATTTTTGGTCCGACCAAGGATTACGAATGTTTGTGCGGCAAGTACAAGCGCTTAAAGCATCGCGGCGTCATTTGTGAGAAATGTGGCGTCGAGGTGACGCTGTCCAAAGTGCGCCGGGAGCGTATGGCGCATATCGAGCTGGCATCGCCCGTCGCGCATATCTGGTTCCTCAAGAGCCTGCCCTCCCGGCTTGGCATGGTGCTGGATATGACCCTGCGCGATATCGAACGCGTATTGTATTTCGAGGCCTTTGTCGTTTGCGACCCGGGACTGGTGCCTAATTTGCAACGCGGGCAATTGCTCACTGAGGAGCAGTACCTCGAAATGATGGAAGAACATGGCGATGAGTTTCAAGCCATGATGGGCGCCGAAGGTATCCGTGAGTTGTTGTGCTCGATCGACCTTGCCGGTGAAATCGAACGCTTGCGCGCTGAGCTGGAAACCACGTCGTCGGAGACCAAAAGCAAGAAATTCTCCAAGCGCCTGAAAATTCTTGAAGGATTCCAGAAATCCGGGATCAAGCCCGAATGGATGATTCTTGAAGTGTTGCCGGTGCTGCCGCCGGATCTGCGCCCGCTTGTGCCGCTGGATGGCGGCCGCTTCGCAACCTCTGATCTCAATGATCTCTACCGCCGCGTTATCAACCGCAATAACCGCCTGAAGCGGCTGCTTGAACTGAAAGCGCCGGAGATCATCGTGCGCAACGAAAAGCGCATGTTGCAGGAGGCCGTTGATTCGCTGCTTGATAACGGGCGGCGCGGTAAAGCCATGACGGGCGCTAACAAACGGCCGCTAAAATCGCTGGCGGATATGATCAAGGGTAAAGGCGGGCGTTTCCGTCAAAATCTGCTTGGCAAACGCGTTGACTACTCTGGCCGTTCGGTGATCGTCGTCGGCCCGCAGCTCAAATTGCACCAGTGTGGTCTGCCCAAATTGATGGCGCTTGAGCTGTTCAAACCATTTATCTTCAACAAGCTTGAATTGATGGGGTTGGCGACGACGATTAAGCAGGCCAGAAAAATGGTCGACATGCAGGAGCCAATCGTTTGGGACATTCTTGAAGAAGTGATCCGTGAGCATCCGATTCTGCTCAACCGCGCGCCGACGCTGCACCGTTTGGGAATTCAGGCGTTCGAGCCTACCTTGATCGAAGGTAAGGCCATTCAGTTGCATCCATTAGTTTGTGCGGCCTTTAACGCTGACTTTGACGGTGACCAAATGGCTGTACACGTGCCGCTTTCCCTTGAGGCGCAGATGGAAGCCCGGACACTGATGCTGGCCTCAAACAACGTGTTGTCGCCCGCTAACGGCGACCCAATCATTGTGCCTTCGCAGGATATCGTGCTGGGCTTATATTATGCCACGCGCGAACGTATCAACGCCAAAGGTGAAGGAATGGCTTTTGTTGACCTCGCCGAGGTATCGCGTGCGCTGCAAACGGGAGTGCTGGATTTGCATGCGAAGATTTCGGTCCGCATCAAAGAATATGAGAAAGACGCTGATGGCAATTGGCAGGAAAAACTGACCCGTTACCAGACGACGGCCGGACGTGCCTTGCTCTCGGAAATTCTACCTAAAGGGTTGCCGTTCAGTGTGATCGACAAGCCGCTTAAGAAGAAGGAAATTTCGAAGCTGATCAATGCTGCTTTTCGGCGTTGCGGTCTCAAGGAAACGGTAGTATTTGCCGACAAGCTGATGCAAAACGGATATCGTCTGGCGACCCGCGCCGGAATTTCGATCTGCTCGGACGACATGCTCGTACCTCCCCAAAAATACGAAATCATTGCAGCGGCCGAGAAGGAGGTAAAAGAGATCGAAGGGCAGTACACCAACGGCTTGGTTACTGATGGAGAGCGCTATAACAAAGTGGTCGATATCTGGGGGCAAACCGGGGATCGTGTTGCCAAGGTGATGATGGAACAGCTTGGCAGTGAAGAGGTCGTCGATTATCAGGGCAAAAAAGTCAAACAAGAATCCTTCAACTCGATTTACATGATGGCGGACTCCGGTGCGCGCGGCTCGGCGGCACAAATTCGCCAATTGGCGGGGATGCGCGGTCTGATGGCCAAACCGGACGGTTCCATCATCGAAACGCCGATCACGACCAACTTCCGTGAAGGGCTGAATGTACTTCAATACTTCATCTCGACGCACGGCGCCCGTAAAGGGCTGGCCGATACGGCGCTAAAGACCGCGAATTCGGGTTATTTGACCCGCCGTCTGGTGGATGTTACTCAGGATCTGGTGGTGACGGAAGAAGACTGTGGTACCGAAAGGGGCGTGACCATGCGTGCCTTGCTCGAAGGCGGAGAGGTGGTCGAGTCGCTGGGCGACCGTGTGCTTGGTCGTGTGACCTTGCATGATATTGCCCATCCTGAAACCGGTGAAACCGTGATTGAGGCGGGTACGCTGATTACTGAGGACTTGTGCGAATTGATCGGCAAACTGGGAATTGATGAGATCAAGGTGCGGACACCACTGACCTGTGATACGCGCTATGGCTTATGCGCCAAGTGTTATGGCCGCGATCTTGGACGCGGCACGCTGGTCAATGTTGGCGAATCCGTGGGCGTGATTGCCGCGCAGTCAATTGGCGAACCGGGAACACAACTGACCATGCGGACGTTCCATGTGGGCGGTGCAGCATCGCGTGCAGCCGCAGCTAGCCAGGTCGAATCCAAGAGCGCCGGTGTTGTGCGTTTCATTGCCTCGATGCGCTATGTGACCAGTGATAAGAACGAAAAAATCGTCATTACCCGTTCCGGTGAAATCGTGATTGCTGATGACAATGGGCGTGAGCGTGAGCGACATAAAGTGCCGTATGGTTCAACCTTGCAGGTCGCCGATGGTCAGCAGATCAAAGCGGGTACCAAGCTAGCGACCTGGGATCCGCATACGCGCCCAATTATTGCCGAATACGCCGGACAGGTTCGCTTTGAAAATGTCGAGGAAGGGGTGACGGTTGCCAAGCAGATCGATGAAGTGACAGGGCTTTCGACGCTGGTAGTCATTGATTCTAAAAGCGGTGGCAAAGGACAAAGTAAAGGTCTGCGGCCGCAGGTCAAGCTGTTTGATGCCCAGGGCGAAGAAATCCGCATGCATGGCAGCGAGCAGCCGGTCACAATCACATTCCAAGTTGGTGCAATTATTACGGTGGCCGACGGGCAACAGATTTCAGTGGGTGATGTGATGGCGCGCCTGCCACAGGAATCGGCTAAAACCCGTGATATTACGGGGGGGCTGCCACGTGTTGCCGAGCTGTTTGAAGCGCGCACTCCTAAGGATGCTGGTATTCTGGCAGAGTATACTGGGACCGTTTCTTTTGGTAAGGATACGAAAGGTAAGCAGCGGCTGATTATCACTGATTTTGAGGGCGTACCGCACGAGTATCTGATTCCGAAGGATAAGAACGTCATGGTGCACGACGGCCAAATCGTCAACAAGGGCGAGATGATTGTCGATGGTGCGCCTGATCCGCATGACATCCTTCATCTGCAAGGACCGGAGGCGCTTGCTGCCTACATTACCGATGAGGTGCAAGATGTTTATCGTTTGCAGGGCGTCAAGATCAATGACAAACATATCGAGGTCATCGTACGGCAAATGTTGCGCCGTGCGCTGGTTGTCGATCCGGGCGATACTAAGTTTATCCGCGGTGAACAAGTCGAGAAGGCGCATCTGTTTGACGAGAATGACGCATTGCCGCCGGGTAAGTTGCCTGCAACTTATGAACCCGTATTGCTGGGGATTACTAAAGCTTCGCTATCGACTGATTCGTTTATCTCCGCAGCTTCATTCCAAGAGACGACACGCGTACTAACCGAAGCGGCAATCATGGGTAAACGTGATGAATTACGTGGCCTCAAGGAAAACGTCATCGTCGGCCGCCTGATTCCCGCAGGTACTGGACTTGCCTATCATCGGATGCGTAAGAGTCAGGCTTTAGCAGAGTCGTCATTGGGCGATGTCGTCGAAAGTCATGCCTCTTCTATATCTTCTGAGAAAGAGGCGCCATTGGATGTGGCAGGTGCTTCCGTTGGTTGACTTGACAAAGGTTAACTCATAGAATGCGCTTCCTTTTCATGGTGCAAACATGGTGTGTTGTATGCACTGTTTGTTTAAGTATGTCAATGCGGGGGGCTCCCCTGCGTTGGGCTGTGTAACGCTCAGTTGTGTGTCATGGCGTTACGGTTTGGATAGGAATCAAAAGGTATGCCAACCATCAATCAACTGGTTCGTAAGCCGCGGATGGCTGTAATCAGCAAGAATAAAGTACCGGCGTTGGAGTGTTGCCCACAAAAACGTGGCGTCTGTACGCGTGTTTATACGACGACGCCGAAAAAACCAAATTCAGCCTTGCGCAAGGTATGCAAGGTTCGACTGACCAATAGTTTTGAAGTGATTTCATATATTGGTGGCGAAGGGCACAATCTTCAGGAGCACTCTGTGGTTCTGATTCGCGGTGGTCGTGTTAAAGATTTGCCAGGTGTGCGGTATCACACGGTTCGTGGCTCCCTCGATACCCAGGGTGTTAAGGATCGTAAACAGGCTCGTTCTAAGTATGGAACGAAACGTCCAAAAGCGGCGTAACCGCCGTTTAGTAAGTAGCTGCCCTGTTGGATGGCTGTGAAGGCTGGCACGGTATTAGTTTTGCGTCGGTCTTCGACTGAATTTACAGAGAAAGGTCAATATGCCTCGTCGTCGTGAAGTTCCTAAGCGCGATATTTTGCCGGATCCCAAATTCGGTAATGTCGAAGTTTCCAAGTTCATCAATACCATTATGCTAAGTGGCAAGAAGTCAGTTGCTGAGCGTATCGTTTATGGTGCCTTCGATATTATTGCTTCTAAGGCCGGTAAAGACCCCATTGAAGTATTTGGTTTGGCAATGAATAACGTCAAGCCGCTGGTTGAGGTCAAGAGCCGTCGCGTTGGTGGCGCTAACTATCAGGTTCCAGTGGAAGTGCGTCCAAGTCGCCGTATGGCGCTAGCTATGCGCTGGTTGCGCGAGTTTGCCCGTAAACGTTCCGAAAAGTCCATGGATCAGCGTTTGGCGGCAGAAATGCTGGAGGCTGCTGAAAATCGCGGTGGCGCGGTGAAAAAGCGTGATGAAGTGCATAGAATGGCGGATGCCAACAAGGCATTCGCACACTTCCGTTTTTAATATTTTATATTTATAGCTAATAGCTGGTGGTATATGGCCGCCAGTAAATGTTCTTTATTAATGAAGGCTTAAACGTGGCACGTAAAACCCCTATTGAGCGCTATCGTAACATTGGTATCAGCGCGCATATTGACGCCGGCAAAACAACGACAACCGAGCGAATTCTTTATTACACCGGTGTAAACCATAAACTTGGTGAAGTGCATGATGGTGCGGCAACCATGGATTGGATGGAGCAGGAACAGGAGCGGGGTATCACCATTACTTCTGCCGCAACGACCTGTTTCTGGAAGGGTATGGACATGCAATACCCTGAACATCGGTTCAATATCATTGATACGCCGGGACACGTTGACTTTACGATTGAGGTTGAACGCTCGATGCGTGTGCTCGATGGCGCTTGCATGGTGTACTGTGCAGTGGGTGGCGTGCAGCCTCAGTCGGAAACTGTATGGAGACAGGCTAATAAATATAAAGTGCCACGTTTGGCCTTTGTCAATAAAATGGACCGGCAGGGGGCAGACTTTTTTAAGGTTGTCGAGCAGATGGTTTCACGTCTGAAGGCAGCCCCTGTGCCTATCGTTATTCCAATTGGTAAAGAAGATTCTTTTGCTGGCGTTGTCGATCTCATTAAGATGAAAGCGATCATCTGGGATGAGTCATCCCAAGGGATGAAATTCGAATATCGTGATATTTCTGCCGATTTGCAAGGCTTGGCGGAAGAATGGCGCAGCAAGATGGTCGAGTCGGCGGCCGAGGCTTCTGAGGAATTGATGGATAAATACCTCGAAAGTGGCGACTTGACCGAGGCGGAAATCCTGCAAGGGCTCCGTGTGCGTACCATCAATTGCGAAATTCAGCCGATGCTATGTGGTACAGCCTTTAAGAATAAAGGCGTGCAGCGGATGCTTGATGCGGTTATTGAGTTATTGCCCTCTCCGGTCGATATTCCACCTGTGGTGGGTGAAGATGAGAATGGCCAGCTGGTATCGCGCAAAGCCGATGATAATGCGCAATTTTCTGCATTGGCTTTTAAGCTGATGACTGACCCATATGTAGGGCAATTGACGTTTATCCGTGTTTACTCGGGAGTGCTTAAGTCGGGGGATACGATCCTTAATCCTGTAAAGGGCCGCAAGGAACGTATTGGGCGCTTGTTGCAGATGCATGCCAATAATCGCGAAGAAGTCAAGGAGGTTTTGGCCGGTGACATTGCTGCGTGTGTTGGCTTGAAGGAAGTAACGACGGGCGACACGCTTTGTGAACCGGACGCGCCAATTACGCTTGAACGCATGGAGTTTCCTGAGCCGGTAATTCATATTGCTGTTGAGCCGAAGACCAAAGTCGATCAAGAAAAAATGGGCGTTGCGTTAGGTCGTTTGGCGCAAGAGGACCCGTCGTTTCGCGTGCGTAGTGACGAAGAATCGGGGCAGACTATTATTTCTGGCATGGGCGAATTGCATCTTGAAATTATCGTCGATCGCATGAAACGTGAGTTTGGTGTAGATGCGAATGTGGGAGCGCCACAAGTCGCTTATCGTGAGTGCATCAAGAAAACAGTTGAACAAGAGGGTAAATTCGTTAAACAGTCTGGTGGGCGTGGGCAGTATGGTCACGTTTGGATCAAACTGGAACCGAACGAAGCGGGCAAAGGCTACGAATTTGTCGATGCCATTAAAGGTGGTACGGTGCCGCGTGAATATATTCCTGCGGTCGATAAAGGTTTGCAAGATGCAATTAAGAGCGGCGTGCTGGCAGGTTTCCCTGTTGTTGATATTAAATTTACCTTGTTCGATGGCTCATATCATGATGTCGACTCAAACGAAAATGCTTTCCGCATGGCGGCTTCTGCAGCTTTCAAGGAGGGTATGAAAAAGGCGCAACCGGCTTTGCTTGAGCCAATGATGTCGGTCGAGGTGGAAACGCCCGAAGAGTATATGGGTAATATTATGGGCGACCTTTCCGGGCGGCGTGGCATCGTTCAAGGGATGGAGGACCTGCCAGGCGGTATTAAAGCAATCAAGGCGGAAGTCCCGTTGGCTGAAATGTTTGGTTATGCAACGACGGTGCGCTCGCTTTCACAAGGGCGGGCAACGTACTCTATGGAATTCAAACATTATGTTGAGGCGCCAAAAAATGTCGCCGAGGCTGTGATCAACAAGAAGTAATAGTAACTTTGATTATTGAGGATATAAAAAATGGCAAAGGCGAAATTTGAGCGGACGAAGCCGCACGTGAATGTTGGGACGATTG
>CALHZD010000045.1 GCA_938040985.1 uncultured Propionivibrio sp.
TTTTATGTTTTTTGATGCTATGAAGCCCTTGTATTTAGGGCGTTTCAGAGCGTTTTATGTTTTCTGCCCTATTTTTACGGATTTCAGAGAGAACTCCGCAAGCTTACATAGCGGCTCGACTTTGCCAAAAGACAAGGCGAGCCAGCGCCGTATTTTGGTAAAGGGAGACGCTATGGATCGACGTTGCCAAAGACAAAGCGGTAAGCCGCAGGCACAACACAGCAGCGCGGTGTTTTGGCAAAGGAAGCCGCGATAGCTCTTATGCGCCGAAAACGAGGCGTCCGCCGACCAGGGTGGCCTTGACCTTGCCGTACATTTGGCTGTCGGCAAAAGGCGTATTTTTGCCCTGGCTGACCAGGGCGTCTTCCGTGACGTCCCAGGCGGCTTCAGGGTTGAAAATGCAGATATCGGCCGGTGCGCCCAGCGCCAGCGTTCCGGCCGGAATGCCCAGAATTTCCGCCGGCGCGCAGGTGATGCGCGCCAATGCGTCGATCAGCGGCACGCGGCATTCCTTGGCCCAACGCAGGGTCAGCGGCAGCAGCAGTTCGAGCGCCGTGGCGCCGGGGCGGGCTTCGGCAAAAGGCAACTGCTTGTCGTCGGCGCCAAGCGGCGTGTGGTCGGAGCAGATGACGGCCAGGCCCTCGGCGGCGGCCTTGCGCAAGGCTTCGCGGTCAGCGCGGGCGCGCAGCGGCGGCGTAAAGCGGGCGCGGCTATCGAAGTAGCCGATGTCTTCGTCGCACAGATGCAGGTGGTGGCAGGCAATGTCGCAGGTGACGGCGAGGCGCTCCCGGCGGGCGTCGTCGATTAGGGCGATGCCCGCCGCCGAGGAAATGCGGCCGAGGTGCAGGCGCACGCCGGTGTCGCGCGCCAGTTGCAGGAAAGTGGCGACGGCGACGGTTTCAGCGCTGACGGGAATGCCCGCCAGCCCCAGACGTGCGGCCGTTTCGCCGTCGTGGGCAACGCCGTTGCGCGCCAGATAATAATCTTGCGGTTGCAGGTGCAGCGTTAGACCGAAGCTGGCGGCGTACTGCATGGCGCGCAGCAGCGCCTGGGTATCGACCAGCGGCCGCTGCGCCTGCGAGAAGGCAATGCAGCCGGCCTGACGCAGGGTGGCCAGTTCGGCCAGCTTTTCCCCGGCCAGCGCCTGGGTGAGCGCGCCGAGCGGGAATACGTGCGCCAGGCCGGCGATCTCGCTGCGCCGGACGAGGCGTTCGACCGGCCCGGCTTCATCCAGCGCGGGCTGTGTATCCGGCGGACAGGCGAGGGTGGTGACGCCGCCGGCAGCGGCAGCGGCGAGTTCGGTTTCGACATCGCCCAGGCGGGCGGAAAGATCGACCAGTCCCGGTGCGACGATACAGCCTTGCGCATCGATCGAGCGGGTCGAGGAAAAACAGCCGCTGGGCGGCTGACCAAAAGCGGCGACACAGCCGTTGGCGACATAGACGTCGGTGTTTTTGTCGATGCCGTTGTGCGGGTCGATGAGGCGGCCATTGACGATGCGGATTAGAGTGTCTTTCATGCTTGTGTTCCTGCGTGAGTTCCAGCCAGAAGGCTCATGACCGCCATGCGCACGGCGATGCCGAAAGTCACTTGCCGGAGAATGACGGCCTGTTTGCCGTCGGCAATTTCGGAGGCGATTTCGACGCCGCGGTTAATTGGGCCCGGATGCATGACGATGGCGTCGGGATGCGCCAGCGCGAGCAGCGCCGGCGTCAGTCCGTAGCAATGAAAATACTCGCGCGCCGAGGGCAGAAGGGCGCCGCTCATCCGTTCATTTTGCAGGCGCAGCATGATGATCACGTCACAATCGACCAGTCCTTTGCGCGGGTCGTGGCAGACATGTACGCCGAGGCGCTCCCCTTCCGCGGGCAGCAGCGTTTGCGGGCCGATGATGCGGATTTCCCGCACGCCCAGGGTTTTCAGCGCGTGAATGTCGGAGCGGGCGACGCGCGAATGTAAAACGTCGCCAACGATGGCGACGGTGAGTGCGGAAAAGTCCTGCTTGTAATGCCGAATCGTATACATGTCGAGCAGGCCTTGCGTCGGGTGCGCATGGCGTCCGTCGCCGGCATTGACGACATGCACGTCATTGCGGCCGATGCGGTGCAGATGCTGTGCGATCAGACAGGGGGCGCCGGATTCGCTGTGGCGGACGACGAACATGTCGGCGTGCATGGAAACGAGATTGTCGATGGTATCGAGCAGGGTTTCTCCCTTGGCGGTCGATGAGCGGCTGACATCGAGATTGATCACATCTGCCGAAAGGCGCTTGGCGGCAATTTCGAACGTGGTGCGCGTGCGCGTTGAATTTTCGAAAAAGAGGTTGAAAACGCTCTTGCCGCGCAGTAGCGGGACTTTTTTGACATTGCGGTCGGAAACTTCGAGAAAGCTTTGCGCCGTATCCAGGATGCGTGTGATCGTCTCGCGCGATAGCCACTCGGTCGAGAGCAGATGGGTCAAGTTGCCCTGGGCGTCAAATTGCGGGTCATGCATGGTCTTCACACCTCCAGTGCAGGCGGCCGTCGTTTGCGCCGGATTCGAGAATGAGCTCCTGCGTCGGGGCCAGTGTAACGCGCCATGCGCAGAAGTCGGCCTGAATCGGCAGTTCGCGCTCGCCGCGATCGGCCAGCACGGCCAGGCGGATGCTGGCCGGCCGCCCGTAGTCGAACAGTTCGTTGATGGCGGCACGCACGGTTCGCCCCGTGTAGAGCACGTCGTCGACGAGAATGAGCGGGCGATCCTCGACATCGAGCGGCATCGAAGAAGGCTTGACCTGCGGATGCAGGCCGCGTCGCCCGAAATCGTCGCGATAGAAGGAAATGTCGAGCAGGCCGGGCGGCGTTTTCAGATGCAGCAGCGCCTGCAGGCGGTGCGCCAGCCAGGCGCCGCCGCTGTGGATGCCGACTAGTTGCGTGTGGGTAGTCAGATGCGGCTCGATCTGGCCGGCCAGCTCAGCGCATTGCGCTTCTGCATCGGGAAGCGGAAAAAGCGGCGCGTGCGGGGCGGACTGTTGGGGCGGTGTGTCCGCCGGTGTTGGTGCGTCCAGTGAGGTGTGTGGCATGGTTTTCGGAGTGCGGAAATTCGGGAAAGGGAAGGCGAGCGCTTAAGGAAGAACGGTGTCCTTGATCGTTGCGCTACCGGGTGGTGGAAGCTGTCGGGCAAAATGGTTTTGCAGAATGATCTGCGCGGCGATGGCGTCGATATGCGCGCGGGCGCTGCGTGCATCATGGCCGCTGGCGTGCAGGCGCTCTTCGGCCTCAATGGAGGAAAAGCGCTCTTCGGCGTAGGCGACCGGCAGGCCGAAACGCCCGCGTAGCTGGTTCGCGAAGCGCCGGCAGCGTGCAGTCATCGCGTGCGCTTCGCCGTCGAGTGTCAGCGGTAGGCCGACGACCAACCCCGCTGGCCGCCACTCGGCGATGAGTGCGGCAATGGCGGCAAAGCGTTCGACGTTGGCTGCGCTGCGAATGGTCGTCAGCGGATGCGCTTGTGCCAGCGCCGATTCGCCGACGGCGACGCCGATGCGTTTTTCGCCAAAATCGAAGGCAAGCAGCGTACCGCCCGGGAGTGTGTCCGAAAATGCATCTGTTTCAGGCATGTCCGGCAATATGGGAAAGGCGGGTGGGATCGACCCCCAGACTGTCCATGGCTGAGGCGAGTTTTTCTTCATAAGGCAGCTCGAACAGGATGTGCGTATTGGCCGGCGCCGTCAGCCAGGAATTACGCGCCAGTTCGTGTTCGAGCTGGCCGGCCCCCCAACCGGCATAGCCGAGCGCCACCAGGAAATTCTGCGGGGGATTCCTTTCTTGAACGATGCTTGACAGGATGTCGCGTGAGCTGGTCAGCCCGATTTCATCGGTGACCGCCAGCGTCGATTGCCACTGGCCGAGCGGCCGATGCAGCACGAAGCCGCGGTCGGGTTGTACCGGCCCGCCAAACAGCGTCGGCCAGCCCGACAATGCCGCCATGCGTTCCGGCGTAACGGCGATCGAGGCGCGGTCGAGCAGCGTCGCCAGATCGAGATCGGTCGGCCGGTTGACGATCAGTCCCAGCGCGCCATTGCTATTGTGCTCGGCGATATAGATCAGCGTTTTGCCGAAGCACGGATCGTCCATGGCCGGCATGGCGATCAGGAAATGGTTGACCAGAGAATGGATGTTTTGCATGGCCGCTATTTTATAGCGAATCGCGGCGGCAAAAAACGCGGAAACGCTGCGCAGCGGCGGCGGGTCACAGCGACTCCCTTTGCCAAACTACGGCGTTGCTGTGTTGGCTTGGCCTTGCCGTACTAAATGGTCTGTCAGCGGCTTGACCGCCTTGTCTTTAGCAAAGTCGAGCCGCTATTGACGCTTTCGCAGTACTTCCTCCGCAGCCAGCGTGGATTGGGCGTTTCCAAGGTGTACCGTTGAAACCCGCATGGATAAAGGGGCTCCGGGCAGGAGCCTCTGGAACCCTTATAAATAAAGGGCCGGCGGGCAGGTGCTCTGAGATGCCCTGTTTATAAGGGTTTCCAGGCGCCTCTGATATAGCGTCCCCTTTGCCAAACTACGGGGCTACTGTGTTGGCCTTGCCTTGCCGTACGACTCGTACTGTCTGCGGCTCGCCGCCTTGTCTTTGGCAAAGTCGAGCCGCTATGTAAGTTCGCGAGGCTTGCTCTGAAATCCGTAAAAATAGGGCAGAAAACATAAATTGCCCTGAAGCCCTTTAAATACACGGGCTTCAGGGCATCAAAAAACATAAATCCCTTCAACCCTTTGAACTGCTTCCTTTTAAAAAGAGGAGCGAGTGGAGCTGCCCCGGAACCCGCGTATTTAAGGCATTTCAGAGAAAGGTTCCCGCAGGTTCTTTATTTGCGGGCATCTCAAAGAGGTATGCCCTGAAACACTTTATTCTATAAGGGATCCAGAGCGCCCAGCCCGGGAATGCACTATCCCTAAGGATTTCAGAGGCGGGTGACGGGAAATGCCCTGTTTACGCGGGTTTCGGCGCATTCCGACCGGAGCGCCTTTATCCACGCGGGTTTTCGGGCGCCCCTTTGGAAACGCCCTATTGACGCGGACTCCGGAGGCGCCTGGCGGGCGGCAGGCAGGCTAGTGGCGGTTGTCTGCCGCACCGCGCGCCTGCCGCACGTGCTGGGCGATAAGCGCAAGCAGTTCTTCTTCCTGATACGGTTTGCCCAGGAAGTTGTTGACGCCGATCTCGAAAGCGTAGTTGCGGTGTTTTTGCGCCGTGCGAGAGGTAATCATGATGATCGGAATGGCGCGTAACCGTCCGTCGGCGCGGACGTGGCGGGTCAGTTCAAAACCGTCCATGCGCGGCATTTCGATATCGACGAGCATGACGTCGGGCGTGGCTTCGACAAGTTGTTCGAGCGCATCGACGCCGTCTTTGGCCGTCAGTACGTGATAGCCTTCGCGCGCCAGCAGGCGGCCGGTAATCTTGCGTACGGTCAGCGAGTCGTCGACGACCATGACCGTCGGTACGCGCGCTGGCTGCGCTACGGCGGGGCTTGCCGGCGCGGCGATGGGCGTGTACCGGACGATAGGCGCGCGGGCGCTCAGGGCGACCGGATTGATGATGAGTACGATCTTGCCGTCGCCCAGCACCGTGGCGCCGTCAATACCAACAACGCGCGCCAGTTGCTCACCGATGTTCTTGACGACGATTTCGTGATTTCCTTCCAGCTCGTCGACCTGTACGGCAATGCGTCGCGCGCCGCTGTGCAGCAGCAGCACCCAATACTGGCGGCGTTCTTCGGGCAGCGCCCGGGTGTCGCCGAGCAGATAGGGCAGGAAAGTGAGCGGGTAGGATTCTCCCTGCCATTTCACCTGACCGTCCCGGTGCATCTGATCGAGCGCGGTGTCCTTGATGTCGAGCGCCTGTTCGATCATCGCCGAGGGAATGGCGTAGCTGCGGTTGCCCACCCGTACCAGCAAGGCTTTGGTGACGGCGAGCGTGAGCGGAATGTAGAGCGTAAATTGCGTGCCTTTGCCGCTTTCGCTGGCGATTTCGATGCGCCCGCCCAGACTCGTAATCTCACTCTTGACCACGTCCATGCCGACGCCGCGGCCGGAAATCTGCGAAACCTGGCGTGCGGTGGAGAATCCGGGCAACAGAATCAGTTGCGCCAGCTGGGCCTCGTCAGGCGTTTCATCCTGGCGAATAAGGCCGGATTCGATGGCGCGCGCACGGATGCGTTCAAGGTTCAGGCCAGCGCCGTCATCAGACAGGCTGACGATGACTTCGTTGCCTTCTTGCCGGAAGGCCAGTGAGATTTCGCCGGTTTCCGCCTTGCCGGCGGCCTGCCGGATATCCCGTTTCTCGATGCCGTGAGCGATGGAGTTGCGCAGCATGTGTTCGAGCGGCGCGGCGATTTTCTCCAGCACAGTGCGATCGATCTCAACCTGGCCGCCGGTGAGTTCGAGACTGACGCGCTTGCCCAGCTCTTTTGAGGTCTGGCGGACGATCCGGTACAGACGGTCGGACAGGCTGCCGGCCTGCACCATGCGTACCGACAACAGCTCCTGATGGAGCGTGTGGTTGATACGCGACTGGGCGAGCAGCGCGGCATTGGCGTTGTCGAGGTTGCGCAGCAGGTTCTGTTGGACGGTGGTGACGTCGTTGACCGACTCGGCCATCATCCGCGTGATTTCCTGGAATTGGGTGAAACGGTCGAATTCGAGCGGGTCGAACTCGGCATGCTGGGATTGGGCCAGCACATTGCGCGACTGCATCTGCGTTTCGGCCTGAATTTCGATATCGCGCAGCTGGCGGCGCAAACGGATGACGCTTTCCGTCAGGTCAAGCAGCGAGCCTTTCAGACTGCGCATTTCGCCTTCGATGCGCGTGCGCGTGATCGACAGCTCGCCGGCCTCGTTGACCAAACGGTCGAGCAGATTGGCGCGCACGCGTAGCGTCGCTTGTCGCCCCTCGCTTTCGGCGGCGGCAGAATGCGGTTCGGGACGGGGCGCCCGTATTGGCGCAGCGGGCTGCGGCGCCGGTAACACAGAGGCTGCAGGCGCCTGATCGATGGGCGCAGACACGGCCGGAGATAGCGCGGGCGCGGCCGCGCCTTCCGCCTCGGGTGCTGGCGCCTCCAGGGTTTCGCCGTGCTGTAGGCGATCAATGATCTGCCGCACATCGTCGAAGACGCTTTCGATTTCGCCAATGACGCTTCGCGCGGCGGGCAGGGTGCGGCTCGCTTCTTGTACGCGCGATTCGATGGCATGCGTGATTTCGCCGAGATTCATGGCGCCGGCCATGCGGGCGCTGCCCTTCAGCGTATGCAGCAGGCGCGCCAGCAGTTGCGCGGGCTGGCCGTCTTCCGGAGCGTCGTACCAGATGCGCAGCTGCTCGGAAATGCGTTGTGTCAGATCCTGCGCTTCTTCGAGGAAGATCGGCAGCAATTGCATGTCGATCTCATCCTGGCGATGAGGCAGCGCAGCAATTGCGGCGGGCAGGATGGGCGCTTCGGCCGGCGCTTCAGGCACGGTGAGCGCGGATGGCGTAATGTCGGGCGCTTTCGCCGTTGCTGCCGGCGGCGCCAACGGCGCCGCAAATGTGGCGGGGGATGCGGCAGCGGTGGATGTGGCGGCAGGCGGAACAGCGGAGGGCGCAAATACAGGGGGCGCTTGGAAAGTCGTCTGCCTCGCCGGCGCCGGCGTTTTCTCCGAGACTGTGGGAATGTCCTCAATCTCCGGCGCCACGATGTCTACGGCTTCGACCGCAATGTCTTCCACATCACCGTTGAGTGTCGACGGGATTTCTTCGACGGTGATTTCCGCTTCGTCCGTATCGGCGTCAAGCGGCGACGGCGCGCCGGAGTCGATCGGGTAAAGTGTGTTCAGCGCGGCGATCAGCGCCTCGGCAGGCCTAAAATCGCGCTTGTTGAACAGGGCATCGAGCATGGCATCAATGACCTGAACCGCCTGACGGATAAAACCGGGCGCGTCCGGGCTATTGCGCAGCGGCGAATCGTCGCGGCGCAGAAGCGCTTTTTCAAGTGCATGGCTTAACTGGTTGAGCGCGTCGATGCCGACGGTGGCGGCAATCCCGGCGAGGGTGTGCGCTGCGCGGTACATTTCGTGCGGTGTCGGCGTCGCGTCTGCGCGCTCGATATTCGGCAGCTCGCGGTAAAGGGTGGCGAGGTGCGTACTCGATTCCTCGCGGAAAATGCTTAACAGGGCGGCGGGAATATCCGGCCGGGTCGGTCTGGGCTGCGGTGCAGCCGGCGTCGACACAGCCTGGATTGGCGCGGCGGAAAAATGTTTTTCCGGCGTAAGAGCATGCGTCGGAGCCGCCGTTTTGAACGTTTGTGGCGCAGTCGGGGCCGTGTGTTCTGCGGCGGAAGGTTTCGGCGCGGCCTTGCCGGTGGCAAGCGCCAGAATGTCGGCGTAGGAAATCGGCTGGATCTTCGGCGTTGCCGGCGACTCGGCGGAGGGTTGTACTTGTATCTTTGCTGTGGGGGGCGCAGATTCAGGCGCAGCGGGCTGTTCGCCCGGTAAAGCGATGTCCGGCAGGCTTTCCGGCGTTGCGCGCGTTTCCGGCGGTTTTGCGGCGCGGGAGGAATGCACGCGGGCGAGCGCGCGGGCAATGTTGTCGTCGTACGAGACCGGAGCAATATGCTGCTGCGGGGCCGGGGCGACATCCGCCTCGGGCGTCGGA
Source organism: uncultured Propionivibrio sp. (assembly GCA_938040985.1). Taxonomy (GTDB): domain Bacteria; phylum Pseudomonadota; class Gammaproteobacteria; order Burkholderiales; family Rhodocyclaceae; genus Propionivibrio. Next base: position 8,662 of record CALHZD010000045.1, read on the forward strand.
ATCGGGCGGATCTCGGGGGGCGTCAGGACGGGCGCGGCCGGCGCTTCGGTGATGTCCAAGGTTTCTTGTTCAGCGGGAAGCTCTGGCATTGCCGGTGTATCCGAAGCTTCTTCGACGGTGATGCCGTCATCGTCCGCAAAGGCGAGTTCAAAGTCGGCGTCATCTTCCGCTTCGTCGCCAGGCGTCGAAATTTCAATGGTTTCTTCAAGCTCGTCCGGGCCACTGCTTTCGCCGGCGAGTTCTTGCTGTGCTTCGGGTTCAGGCGACTGGACGGCATCCGGCGCCGCCTGCGGAACGGGAGCTTCCGCGGGGGTAAAGGTGATGGCGTCGTCGGCTTCGGCCACAACATCGGCGGGCTTGGTGGAATCTTCGGGCGGCTTTTCTACGGGGGGCTCGGCAACATCCGCGGTAGTGAGAGCCGCCGCCTGATCTTCGGTAGACCCATCGGTGGCTTGCGTGGAATTTTCGGTAACTGCGGGCGGCGTTTCTACGGGGGCTTCGGTAATGTCAGCGGCAGTGAGAATTGCGGCCCAATCGTCGACAGGCCCATCGGAGGGCCCCGTGGAGTCTTTGGAACTTGTGGGTGCGGATACAGAGGCAGGCGTTTCTATGGGGGCTTCGGCAACGTCCGCGACCGTGAGGACAGCAGCGGCCTGATCGGCAGCTTCGGCCTCGGCGCGGTGCTGGTCGATGAAGCTGGTGATGGCGGCAGTGCTCAGCTTTGTGGCGGCTTCGCCCGGTTTTGCCGCGGCGGCGCTTGGGGTGGCCTTTGCGCCTTCCGGACGGCGCAGCGTCTCGGCCAGTGCGACGAGTGATGCGGTTTCGGGGACGGCTCCTGAATGGCTGGCGAGATGTTCGACCCATTCGTCGAAGCAGCCTTTGGCCTGTTCGAGCAGCGCCATCAGGGCGGGCGTCACTTCCTGTTCCTGGCGTAGCCAGAGATTGAGCGTTTGTTCGATCGCCCAGGCGGTTTCGCCGAGATCCTTGAGGCCGACCATGCGGCCGCTGCCTTTGAGTGTGTGGAAGGCGCGGCGTACCGTGGTAAGCGCCTCAATGTCATGCGGATGCTGGCGAACGCGCTGTGTATTTTCTCCGACGGTGGCGAGGACTTCGTGGGCTTCTTCGATGAAGATTTCCAGCAGTTCGGCGTCGATTTCCTCGGCGCTGGCCTGGGAAAGCTGCAAGGTGGCTTCCGAGGGCTGCGGCGTTTTTTCGCCCGGCGTTTGCAGCGAGGCAATCGCTTCCTGAATTTTCGGCGCAGCCGTCTGGCCTTCGTCAAGTGCGGTCAGCGCCGCGTCGGCCTGGCGGCTAAGCGTTGCATCGGCGACGAGTTCGGCGTCATCCTTGAGCGCAGTGAGGTTCTGGCGCAGCTCTTCGCGCAACCCGGCATCCTCCGGCTGTTCGAGCAACGCGCCAAGCAGGTTTTGCGCTTCGCGTTTTTGCTGGACGACTTCCTGTTCGACGGTAAGGCTGCCCAGATCAAGCGCCTCGTCATGTTCTTCATAAACGTCGTCGTGTGCCACTTCGCCGGGTTTTTTCTGCATCTGCTCGACGAAGGCGGCAAAATCGGTCGCGCCGCCAGGAATAGCGTCGACGTAAAAACCAAGCAGCGACAGTTCGTTGGCGATACGCTGGAAGTCGCTGTCCTGCGGCACATAGTCGGGCTGTGCGAAACGCTCGGCTTCCTGGTGGCAGGCGCGCAGTGCGCTGACGGCGCCGTCGTGGCCCAAGAGCGTGAGTGCGTTTTCTGTCTGGTGGAAGATGGCATCCAGCGCAGGTAAGCCGTCGCGCACTTCCGCGTTGCGGAAGAAGGTATCGAGCGCCTGTTCGATTTGGCCGAGATTACCCTGGATTTCCCGCGCGACCTGGGCGATCAGTAGGCGTTCCTGAGCCTTGCGCGACATTTCGTCAAGCAGCGGGATTTCTGCGTCCGCTTTGGGCGGCGCACCGGCAAGACAACCGTGGATGCGCGCAACGGTGATGTCGACCTGGTGGGCGAAGTCGTTGCCCAGGTGCGTGAAATTTTCCTGCGCATTCTGCGCCAGCAGCAGGCCGGTGGCGACTTCCATGGCCAGCGCGTCGGAATGACGCGAAGCGTCCTCGCGTAAGTTGTTGGCGGTGATGGCGAGCGCTTGCGCAAGTCGCTGGTAATCGGTACGGCCGAGCTGATTGACCAGGCTGGCAATGGCCAGCGCGTGTTCCCGGAAGGGCGGCAGTGCCTGCGGCGCACCGGCGCAAAATTTGTTCCATGCGTCTTCCGCAGCGGCAATGGCTTCGTGCAGATGACGGAGAATCGATTCTTGCGCCGCCGAGGTAACGGGCGTTTCTTCAATTTGCAACGCCTCGCGCAACCGATAGGCATGCCGGATCTGCTCGATGGCCGGGTGAGTGCTCTGGCAGACGGCAACGAGATAAAGCAGATCGCGCATCAGGCGTTCGGCAACGTTTTTCGAGCCTTCGATCATGCGCCGGATTTGCAGGTCGATGCGTGCGCAAACCTGTTTCGCATCGGTCTGCTGGGGCAGCGCGCCTTCGGAGAGCGCGGTCAGCAACGCCGTGGCCACCCACCAGAAAGCGCGCGCGGAGGCGCTTTCCTGCAGAGCGTCGATATTTTTGACGGCATCCAGCATATCGGCGATGCCGTCCCGTTGCTGCGGGGCGCGCAGCCAGGCAAGCAGGCCGCGCTGAAAACGGCCGCGTTCCTGCCGCAGGTGTTCCTGGAAAGCGGTTTCCGGCATTTTTGCCGCGGGGGACGCCCGATGCGGCGGCCGAACGCTAAGATCGGGAAAGAATAGATCGGCCGGCGAGGGATGTTCGATGCCGCGCGCTTTCTGGGTAGCTGCGTAGAGCGGGAACAGGCGCAGGGGCTGATTGTTTTGTCCGGCAAGAAGAGCGTCGAGGTAACTGCCGATGCCTTGCAGCCCTTGGTAGGTCAGGGCGATATTTGCTCTGTTGGCCGCCACTGTGCCGGTTTCCATGGCCTCTAGCAGGGCTTCCAGCGCTTCCGTCAGTTGTCTGACGCCGTCCAGGCCAACGATAATGAGCGCGCCTTGCACCTGATGCAGATGGGTGCGGCAGTACTGGATATGCGAGAGGTCGGCGTTGCCGGCGGCAGCGCTTTCCGCATAGGCGTTCAGGGCGTTGGCGGCCCGTTCCAGGGCCAGGTCGATTTCATTCTTGACCCAGCTCAGCGGGCCGGTATCAAATTCAGTCGAGGCATTCATGATGGGATGCCGATATCCATAAAGCGTTCGTCGGCCAGCAGGGCTTCTACCTTGAGCTGCTTCCAGTAACGCCCTTCGCGGTCGGTATAGGCCTGCTGCGCCCAGTCGGGCGGGTTGCCGTAGTCTTGCTGCGGAGCGGGAGAGAGGTCGTCAATGTTGCGCAGGCCGACGATGCGGTTGACAAGCAGCGCGGCGTTGCAGCCGTGATTTGTGCCGATCAGCAGCAGGCGCGCGCTGGCGTTATGCGGCGTAGCTTCCTGTCCCTGAAAAACCGAGAAGTCGATGACCGAATACAGGTTGCCGCGAATGTTCGCCAGCCCCAAAAACCAGGGTTGCGTCAGCGGCACGCCGGTCAATTCAGGGAGCGCCACTACTTCGCCGGAATCGGAAAGGTTGAGCAACCAGTATTCCGATCCGGAGAGAACGCCAAGTAAACTGGCCGCCCCGCGCTCGCTGGAGGCGGCCAGCCGGTTGGCCAGATAAGACTGAAATTCGCTGAGGGTTCCGCGGTTGGGCATGTGCAAAAATCAATAAAAACGTTGGGCGATTCAGAGGGCAGCGATCTTGCTGAGCAGTTCGGCGCTGTCGACCGGTTTGGTCAGATAGATTAGTGCGCCTTGACGCAGCCCCCAGATTTTGTCGGTTTCCTGGTTTTTCGATGAGCAAATGATGATAGGAATGTGCTTCGTCTGTTCATTTCTGCTCAGCGTGCGCGTGGCTTGATAACCATTGAGGCCAGGCATGACGACGTCCATCAGAATCAGGTCGGGAAGTTCGCTGTATGCCCGGGCGACGCCTTCTTCGCCGTTTTCTGCCGTGATGACCTGATAACCGCTGCGATTGAGAATTTCCGTAAGGATGTAGCGCTCGGTGGGCGAGTCGTCGATGATCAAAATTTTTTTTACGGGCATACGTGACTCCAGAAACGTGCTTGTGTGCTTGTGCCGGTGAGATGGGTCAATAAATACGGGGCTGTGCGGATATTTAGGATAATTAAATTGAATGTTTTCTATAGGTTTAGGCGGCCTGGGCGGTAAAGGCGGCGACCGATTGCAGAAGGCTGTCTTTCGTGAAGGGTTTGGTCAGATATTCGTCGGAGCCGACCATGCGCCCGCGCGCCCGGTCAAACAGCCCGTCCTTGGAAGACAGCATGATGACGGGCGTATTTCTAAAACGCGGATTTTTCTTGATCAGCGCGCACGTCTGATAGCCATCAAGGCGCGGCATCATGATGTCGCAGAAAATGACGTTAGGGCGGTGATCGGCGATTTTCGCCAGTGCGTCGAAGCCATCTTCTGCAAGTACGACCTGATAACCCGACTGCACCAGAAAAATTTCAGCGCTGCGACGAATCGTATTGCTGTCGTCAACAATCATGACTTTGACGTCACTCGGATTCAAGGCTTCTGCCAATTTTTTGCTCCAAGATTTCCTCGCGCTGCCCAATACGGACGCGCAGCATTGTTTTATGTGCGGATACTGCTGTATGACACTATACAACACAACGCAGGCAGATAAAACATTGTATGCCTATCGGTTGATTGTAGGCGATGAGCGGATTGGCGTTATCTGGCGTCTCTTGGATGAAGCGGGCTGCTCCGGCGGAGCGCAGGTTCGTTTCGGGTAGAATCGTTGCAATGAATTTCTGCAATTTTTAAAGGAGCGCCGCCATGTCCGACCGTAATGCAGCCTTGTTTGAGCGCGCCCGCCGGCATATTCCCGGCGGGGTCAATTCGCCCGTGCGCGCCTTTCGCTCGGTGGGCGGGGCGCCGCGTTTTTTCGTCAGCGGAAACGGCGCGCGCGTCACGGATGCCAATGGTGACGAATATCTCGATTATGTCGGCTCATGGGGGCCGTTGATTCTTGGCCATGCCCATCCGGAAGTCGTTGCCGCCGTACAGGCCGCCGCCGCCGACGGCTTGTCGTTCGGCGCGCCGACCGAACGCGAGGTCGAACTGGCCGATCTGTTGTGCCGCCTCGTCCCGTCAATGGATATGGTGCGCCTCGTCAGCTCCGGCACCGAGGCGACGATGAGCGCCATCCGGCTGGCGCGCGGCTATACAGGGCGCGATCTCCTGGTCAAGTTTGAAGGTTGTTACCACGGCCATTCCGACAGCCTGCTGGTCAAGGCCGGCTCGGGGCTGCTGACCTTCGGCAACCCCAGTTCCGGCGGCGTGCCGGCCGATGTCGCCAAGCATACGCTGGTGCTGGATTACAACGACACGGCCCAGGTCGAGCAGGCCTTTGCCGCGCATGGCGACAAGATTGCCGCCGTGATCGTCGAGCCGGTGGCGGGCAATATGAATCTCATCGCGCCCGATCCTGCATTCCTGGCGACGCTGCGTGCGTGTTGTACGCAGCATGGCGCCATGCTGATTTTCGACGAGGTGATGACCGGCTTCCGCGTCGGGCTGGAATGTGCGCAAGGCCGCTACGGCGTGACGCCGGACATGACCACCCTGGCTAAAGTCATCGGCGGCGGCATGCCGCTGGGCGCATTTGGCGGCCGGCGTGACATCATGGAAAAAATCGCGCCGCTGGGCCCGGTCTATCAGGCAGGCACCCTGTCCGGCAATCCGCTGGCCGTGGCGGCGGGTCTGGCGACGCTGCGCCTGATCCAGGCGCCCGGTTTTTATGCCGATCTGAGCCGGAAAACGGCGGATTTATGTGCGGGGCTAAGCCAGCTTGCCCGCAAGCATGGTCAGATATTTTCGGCGCAGTCGGTCGGCGGCATGTTCGGCCTCTATTTCCGCGCCGAATGTCCGCAAAATTACGCCGAGACGCTCGAATGCGATACCGCGGCCTTTAGCCGTTTCTTCCACGCCATGCTGGCGGCAGGTCATTATTTCGCCCCGTCCGCCTATGAGGCGGGCTTCGTTTCGGCGGCGCATACCGATGCCGATATTGCCGCCACGCTGGCGGCGGCGGACGCGGCGTTCGGCAGCCTGTCCGGCGCGGAGCGCTCCGCCTGAGCCGGCGCGGGCAGGCTTAGCGGAGCCAGCCTTTCCGGTTGAAAAACCAGAAAGGAATGGCGATGGAGCAGATCATCAGGAATAGGGCGAAGGGGTAGCCGTATTCCCATTCCAATTCGGGGAACCAGCCGTGGAAATTCATGCCGTAGATGCTGGCGATCAGCGTCGGCGGCAGCATGGCGACCGAGGCGACGGAAAAGATTTTGATGACCTTGTTCTGGTTGATGTTGATAAAGCCGACCAGCGCATCCATCAAGAAGTTGATTTTTCCGAACAGAAATGAGGTATGCCCGTCCACTGACTCGATGTCACGCAAAATCTGGCGGGCGTCCTCGGCCTGATCGGCGCTCAGGATTTTGCCGCGCATCAAAAAGGAGACGGCGCGCCGGGTGTCGTGCACATTGCGCCGGATGCGGCCGTTGAGATCTTCCTCGCCGGCGATGTCGGCGAGAATCTTGGCGGCGTCGGCGTCGCTCAGTTCGTTGCCCAGCACGTGCTGGCCGGCCTCGCCGAGCGAGGCGTAAATGTCTTCCAGCGCATCGGCGGAATATTCGACATCGGCCGCGTAAAGATCGAGCAGCACATCCTTGCCGTCGGTGACGTAGCCGGGCTGGGTGCGCGCGCGCAACCGTTGCAGGCGGAAGACCGGTAGTTCTTCCGGGCGAACGGTGAAGAGCACATCCTGATGCAGGATCAGCGCGACGGCAACGTTGCGCGACTCCTCTTTGGTGTCGAGCAGAAAATCCGAGTGCAGGTGGATCTCGCCGCTGTCCATGACGTAGAAGCGCGCACTGGCCTCCAGGTCGGTCAGATTGCTCGGATTGGGCAGAACCACGCCGAAAAAGCGGCCGACCCAAGCGCGGATTTCCGGCGTCGGCGCGACCAGATCGACCCAGATCGGCTTGAGCGACTTCAAGTCATACGGCGTATTGACGTTAATCTGGTTGAGACGGCCGTTGCGCAGCTCGAACGCCGTGACGGAGGTTTTTTCATTGCGCAGGTGGCTCTCGCAGATCAGGTCTTCGCGGATGTCGTCGGAGAGGATTTCAAGAATGGCCTCGCCGCGTTCGGCGCGCACTTCGTTCCACACCAGCAGCCGGTCTTCCGGCGCCAGGGCCTCGATGGCCGCAGCGATATCGGCCAGTGACATCCGTTCGAGCAAAGCATGCAGGCGTTCGGCGTATTGCCCGTGTTCGGGGTTTTCGGAGGGCTCCGGCGCATACGGTTCCTGTCGCAGTTCAGGGTTTTCGGCGAGCTTTTGCTGGGCCAGCAGTTCCGAAATGGCGTCCAGATCATTGATCGACAGTTTTTCTTCGCTCATCGGAGCCTCCTCTATCGCCAAATCGCCAAAGGCGAAGTGGAATCCATGCCGCGGCGTTTCCGGGTCCGTCCCAGTGCGGCGGGCCGGCCGCAGCGTTTTTCAGGTTCCACGGTCGTTGGATCGGCGGCGATTTTAGCATGTAAGTAAGGCGCATACGCCGGGCCCTGCTGACAGGGGCGCCCGCAAACCCGCGTAAACAGGGCGTTTTCGGGTAGGCATCCCGGAAACCCGCGTGGATAAAGGGCTTGCAGGCACCACTCTCTGAGAAGCCCTGTTTACAAGGGCTCCGGAGCATCCCCCTTGGAGATACCCGCAAATAAAGGACTTGCGGGCACACTTCTCTAAAATGCCCTAAATACGCGGGCTAGCGGGCAGACTTTCTGAAATGCCCTATTTACAAGGGCTTTAGAGCACCCCTTTGGAGATACCCTAAAACTAAAAAACAAGAATCGCCACAGCCTGCGCGCTGACCTTCCCACACGGAACTTCTCTTAATGCTGTAGCGCTGAGCGGCAGCGCACCCCGCTGACTTTCTTTGCCTCGCCAAAGAAAGTCAG
>CALHZD010000046.1 GCA_938040985.1 uncultured Propionivibrio sp.
TCTAACTGAATTTGCCGTCGTCCAGTGTTTACGGGTGTTTTGTGGAACGATATGCTGTTTTTACAGCACATGGGGTTTGTGAGGTTTGCGCATGGCGGAAAATTTTCTTCGGGTTTTCTTCCGCCGTTCTTTGCGATACGCGGCCGGCTACACGTGAAATGAGTTGAGCGGAAATATGAGGCAAGCGGTTTGCCTGCCGATTTGTTTCCAATGACTCTTTTCCGTTTGCCGGCCTTTTTTCTTTTTAGTCGGCGCAGGCTTTGCCGCGATTAGGTTGGAAGCCTTTTGCTTTCGCATCGGCTTCGGTCATGTATTCCCCTTGTTTGGTCTTGCCGTACCAGCGCGTATTCGGGCAGTGGTAGATTTTTTTCGTCGCGTTGGCCCAAACCATGCCGGGGGCGGCGGGTGCGCCTGCTGCCGTTGCCTGCTGTGCAGTATTTGTCTGCGGGGTGGTGGGGGCCGATGACGCATTGGGACTGGGAGTGGCACCGGGAGCGGGGGATGCAGGCGGAGTAGCTTGACTGGCCGGATCGGTTGGGCTGGTGTTTGCGCTTGCGCCATACCATGTCTGTATGCCCTTGTGTCCGCGGCAGGCGCCTTGTTTATTCTTCCCCGTGTAATAGGTGCCGTCCTTGCATAATCCCGTTGCATTGGCGGGGGCGTCTGCCGGCGCTTGTGCGAAAGATGTGCCGGTAAAGCAGCCGGCGATGAGCAGGACAGAAAACAGGTTTTTTCTCATGGCATTTTTCTCCTTGGGATAAATTAATGTCTGGAAACCCCGCTGTGGTTTTGCGCGGATGTATGGATTAGGCAAACAGGAGTTTATGCAAAAACACTAGTGCTGCCAAGATGTATTCCGGTTAAAGAGGGCGTGGGGCGAATCTGTGTTTTTAATGATTAAGCTACTGAGACGCATCACAGGACAGTAATCAGCCATCAATAATTAATTTTTTCCTCTGCGGCCTTGTGTCCTCCCCAGAGCATTTCCGGCGATAGCGGATATCGTGGTTTTGTATTTTGATGGCAATCCTGGAAAACAAGCGCCCCACTTGAGGCCAGGAGGAGTGGGTATCGTATTATCTCTTCTGGAATGATTTAATGGTCGGGGCGGCGGGATTCGAACTCGCGACCCCTTGCACCCCATGCAAGTGCGCTACCAGGCTGCGCTACGCCCCGACAGGCGCGGATTATAACCGATGTTCTGCTGATGGAGTATGAATAAGTGGGAATCAATGAAGGCTGGACTTATTCACCCGATCCTTGGGCAGGTTAAGGATCAGTTTTCAGAAGTTCAGCAATTTTCCGCAACGTTTTGCCCAAAGCCTCTGGCGTTATGGAGGAGGGATTTGACTTGTTTTTGTCGGCTTCATCGAGCCGGCTGCGTGCGCCATTGATCGTAAATCCCTGGTTATAGAGCAGTTCGCGGATACGGCGGACAAGTAAAACTTCGTGATGCTGGTAATAACGACGATTACCGCGGCGCTTGACAGGTTTGAGTTGGGCGAATTCCTGCTCCCAGTAGCGCAGTACATGCGGTTTGACATCGCACAGCTCGCTCACCTCGCCAATCGTAAAGTAGCGCTTGGCGGGAATCGGTGGGAGTGGTGTTTTCCCGGCGTCCTTAAGATGGCTGAGTCCCATGGTAGGAAGATTCCACTTCACTCTTTAGCTTTTGGCTGGCGTGGAAAGTGACGACGCGGCGTGCAGTAATCGGAATTTCTTCGCCTGTTTTGGGGTTGCGTCCAGGACGTTGCGGCTTGTCACGCAGCTGAAAATTACCGAAACCGGAAATTTTGACGCCATCGCCGCGCTCAAGTGCATTGCGAATTTCTTCAAAGAAAGCCTCTACCATATCTTTGGCTTCGCGTTTGTTGAGGCCGACTTTTTCAAACAGCAAATCAGCCAATTCTGCCTTGGTCAGTGTCATGTTGTTTTCCTGTTAGACGCGGAGCTGTGCGGCGCAGTTTTGTTGTAGGCAAGCTGTCAGTTCTTGCATGGCGGCATCGACCTCTGCATCTTGCAAAGTACGTTCAGTATCTTGCATAACTATACGGAAAGCAAGACTTTTTTTTCCTTGTTCAATCCCTTTTCCGGTATACACGTCGAATAAGCGGATTTCACGGATAAGCGGCGGCAACTTGCCATGAAGACCGTCGAGAATCTGCTGAAACTCTAGCTTTCCATCGACGACAATAGCTAAATCTCGTACGACGACAGGCTGCTGAGAGATATCTGCGAAGTGAGGCGGACGGGTTTGGGTGAGAACATCCAAATCGATTTCAAAGAGTACGGGCGACAGTGGCAGGTCGTATTTTTGCTGCCATTGTGGATGCAGCTCACCCAAATAACCGACAGGTGCCTCGTCGACAACGATGCGTGCGCAGCGGCCAGGGTGCAGGGCAGGGTGAGTCGCGGCTTCAAAGCGCGCCGTTTTGGGCGCCAGTAGCAATTCAAGCTCCCCTTTGAGATCGAAGAAGTCGACATTGCGCGTCGGTATTCCCCATTGTTCGGGTAATGTGCCACCGTAAGCTAAGGCGGCCAGCTTCCAGGGCTGACGAAAACCGGCGACTGGCGCACCGTTGGTATCGCGGAAGAAACAACGCCCGGTTTCGAAGAGGCGAACCCGATTTTGCTTGCGCCTGAGGTTGGTAACGACATTGGCGACAAGGCCGCCAATGAGGGTCGAGCGCATAACGCTCATCTGGCTGGCGATTGGATTAGCAAGCCGGATAGGCGAGGTATTGGCCGCAAAGTCGGTTTCCCAGGACTCGTCGATAAAAGCGTAATTAATAACCTCCTGAAAGCCGCGATCGGCCAAGGTTTGCCGGATGCGCGCCAGCGGGCGCACACTTTCCGTTTGCGGCAACATGGCCAGGCGCGCGTGTGGCATATGCGAAGGAATGCTGTCGTAACCGTGAATACGGGCGATTTCTTCGATCAGGTCTTCTTCAATCTCGATATCAAAGCGGTAACTTGGTGGCGTGACGGTAAAATTTTCACCATCACGCACGAACGGCAGGTTTAGTCGCTGAAGAATCTTGCCAATTTCTTCTCCGGCAATAGCGATGCCCAGTACTTTGGTGACGCGCGCCGGACGTAGGCGGATGGGAGAGCGGGCGGGCAGTGTGCCCATTGCTTCGCTGATAGGACCGGCCTGTCCGCCACAAATGTCAAGAATCAATCGTGTGGCGCGTTCGAGGGCGAGGCGCGCGCCACCGAAGTCGACACCGCGTTCAAAGCGGTATGAAGCATCGGAACTAAAACCATAACGGCGTGCCCGTCCAGCAACGGCAGCAGGAGCGAAGAAGGCGGATTCGAGAAAAATTTCACGTGTTTTCAGCGTAATACCGCTTTCCTCACCGCCCATGATGCCGGCAACGGCGAGCGGACGACATTCATCAGTAATGAGCAGCACATCATCCTGCAATTCAAGTGTCTGTTCGTTGAGCAGCAAGATTTTTTCACCGGCGTGCGCCATGCGCGCATGAATAGCGCCTTGCAGTTTGGCGTTGTCGAAAGCGTGCAGTGGCTGGCCAAGTTCGAGCATTACGTAGTTGGTAACGTCGACGAGCGCAGAAATCGAGCGAATTCCCGAGCGTTCCAGGCAGCGTTTCATCCACTCCGGCGTCGGCGCTTTGGCGTCGGCACCGACGATAAGACGCCCGCAGTACAACGGACAGGCGCCAGGCGCATCAAGCACGATCGCACGCTGTGCGTCGATTTCCGGTTTGACGGGGTTGATCTCCGGATAGGTGATTGGTGCGCCGGTGAGAGCCGCCACTTCACGGGCAACGCCGAGGAGAGAGAGACAATCGGCTCGGTTGGGCGTCAGCTTGAGCGTGAGCAACCGGTCATCCAGATCAAGGTAGGTTCGGATATTTTCGCCAACCGGAGCATCTGCTGGCAAGATCAGCAAGCCCGAGGCATCGTCGGAAATACCCAGCTCGCGTGCCGAACAAAGCATGCCGCTCGATTCGATGCCGCGCACCTTGGCGATCTTGATTTTGAAGTCACCGGGTAGGTGGGCGCCCGGCAAAGCGCATGGTACTTTGATTCCCGGTGCGACATTGGGGGCGCCACAGACGATTTGTTTGATTTCTCCACCGATGTCGACGCGGCAGACGTTGAGGCGGTCCGCATCAGGATGCTTCGTGACCTCCAGTACATGGGCGACGATAACGCCTTCGAAGGCGGGGGCAACGCTTTCGTCTTCCTCAACTTCAAGGCCGGCCATCGTCAGCAGATGTGTAAATTCGACACCGGTAATTTTGGGATCGACAAAGCTGCGAAGCCAGGATTCTGAGAATTTCATGGGCAATCCATCATGCAAACTGACGCAAAAAGCGTAAATCGCCGTCAAAGAACAGGCGTAGGTCGTTAATGCCGTAACGCAGCATGGTCAGGCGATCCGGCCCCATACCGAAGGCAAAGCCGATGTATTTTTCCGGATCGATTTTTACGTGGCGTAAGACATTCGGGTGTACCATGCCGCAACCGGCAATTTCCAGCCAGCGGCCTTCTAGCGGACCACTCATGAAGGCAACGTCAATTTCGGCGGAAGGTTCGGTGAATGGAAAAAAGGACGGGCGAAAACGAACCTGCAATTCATCACTTTCGAAAAAACGGCGCAGAAAGTTGGCTACAACACCCTTCAGGTCGGAAAAACTGACATTTTCTCCAATCCAAAGTCCCTCAACTTGGTGGAACATCGGCGAATGTGTGGCGTCGGAATCAACGCGGTAAACACGGCCTGGTGCGATAATCCGGATTTCCGGCATTGTTTCGAGATGCTGGTATTTCGCTACATGCGCTTGCATATAGCGTACCTGGATTGGGCTAGTGTGCGTACGTAGCAGCACGTCGGGCGCAACCTTACCCTGTTCGTCGAACAGGTAAAAGGTATCGTGCATCGAGCGCGCTGGATGGTCTTCCGGTGTGTTCAGTGCTGTGAAATTCTGGAAGTCAGCCTCAATCTCGGGACCGTCCGCGACTTCAAAACCAATCGAGCGGAAAAGCGCTTCGATGCGCTCCAGCGTGCGCGTTACCGGGTGCAGGCCACCACGTGTTTCACCGCGACCGGGCAGGGTGACATCAAGAGATTCTTCAGCTAGCCGTGTTTCCAGCATTGCGGTACGGATCGCTTCACGACGGGAGGCAAGCGCATTCTCGATGCTCGTCTTGACCTGGTTGATGGCAGCCCCCATCTGTTTGCGCTCTTCAGGTGAGAGCTTGGCCATGCCTTTGAGCAGTTCGGTAATCTGGCCGCTTTTGCCAAGGTAACGCGCTTTGATTTGCTCAAGTTTGTCCGCATCACCAATGGCGGCGAAGGCTGCAATAGCTTCCTGCGCAATCCGTTCAAGATTCAGCATGAATAAATTCCTCGTCGTCGAACAAAAAAGGGAGGCGAACGCCTCCCTTTGCCGTACCCGTCAAGTCAGGAAGCAATCTGCGCCTTGGCCTGATTGGCAAGTGCTGCGAAGGCCGGTTTGTCAAAGACAGCAAGATCAGCCAATACTTTGCGATCGACTTCGATTTGCGCCTTCTTTAGACCGTTCATCAGTGTGCTGTACTTCAAGCCCAATTCGCGTGCTGCGGCATTGATACGCGCGATCCACAAAGTACGGAACTGACGTTTTCTTTGACGGCGGTCACGATACTGGTACTGACCGGCTTTCATTACCGCTTGTTTGGCGATGCGGTAAACATTTTTCCGACGACCGCGATAACCTTTGGCCTGAACAAGAATCTTTTTATGGCGCGCACGCGCCGTAACTCCACGTTTAACTCTGGGCATATCGGTCTCCTTATGCGTAAGGCATCATGGCGTGAACCAAGGCCTTGTCGGATTCATGAACGCCGATCATGCCGCGCAACTGGCGCTTGCCTTTGGTGGTTTTTTTGGTCAGGATGTGACGCTTAAATGCCTGTGCACGTTTGATACGTCCACTGGCGCTGACCTTGAAGCGCTTTTTAGCGCCGCTTTTGGTCTTCATTTTGGGCATTGAATGCTCCTTTTTAAATATGGCGGCAGGTGGCTCCCGACGGGCGCGCTTTACAGACCTGACACCTCTTAGTAAAAGTAAAAATTAGAACCGTGATTCTACAATGTTGCACGCAAAAATGCGGATGCTGCGCGATGTATATATGATATATGGTCGCGTATCGCGACTGCTATTTTTTTCGTAGTGGCGCCAGAATCATCACCATCTGACGACCTTCCATTTTAGGCATCTGCTCAACACTGGCATAGTCCTGCAAATCAACCTTAATCCGTTCGATTTGGCGCATTCCGATGTCTTGGTGAGCCATTTCACGTCCGCGAAAGCGCAAGGTCGCTTTAACTTTGTCGCCATCCTGCAGAAAACGAATCATATTGCGCAGTTTGATCTGGTAATCGTTTTCGTCAGTTCCGGGACGCAATTTGACTTCTTTGACCTGGATCTGCTTCTGCTTGAGTTTCTGTTCGTGCTGGCGTTTCTGCTCTTGGTATTTGAACTTGCCGTAATCCATAATGCGGCAAACGGGCGGTTGCGCCAGTGGAGCAATTTCTACGAGATCAATACCGACTTCTTCAGCTAGATACAACGCCTGTCGCACGCTCATGATGCCGAGTGCTTCGCCCTCCACGCCAATCAGACGGATTTCCGGGGCGGTAATTTCTTCGTTGATGCGTTGCGTTTTTTGCTGTGCGATGACTTTTTCCTCCTGTTTTTTTGACAAAATTAAGCCGCGCTGCTACGCATTGCGACTTCCTGTTGAAGCCGTTTGATCAGAGTATCAAGTGTCATTTGACCGAGATCCTGACCTCCACGTGTTCGCACGGCAACCTTGCCCGTTGCTTTTTCCTTATCGCCGACGACAAGCTGATACGGCAGTCTATTCAAGCTATGCTCGCGTATTTTATAGTTGATTTTTTCGTTGCGCAAATCGGCCTCGGCGCGCAATCCGGCTTCACGTAGTGTTTTCGCAACATGCTTAGCATAATCAATCTGGCTCTCCGAAATGTTGAGAACAACGGCTTGTACCGGCGAGAGCCACAAGGGCAGGGCGCCCGACCAGTTTTCGATAAGAATGCCGATGAAGCGTTCGAGCGAGCCGAGAATAGCGCGGTGCAGCATGACCGGCGTATGACGTGCATTATCTTCGCCAACATACTCGGCGCCTAGGCGGCCGGGCATCGAGAAATCGACCTGTACAGTGCCGCATTGCCAGGAACGGCCGATAGCATCGCGGATGTGGAATTCGATTTTTGGCCCGTAAAACGCGCCTTCGCCGGGCAATTCGACCCATTCGAGACCAGAGGCACGTAAGGCGGCGCGTAACGCGTCTTCGGCCTTGTCCCAAACCTCGTCGGAGCCGACGCGTCCTGCTGGGCGCAAGGCGAGTTTGACGGCAATATCATGGAAACCGAAATCGGCGTAAACCCGTTTGACCAGCGCGTTGAACGTGGTGACTTCTGATTCGATCTGGTCTTCGGTGCAAAAAATATGTCCATCATCCTGCGTGAAACCGCGCACGCGCATGATGCCGTGTAGCGCACCGGATGGCTCGTTACGGTGGCAGGAGCCAAATTCTCCGTAGCGTAGCGGCAGATCACGGTAACTACGCAGGCCGGTGTTGAAAATCTGCACATGTCCAGGGCAATTCATCGGTTTGATTGCGTAATCGCGTTTTTCCGATTCAGTGAGGAACATGTTGTCCTTAAAATGCGCCCAGTGCCCCGATTTTTCCCACAACGAGCGATCGAGAATCTGCGGGCATTTGACTTCCTGATAGCCATTTTCCTGATAGACGCGACGCATATACTGCTCAATCTGCTGCCAGATCGTCCAGCCTTTCGGGTGCCAGAAAACCATGCCGGGCGCTTCGTCCTGCAAGTGAAATAGATCGAGATGCCGACCTAGGCGGCGATGGTCGCGCTTCTCCGCTTCTTCGAGCATGGTCAGATAAGCGTCCTGCTCTTCCTTTTTGGCCCAGGCGGTACCGTAGATACGCTGCAATTGTTCATTATGGTGGTCGCCGCGCCAGTAGGCGCCGGCCACCTTCATCAGTTTGAACACCTTGAGCTTGCCGGTCGATGGCACGTGCGGGCCGCGGCAGAGATCGACGAAATCGCCCTCGCGGTACAGCGACACCGTTTCGCCGGGGGGAATGGCGGCGATCAGTTCGGCCTTGTAATGTTCGCCGATCGAGTTGAAAAACTCCGTTGCCTTGTCGCGCTCCCAGATTTCGCGCGTGACGGGGAAGTTGCGTTTGGCGAGTTCGGCCATGCGTTTTTCGATAGCCTGCAAATCCTCGGGCGTAAACGGACGCTTGAACGAGAAGTCATAGTAAAAGCCGTTTTCGATGACCGGCCCGATGGTGACCTGCGCTTCCGGAAACAGCTCCTTGACGGCGTAAGCGAGCAGGTGCGCCGTTGAATGGCGGATAACATCTACGCCTTCGGGATCCTTGTCGGTGACAATGGCGAGTTGCGCATCCTGTTCGATACGGAACGACGTATCCACCAGGCGGCCGTCGACCTTGCCTGCCAGTGCCGCCTTCGCCAGACCGGCGCCGATGCTTTGCGCCACTTCGGCGACGGTGACCGGCTGCGTAAATTCCCGTTGAGAACCATCAGGCAAGGTAATGATCGGCATCTTCCAACCCCAGAAAAGAGAAAAGCCAGAGACACGCTCTGGCTTTCGATATTTGGTAGGCGCGATTGGACTCGAACCAACGACCCCCACCATGTCAAGGTGGTGCTCTAACCAGCTGAGCTACGCGCCTTCTGTGTCGCCGAGCAACATGCGACGTCGAAGAAAGCCGCATTATACGGAGCGCCGCTCTCAAGTCAAGATAAATAGCGACCTTCCTGGCGTATCCGAAAGGCTGCCTGAGAACTGCGTAAACAAGGAAGAAAACATAAAATGCTTTGAAGCCCTTTAAAAATAAGGGCTTCAGGGCATCAAGAAACATAAATCAGAAAATTACGCCCAGCCCCAGCTCATTTTGCTCATTTTTCAAAGGGGGCTGCACGAAGGGCTGAGGGTTCGCCAGCGAGGCCGGCATGGCGGCTGGTGCGGCGGCGAAACTGCCCGAAGGGTTGGGGTTTGCCTGTTTTTTACGTGAGAAAGTCGGTCAGGGGGTTGCGTCTGGTAAATGATGAGATGAACGACTGAAAGACTGTCTGAGATCTGTCCAATTAGGGTAGAAAACATAAAATGCTTTGAAGCCCTTATTTTTAAAGGGCTTCAGAGCATCAAAAAATATAATCCGGAATTTTGCGCCCGATAAGAAGCTGCCCTGACCCCCGTTCGCACGGGTTTTGGGCATCCCTTTTTCCGCTCAGTCCAGCACGTTTCCGCTCAGTCCAGCACGTGCGAGGCCAGCCCGTCGGCCAGCTTGGGTTCGAACCAGGTCGATTTAGGGGGCATGACTTCGCCGGCGTCGGCAACGGCCATCAATTGGTCGAGCTGGGTCGGATACATCGAGAAAGCAACAGCCATCTCGCCGCTGTCGACGCGCTTTTCCAGTTCGCCGAGGCCGCGGATGCCGCCAACAAAGTCGATGCGCGCGTCACGGCGCAGGTCGGTGATACCAAGCACCGGGCCGAGGATTTGCTCGGAAAGCACGGAGACATCAAGACGACGCACCGGGTCTTGCGCCGGAATGCGTTCTGGCCGAATCGCCAGGGCGTACCAGCGGCCGGCGACGTACATGCCGAATTCGCCGACATGTTCAGGTTTGACGGCGGTTTGTGCCGGCCTGACGGTACAGCGCTCGCCGACGGCCTTGAGAAAACTGTCGAGACTATGGCCGTTGAGATCGCGGACGATACGGTTGTAATCGAAGATGCGCTTCTGCCGCGCCGGGAACACTACGGCGAGAAAGTATTCCGATTCCGCATCGCCCGTAACGTTACCGGCTTTACGCCGGCTTGCCGCAACGCGCGAGGCGGCGGCGGAGCGGTGGTGCCCGTCGGCGATATAGAGCACCGGCATGGCATTGATGACGGCGCTGATGCGGGCAATAGCGGCATCGTCATCGATTAGCCAGACGGTATGGCGGATGCCATCGTCGGCGGTCAGGTCGGCGATGGGGGCGCCGGATGTGGCCTCGGCAAGCAGGCGCTCGGCTTCATCGCTGTCCGGGTGGGCAAGCAGCGCCGGGCCGGTCTGGGCATTGAGCGCTTCAATCTGGCGCACGCGGTCGTCTTCCTTGTCCGGCCGCGTGAATTCATGCTTGCGGATGCGGTTGCCGTCGTAATGCGCCACCGATGCGGCGACGATCAGCCCCGTCTGCGTGTGCTGGCCCATCACCAGCCGGTAGGCGTAATAGCAGGGTTTGCGCTCGCGGATCAGGATACCGTCGCCGATCAGCCGGCGGAGATTTTCTGCCGATTTGGCATACACCTCGGGCGCGTAAGGATCGATGTTTTCGGGCAAGTCGATCTCAGCTTTTGAAATGTGCAGGAAGGAATAAGGTTTGCCGGCGGCGCGTATGCGCGCCTCCTTGCTGGAAAGCACGTCATAAGGCGGCGCGGCGACTGCGGCGGCGTGCTCGGGCAGAGGGCGCAGGGCGGCAAAGGGGCGGATCAAGGGGGGGGCGGTGGTGTTCAAATCAGTCTCCCGATCAAAAAGCAATCAATAAAACGGTGATGAAATCGCGGTTTGGTCAAATACCCGGCGGAGCGCATGCGGCCTTGTCGAGGTGTCAACACCGCCACGCCGGCGGGCGAATCGATACGAGACGATGCTGGTGTAATGGCTATTCGGCGGTCGGTACGTTTCGTTTCGGTAACACATCGCGCAGCTGGGCGGCGGCTTCGCGTAGCATATGCGCCGTCGTTTCCCAATCCACGCAGGCGTCGGTGATCGAGCAGCCGTACTTGAGCTGGGTGCGGTCTTTGGGAATCGGCTGGTTGCCGGCAACGAGGTTGGATTCGATCATGATGCCGACCAGCGAATGGTTCCCGTAACGGATCTGGTTGACGATGTCGGAGAGCACGAACGGTTGAAGCTTGTGATCCTTGTAGCTGTTGGCGTGCGAGCAATCGACGACCAGGTTGGCCGGCAGATCGGCTTTGGTCAGCGCCTCTTCGGCAAGACGGACGCTGACCGTATCGTAATTGGGGCGGTCGTCGCCGCCGCGCAATACCAGGTGGGCATAATGATTGCCCAGCGTGCGTACAATGGCCGTGTGTCCTTCACTGTTGATGCCCAGAAAACTATGCTGGCGTGAGGCGGAAAGAATGGCGTTTACGGCAATGCCGATGTCCCCGTTGGTCGCGTTCTTGAAGCCGACCGGCGTCGACAGGCCGGAAGCCATCTCACGGTGCGTTTGTGATTCCGACGTGCGCGCGCCGATTGCCGTCCACGCAATGAGGTCGCCAAGATACTGCGGCGAAATCGGGTCGAGCGCCTCGGTAGCCGCCGGTAGGCCCAGTTCGGCGATCTCGTGCAGAAAAGCGCGCGCCTTTTCCATACCTTTGTCGATGCAGAACGAATCGTCCATGTAAGGGTCGTTGATAAAGCCCTTCCAGCCGGTTGTCGTGCGCGGTTTTTGAAAATAGACACGCATGACCAGCAACAGCGTATCGTTCAGTTCGTCGGCCAACGCCTTGAGCCGGCGGGCATAATCGAGGCCGGCGACCGGGTCGTGAATCGAGCAGGGGCCGACGACGACGAACAGGCGGGGGTCACGTCGGTCGAGGATATTGCGCAAGGCTTCGCGGCCGTGTATGACGGTCTGCGCCGCCTGCCTGGAAAGCGGAATGCGCGCCAGGATTTCTTTGGGCGAAGGCATCGGCTCGAAATTGCCGACGTTGATGTTTTCGATGGCGTTTGGGTCGTTGGGAGAGGGTTCGGAAGGGTTCATTTTTTCAGCTAAATGGAAATTCGGATGGATCGACGTGGTTCTCGATTGAAAGTTTAGATATTCACTTAATGAAGTGAGAGATTAAATGTTTTCGCAACAAATTTTATCACAAAGTCTTCCTTGCCAAAATCTTTTGGGCATTCCTTCCGTTGCTGGTAATTCCAATAGCCTTCTGCTGAAGCGATAATTTTATTGTCGGAGGCGCGCTTTATCTGAATTTTCTGCCCTTCTGTAAATCCTTCTATTTTAAATAATTGAGAAACTTCTATTTATGAAAATTGCACATAATACTTGGAGTTCAAGGAGCTTTCAGGTGTTGTCAGAAATAAATCGCTATATTCTGTTTTACCTTCTTTTTTGTTAACCTGCTTTTTTATTACCCTTGTGATTTTCTCATTATCTTTTGAAGAGTTGTCCACTTTTTCAATAAATTCAAGCGCTGTTTTTTCTGATAAAAGCAGTCGGTCAAGATTGGATTCTTGGTAACGTCTAGAGCGTCCCCATGCCGGAATAATAGCAAATCCTTTAGGAGGTTCGGTTGATTCTATAATTTCTACCTTGGCATTTGTGCAAATTGATTTGAACATGAGTGGAAATGAAAAATTGTATAGCCTATCAAGTAAAAAATAAATTTTTATACAAAAAATAGGCACAACCTCCGTAGATTCAAATACACTTGCGGCTATATAAAAAGAAAAAGGATTTTTCTTTAAGTCCGGTTTTTTGTAGAATAAATGCTGTTAATACAGTAAATAAACCAATAATTGATGGAGTAAATAACGAGATCACGATTGGTATAGCAATTATACCAAGCCCAAAGCTGTTGCTTTTTGAGCACCACCAAGCCATGCTGGCGGTTAGTAGCGTGCTTACCGTTATTCCGATAAAACGTGCGGTTTTTTTATTTTTTCCAATAGTTTCTTCACTGTGTGTCTTTTTAATAATTAGGCTACCAATAAAAATTGGAACTATTAAAGCAACCAGAAGGGTTAGAATACATATAATGCATACTATTAATAAATCCATGATTCATCCTTCCGAATAATATATCCAATATTTCTACTTTAACAATTCCATACGCTGTTTTGGCGGCTCATATCACTTTCTCCGCACCAAGTTGTTTTAATAGCTCCCGCGTGGCGGCGATGCGTTCGGCCAATGTCGGGCAGGAGCGCACAAGCGAAAGTCTGTCTTGCCCGGCGAGTTTGTAACTGCGGTTTTTCTGAATCAGGTCGATGATGATAATCGGGTCGATCGGCGGCTTCGGCTCAAACTGGACATTGACGCCGTTGGCCGTTGCATCCAGCTTGATGATGCCGAGCGGACGGCAGCGCAGCCGCAGCCGGTGGCTTTCGAGCAGCGCTTGCGCCTGTGGCGGTAGCTCGCCGAAGCGGTCGATGAGTTCTTCCTGCATGGCGGCGATTTCATCGGGCGAGGCGCAATTGGCCAGACGTTTGTAGAGCGTCAGCCGTTCATGCACGTCGGGCGCATAGTCGCTGGGCAGCAGCGTTGGCGTGTGCAGGTTGATTTCAGTCGCAATGCCCAACGGCTCGATCAAATCGGCCTCCTTGCCCTGACGCAGCGCGCTGACAGCGCGGTTGAGCATTTCGCTATAGAGGCTGAAGCCGATTTCCTGCATGGCGCCGGACTGGTTTTCGCCGAGGATTTCGCCGGCGCCGCGAATTTCCAGGTCGTGCATGGCGAGGTAGAAGCCCGCGCCCAGTTCTTCCATCGCTTGAATCGCCTCCAGCCGCTGGCGCGCCTGCCGGGTCAGGCCGCTTTTGCTGTCGGCATCGGCGCGCGTCAGCAGGTAGGCGTAGGCCTGATGGTGCGAGCGGCCAACGCGCCCGCGCAATTGGTGCAGTTGCGCCAGCCCGAACTTGTCGGCGCGGTCGATGATGATCGTGTTGGCGTGCGGATTGTCGATGCCGGTTTCGATGATCGTCGTGCATAACAGTAGGTTGGCGCGCTGCTGGGTGAAATCGCGCATGACCCGTTCCAGCTCGCGTTCGCTCATCTGTCCGTGGCCGACGACAATGCGCGCCTCGGGCAGCAGCTTGGCGAGCTTCTCGCGCATGTTCTCGATCGTGTCGACCTGATTGTGCAAAAAGTAGACCTGTCCGCCGCGCTTGAATTCGCGCAGCAGCGCTTCGCGCACGATGCCGTCAGAGTAACGCGAGACGAAGGTTTTGATCGCCAGGCGTTTTTGCGGCGCGGTGGCAATGACCGAGAAATCGCGCAGTCCTTCGAGCGAGAGGCCGAGCGTGCGCGGAATCGGCGTCGCCGTCAGCGTCAGCACGTCGACCTCGGCGCGCAGTTTTTTCAGCAGCTCTTTCTGGCGCACGCCAAAGCGGTGTTCCTCGTCGATGACGACGAGACCGAGGCGGGAAAAATGTACATCCTTTTGCAGTAGCCGATGCGTGCCGATGATGATATCGGCCTTGCCGTCGGCGGTTTCCTGCAAGGCGTGGGCGATTTCGCCGGTAGTTTTGAAGCGCGAGAGTTCAACGATTCTGACCGGCCAGTCGGCGAAGCGGTCGCTGAAGTTTTGGAAATGCTGCTCGCACAGCAGCGTCGTCGGGCAAAGAATGGCGACCTGGCGGCCGCCGGCAACGGCGCAGAAGGCGGCGCGCATTGCCACCTCGGTTTTGCCGAAACCGACATCGCCGCAGACAAGGCGATCCATCGGCTTGCCGGACTGCATATCCTCAATGACGGCGGCAATGGCGGCGGCCTGATCAGGAGTTTCCTCAAAGCCGAAACCCTCGGCGAAGGCTTCGTAATCGCGCGCGGAGAACTGGAAAGCGTGGCCTTGCCGGGCGGCGCGGCGGGCATAGAGCGCCAGCAGTTCGGCGGCTGTGTCGTGCGCCTGCTGCGCGGCCTTGCGCTTGGCCTTTTCCCATTGCGGCGAACCGAGCGCGTGCAACGGCGCGGTTTCCGGGTCGGCGCCGGAATAGCGCGAGATAACGTGCAGTTGCGAGACGGGTACGTAGAGTTTGGCTTCGTCGGCGTAATGCAGTTCGAGAAATTCCGCTTCGCCTTCGCCAAGGTTGAGGTAAACCAGCCCGTGGTAGCGGGCGATCCCGTGCTGTTCATGCACTACCGGGTCGCCGACTTTCAGCTCGGTCAGATCGCGCAGCCAGTTGTCGAGCGAGGCTTTTTTGCCGCTATGCCGCTGGGCGCGCCGCGTCGGACTATCGGCGTACAGCTCGGTCTCGGTGATGATGGCGAGCGCTTCGTTTTTGTCTGCGGGCGTTGATGCGCCGTCGGCAACAAAGCCTTCGTAGAGCGGCGAAACGCTAAGCGCCAGCCGGCTGCCGCTATCGAGAAATCCGCCTAAATCGGCGCAGGCATCGGGCTGGAGGCCGTATTCGGCGAGCAGACCGGCGAGTGTCTCGCGGCGACCGGCGCTTTCCGCAAGCAACAACACGCGGCCGGGAAAGTCGTCGATGAAGGTGCGCAGGCGCGCCAGGGGCGCTTCGGCGCGCCGGTTGACGGCCAGCGGCGGCAGGGGACGAACGGGGGCGGCCGGAGAGGCTTCGTTGCGCTTGCTCAATACTAGCCGCGTATAGGGTTTGGCGGCGGTGAAAAAATGTTCCTCATTGAGAAACAGCGCTTCGGGCGGCAGCAGCGGCCGGTGTTTCTCGCCCGAGAGCATGCGGTAGCGCGACCGGGCGTCGCGCCAGAAATCGCGCAGCGCCGCGGTGACATCGTTATGCAGGCAAAGGCGCGTTCCTTCGGGCAGGTAATCGAACAGCGTCGCCGTGTCTTCAAAGAACAGCGGCAGCCAATATTCGATGCCGGCGGGCGGAATGCCGTTCGATACGTCCTTGTAGATGCCGGACTGCGCCGGGTCGCCCTCGAAGGTTGCGCGGAAACGCTGACGAAAACGGGTGCGCCCCGTTTCATCGAGCGGAAATTCGCGCGCGGGGAGCAGACGGATTTCCGGCACCGGATAGAGCGTGCGCTGGGTGTCGACGTCGAAAGTTTTGATGCTCTCGATTTCATCGTCAAACAGGTCGATGCGGAAGGGTAGCGCCGACCCCATGGGAAACAGGTCGATCAGGCCGCCGCGAATCGAATACTCGCCCGGCGAGACGACGTTGGCGACGTGCGTATAGCCGGCGAGCGTCAGTTGCGCACGAAATGCCGCGGCGTCCAGCGTTTCTCCCTGCTTGAAAAAGAACGTATAAGCGGCCAGGTAGGCGGGCGGCGCCAGCCGGTATGCCGCCGTGGCGGCCGGGACGAGCAGCACGTCGCATTCGCCGCGGCTGACGCTGTGCAGCGCGGCCAGCCGTTCCGACACGAGGTCATGATGCGGCGAGAAACTGTCGTAAGGCAGCGTTTCCCAATCCGGCAGCAGACGTACGCGCAGGTTGGGCGCAAACCAGAGAATCTCGGCGAGCAGGCGGCGTGCATCGCCCGCGTTGGCCGTAATGACGGCGATCAGCGCTCCCCGGCGGGGAGCAACAGCTTCGCCGGCGAGTTGTGCGATGTACCAGGCATCGGCAGAGCCGGAAAACGGCGGCAGGGCAATACGCTCCCCGGTGTGACTGGCCAGATGCGGTGGGATAAGCGGCAGTTGCGGCAGCCGGGACGGCAGGGATTGAGAGGATGGCAGTGGTTGGGCGGGGGCGCGGGGAGACACGGTAGGCGTAGACGGCACGGGAGGCAGGATGGCAGAGAAAGTGGCAGATGGATCGGTCAATGCGTTGTTCGAATCGGTCATGCAAGTACAGACGTTCAGTCGACAAAAATACGGGGCGGAAAAAACGATGCTTTCTTATGCTTTGTCCCGCTTGGGTCAGGCGGAAAATCGAGATGAAAGTGGCTATGAAAGTGGCGATAAATGCGGGCCATAGCACGCGGTTCAAGATCGTTAGTTCTGAATCGTTCCGGGGAAACAGCTTTACAAATAAACAAGAACCGGAGGGCAGTGCGCGGCTTTGCAGGTATAGTCATTGGGCGGATTGATAGAGGCCGGCGCGGATCGGCAATGCGTGTCGCCGCCGCGCCGGTTGGGCATTTTTTTCCGGCTTTTCATGCTCCGGCTTTTCATGCCCCGTCAGCGGGCGGCTTGCCGTCCCGGGTATTTTTTCACCGGCGCTTAGTCGCCGGACTCGTCGCCGCAGCAGAACTTGTATTTTTTGCCACTGCCGCAGGGACATTCATCGTTACGCCCGACCTTGGGCGCATCGCGGCGTACCGTGCTGATGCTGCGCTTGGCGCGCCAGAAATTGTAGATGTCGGCAACGGCCTGCGGCAGGTCGTCCTCGCAATCGGCGAGCACTTGCTCGCGTTCCTCGCCTTCCGGCCAGGGTTCGCCATGCTCGCGTGCGGCGCTTTCGGCCTCACCGGTGAGCACCATCAGCGGAAACAGGCGTTCATCAAGATAGGCGATTTCCTCATGCTCTTCCTCGCTGTTCTCGGCGTTTTCCTCGGAGTCGTCTTCGCCGAGAAAATCGAACCAGTCTTCTTCGGCGGAATCGACCGCCGCCAGATAAGCCTCGCACCACGGCTGGTAGTCGCTGGGCGCTTCTTCGCCTTCTTCGAGCGGGTAGAGCAGCAGAGTCGGCGGTTCTCCGGCGTTCAGATCCGCTTCCAGGGCATCGGCGAAACGGCGCAACAGGCCAGCGGCTTCCAGCCCGACCGGCTGTTCGAGCGCTTCATCGCTGCCGAGAATATCGCTCAGCCAGCGCTCCGGCGGCATCGGGCGCGGGCCGGACAGCGCGGCGCACAGATAGCCCTGGGCCTCGTCGAGGCGCAAGGCCTCTTCCAGCGCCGGATCGTCGAGCAGTTCTTCCAGACGGTCGAGTTCCGCATCGGTGAGCGGTAGGGCGGATGGTGTCATGGCGTTACCTCCTGTTTATCCTCGCGTGTTGGATTGGCTGTCGAACCGGTCCAGCTCGACCCTCGGCGCCGGCTGCCAGCCCGGTTCCCGGTGTTCGGCGATCACATTGGTGAAAATGCCGCCGCGCACATAGAACTTGGCGGTCAGACGCATGAAGCGTGGTTTGAGCGCCTCGACAAGATCGTCGAGGATGCGGTTGGTGACGGCTTCGTGATAGCAGCCCTCGTCGCGGAATGACCAGATGTAAAGCTTGAGGCTTTTGAGTTCGACACAGGTTTTTTCCGGGATGTAGTCGAGAATCAGCGTGGCGAAGTCAGGCTGGCCGGTCATCGGGCACAGGCAGGTAAACTCCGGGATCTCCATATGGATGTGGAAGTCCCGCTGCGGCGCCGGATTGGGGAAAGTTTGCAGGTTTTTGCTCGGTTGGGTGCTCATGGGGGGTATCAAGTCGTTGTCCGGGGTTCAAAACGGTTGCGGAATGAATGCCGCTGACAAATGCTATTATAGGCGGACAGCGCGGCGGGCGCGATGCGCGATGGCGCAGGCGTGGAGCGCCGTTCGGAATAATCAGTGGAAATGACCGCCGGCGCAGCGTATTCGCGCTATGCATGCCATTCGCGCCGCTGGCTGGCGGTGTCGGGTAGCGGCGCTGGCGGTGGTTCTGTCGTCTTTTGCATTGCTTTTTCATGCGCCTGACCAAACTCAAACTTGCCGGTTTTAAATCCTTTGTCGATCCGACGGCTATCGCCTTGCCCGGGCAGCTCGTCGGCGTTGTCGGCCCGAACGGCTGCGGCAAGTCGAACGTAATCGACGCCGTGCGCTGGGTGCTCGGCGAATCGAAGGCTTCGGAACTGCGCGGCGAGTCGATGCAGGATGTCATCTTTAATGGTTCGGGCGGTCGCAAACCGGTATCGCGCGCAGCGGTTGAGCTGGTGTTCGACAATTCTCTCGGCCGCGCCGCCGGCCAGTGGTCGCAGTACGCTGAGCTTTCCGTCAAACGCCAGCTCACGCGCAGCGGGCAGTCCGAGTACTACATCAATAATCTGCATGTCCGCCGCAAGGACGTGACCGACCTCTTTCTGGGCACCGGTCTGGGGCCGCGCGCCTATGCCATCATCGGCCAGGGAACCATTTCACGCATTATCGAAGCGCGCCCCGATGAGTTGCGCGTGTTTCTGGAAGAAGCCGCCGGCGTGACCAAATACAAGGAACGGCGCAAGGAAACCGAACGCCGTCTGGCCGATACGCGTGAAAACCTGACGCGCGTCGAAGATATCCGCACGGAACTGGGCGGCCAGATGGAACGTCTGGAAGCCCAGGCGGCGGTGGCGCGCCAGTACCGCGATTACCAGGCGGAGCTGACGCACAAACAGCAGCTGCTCTGGCTGCTGCGCCGCAACGAAGCGCAGGCCGAGCGCGAGCGCATGGCGCAGAGCGTGGCGCACGCGGTCAATGAACTGGAGGCGCAAAACGCGGCTTTGCGCGAAACCGAAGCGCGCGTCGAAGAAGCGCGCGAGCGCCATTTTTCAGCCACGGACGGCGTGCAGAGCGCACAGGGAGAAAGCTATCAGGCCAATGCCGAAGTGGCGCGGCTGGAAGCTGAAATCCGCCACCGGCGCGAATCGCGCGAGGAATACCAGTCGCGCCTGGCGCAGCTGGAGGCCGACCGGGCGCAATGGCAGGCCGATGTCGAACGCTACGATGCCGAGCGCGCGCGCTGGGCGGAACTCTCGACGCTGGCCGATGCGCGCGTCGAGCAGGAAAATATGCGGCTGGCGGCGCAGCAAGAGCATCTGCCGGCTGTCGAAGCCGCTTGTGCGCAGGCGCAGGAAAGCGTCAACCAGCAGCGCCAGGCGCTCAGCCAGGCCGAGCAGCGTTTGCAGGTCGAACTGG
The DNA here is from genome assembly GCA_938040985.1 of uncultured Propionivibrio sp. Classification (GTDB taxonomy): domain Bacteria; phylum Pseudomonadota; class Gammaproteobacteria; order Burkholderiales; family Rhodocyclaceae; genus Propionivibrio. The sequence goes on from CALHZD010000046.1 coordinate 19,604, forward strand.
CCAATCGCAATCACGCGCAGCGTTCGCTGCAAATCATCGCCAGCCGGCGCGACCGCCTCGACCAGGAGCGCGCCGCGCTGCCGATGCCTGACCAGGAAGGATTTGCGCTCAAGCAGGCGACGCTGGCAACGCTGCATGAAACGATTGCCGCCATGCAGGACGATCTGGCCGAGCGCCAGCGCGATCTGCCGCATTTCGAGCAGCGCCGCCGCGAAGCGTTGGCCGCCGTGCAGCAGGCGCAGAAAGAACGCGCCGAGGCGCAGGCGCGGCGGACGGCGCTCGAACAGTTGCAGAAAAAAATGCAGGAGGACGGGCAGCAGGATACCTGGCTGCGTCGTTACGGTCTCGAACATCGCCGGCCTTTATGGAAATCGCTGCGTGTCGATCCGGGCTGGGAAGATGCGGTCGAAGCGGTTCTGCGCGAGCGCCTCGGCGCGCTGGCTGCCGACGACATCGATCCGGCCTGGAGCAAGGATCGGCCGGGCAGCCGGCTGACCCTGCTGGCGCCTGTTGACGGCGCGGATGCGACAGCGCCGCGGCCTGACAGTCTGCTGAACAAAATCCAATGTGAGGATGCCGGCCTGCGGGCGGTGCTGGCCGACTGGCTGGGTGAAGTGTGCGCCGCTGACTCCCTACAGGCGGCGCTCGACAAACGCGATTGTCTGCGCGGTGACGCCTGCTGCGTGACGCCAGCGGGCGATATCGTTACCCGGCAAGGCATCACGCTTTTTGCGCCGAATGCCGCAGGACACGGAATGCTCGAACGGCAGCGCGAAATCGACGCACTCGCCGGAACCATCGCCAGCCACGAAACACGCGTAGCGCAGGCGCAGGAAAACCTGGCCGCTGTCGAAACGGCGCTGGCCGAGGCGCAGGCCACCTTGCAGGAGGTGCGCGGCGAACTCGACGCCCGGCAGGAAGAGGCGCACGCCATCCAGATGGAAACGCTCAGGCTTTCACAGGCGCTCGACCGCTTCCGTGACCGCCAAGCGCAGATCGAGGCGGCGCAGGCCGAACTGACGGCCGAAGAAGAGGAAGAGAACGAACGCCTGCTCATCGTCGACGAAGCGATCGAGGCGGCGCGCGATGCGGTTGAGTCGGTTAGGCAGCAGATGGCGCAGGCTACCGGCGGGTTCGAGACGGCCGGGCAGGCGCTGCGCGATGCACGCGAGCGCGTCAGCGCCGTCGAGCGCGCGCTGCATGAGGCGCAATTCTCCCAGCGTGAATGCCGGGGCAAGCTCGACGATCTGGGCAAAAACCGTGATCTGGCGCTTCGCCAGATCGAACGCATCGTCGATGAACTGGCGCGCTGTACGGAAGGCGCGGAGGCCATGCAGGCCGAGGATCTGGAACCGTTGCTCCAGACGGCGCTGGCCCGGCGGGTGATGTGCGAACAGGCGCTAGCGGCGGCGCGCGATGCGCTGGAGGCGGCGACGGGCGGTTTGCGCGGGCTGGAAGAGGCGCGCCTGAAGATCGAGATCGGGCTGGAGCCGCTGCGCGAAAAAATCGGCGATTTACGCCTCAAGGAACAGGCGGCAGCGCTCAATGTCGAGCAGATGGACGCACAACTCCGTCAGGCGCAGGCCGACGAGGCGGCGCTGGCGCCGGCCTTGCAGGGCATGCGCGCCGGCGCGCTGCAAAGCGCCATCAGCGGCTTGCAGCATTCGATTGAATCGCTCGGCCCGGTTAATCTGGCGGCGCTGGAAGAGCTGGAGTCGGCGCGCGAGCGCAAGGGCTTCCTTGATGCGCAGTCCGAGGATCTGACGCAGGCGATGGAAACGCTGGAAAATGCCATTCGCCGCATCGACCGCGAAACGCGCGAATTACTGCAAACGACGTACAACGCAGTCAACAAGAGCTTTGGCGAACTGTTTCCGACACTGTTTGGCGGCGGCGAAGCGCGCCTGATCATGACCGGTGAAGAGATTCTCGATGCGGGTCTACAGGTGATGGCGCAGCCGCCGGGCAAGAAAAATTCGACGATTCATCTGCTCTCGGGAGGAGAAAAGGCGCTGACCGCGATTGCGCTGGTTTTTGCCATGTTCCAGCTCAATCCGGCGCCGTTCTGCCTGCTCGACGAGGTGGATGCGCCGCTCGACGACAGCAATACCGAACGCTTTTGCGCAATGGTCAAGCGCATGGCGGCGAACACCCAGTTTCTTTTCATCAGCCATAACAAGATCGCCATGGAAATGGCGGAACAGCTCGTCGGCGTGACGATGCAGGAATCCGGCGTGTCGCGCATCGTTGAAGTGGATATGACCGAGGCGCTGCGCATGCGCGAACAAATTGTCTAACGGGGCAGGCGATTATGAGTGAATTGCACATGGGCCTGATTGGGCTGGGGGCGCTGGGGGTGCTTGGCGTCGTGGTCTATAACGCCTGGGTGGCTTACCGCCACCGTCGGTTGGCCGGCCGCCTGCTCGATCCGCTGGAAAAGGACGCGCTGTTCGACACACAGGCCGCACCGCCCGCGCCGCCCGGTTTGGCGCCGGAAACAGAGACCGCTGCGGAACCGGCATCGGAGTGGGAAGACGCGGCGGAAGACGTGCCGGAACTGTCGCCCGCATCGCCGGAAACGGCCTCAGCGCCGGGCATGTTTATGCATACGGATGAGGATGACGCCAAAGATGAGCCGGAGAGCGCGGATGATCAGGAAGCCGAGGTTGCCGCCGAGATGACGGCGCCGCCGGCGTCCGCTGCTGAGGCGGTTTCTGCAAGCGCTTCGTTTGCCGCCGCTGCTTCGCGCTGGCTAAGTGCGCTGCATCTGTCGCGTTCGGGCGGCGAGGTTTCGTCATCCGAGGCCGAGGCTTCCGTTCGTGAGCGCATTGAACCCGCCTTGGGCCATGCGGCTGCCGATATAGCGGGCGAAGACGGGGGCAGCGAAGCCGATTTCCCGGCGATCGACGATAGCGGCGAATTTGGCGAAATCCTCGAATCGCGGCCGTATGGCGAAAGCGGACAGGCAGGGGCTGCGCCGCTGTCGACCGGGCATGGATATACGGAAGATGTGGAACTCATGGAATACACGGAACATGCCGAACATACAGCGGCCAAGAGCGCCCATGCGGCGCCGGCCGCCCGAGGCGCTTCCGTCCCCGTCCATGAAACCGCGTTTGAATCCGGGCGGGGATCGACGGCCGTTCCCGATGCATCTGCCCGGGAAGCGGCATCGGTTGCCGCGAACGCGGTTGATGCCGCCGCGCCGGATGACCAGCTGGCGGAAGGTGGACCGGCCGGCGTCGGCGAACCCATGCATCTGCTCTCGCCAGCGATCGATTACATCGCCACGCTGGAAACGGCGGCGGGCGTACCCGCCGCCGATTGGCTGGCGGCGCAGCGGGCGACGTTGTCGCGTGCGGACAAGCCCGTGCATTGGGCGGGTTTCGATGAAGAAAATGGCGAGTGGGTCATGCTCGGCGCGGATGCCGCGCGCGGCGGCGAGTCGCGCCTGTTCCGGCACGTGCGCGCCGGGCTGCAACTGGCCGACCGGCGGGGGGCTTTGTCCGAAAACGACCTGCTCATTTTCGCCACCGCCATGGATGCGCTGGCGCGTGAGTGGCAGGCGCAGGGCAGGCCGGTTATGCTCGATTTGCCCGATCCGCGCCCGGTGCCCGCCGTTGCCGCTGATCTGGATGCTTTTTGTGCCGGCGTCGATATCCAGATCAGCCTCAACGTCATCGCGCTCAATGAAGCCTTCCCCGGCACCCAGGTTCGTGCGCTGGCCGAATCGGCGGGCATGTTCCTCGACGCGCACGGGCGCTTTGTCCGGGTCAGCGACGACGGCAGCGTGTTGTACATGTTGCTGCTCAATCACGACCCGGCCGGATTTTCCGCCGAAAACCTGCGTGCGACGACCGTGCAGGGGCTGACCTTTCTGTTCGACGTGCCGACGGTGGCGCGCGGCGAGCGCGTTTTCGACCAGCTTGCCGAGCTGGCCGGACGCTTTGCCGACGTGCTCAAAGGCGCGCTGGTGGACGATAACCGCCGGCCCTTGTCTGAGGCCTCGCTGGCGCCGATCAGTCGGCAAATCGCACAGTTCCAGGCCAGCATGGCGCAGCGCAACCTGCCGGCGGGCGGGCGCATGGCGCGGCGTCTGTTTTCCTGATGGCGGCGGAGGACGCCATGGAACTGTCCCGTAATGTTGCCGAACGCGCCCGCTGGCTGCGGGCGGAAATCGAGCGCCATAACCACCACTATTACGTCCTTGATGCGCCGCTGATCGACGATGCCGGTTACGATCGGCTGTTCCGTGAGTTGCAGGCGATCGAGGCGGCGCACCCGGAATTGCGGACGAGCGATTCGCCGACGGGGCGCGTCGGCGGCCAGGCGCTCGACATGTTCCGGCCCGTGCGCCATGCCGTGCCGATGCTGTCGATTCGTACCGAGACCGACGACGGCGATGCCGGCGCATTTGCTTTCGACGCCCGCGTGCGCAAGGAACTTGGCCTGCCGGCGAGCGTGGCGGCGCCTGCGGCCGAGGCGTCGGAAGTGGAATATGTGGCGGAACTCAAGTTCGACGGTCTGGCGATCAGCCTGCGTTATGAAGACGGCGCGCTGGTGCAGGCGGCGACGCGCGGCGACGGTGAAACCGGCGAGGATGTCACCGCCAACGCCCGCACGGTGAGGCAGATTCCCCTGCGTCTTCTAGGCGAAGTCCCGCGCGTGCTGGAAGTGCGCGGCGAGGTGTACATGAAATTCGCCGATTTCGAGCGCTACAACGCGCAGGCGCTGGCGAACGGCGAAAAAATGCTGGTCAACCCGCGTAATGGCGCGGCGGGCAGCATCCGACAACTCGATTCCAAAGTCGCCGCGGGCCGGCCGCTCTCCTTTTTCGCCTACGGCGTCGGCGAAGTGCAGGATTGGCCAGCGGCGCAGCGGCCGACAACGCACGCCGGCCTGCTGGACGCACTGGCTGCTTTCGGACTGCCGGTTTGCGCCGAGCGCGCCATTTTGCACGGTCCGCAGGCGCTGGCCGATTTTCACCGCCGGGTTGGCGAAAAGCGCGCCCATCTGCCTTTTGCCATTGATGGCGTCGTATACAAGGTCAATTCCCTGGCGTTGCAGGCCGAACTGGGCTTTATTTCGCGTGAACCGCGGTGGGCGGTGGCGCACAAGTATCCGCCGGAAGAGGCGCAGACCGAAGTGCTCGGCATCGACGTGCAGGTCGGCCGTACCGGCGCGCTGACGCCGGTGGCGCGGCTCAAGCCGGTATTCGTCGGCGGCGCTACCGTGACCAACGCAACCTTGCACAATGAAGATGAAATCCGGCGTAAAGACGTGCGCGTCGGCGACACCGTTATCGTCCGCCGCGCCGGCGACGTGATTCCCGAAATCGTGCGTATCCTGCCGGAAAAACGGCCGCTTCTCGCGCCCGAATTTTTCATGCCGACACGCTGCCCGGTCTGCGGATCGGCTGTCGTGCGCAGTGCCGATGAAGCGGTAGCGCGCTGTGGCGCAGGGCTGTTCTGCGCCGCGCAGCGCAAGCAGGCGCTGCTGCATTTTGTTGCGCGGCGGTCGATGGATATTGAAGGAATGGGCGAAAAGCTCGTTGATCAACTGGTCGACGGCGGCTTCGTCCACACGCCGGCCGACATTTACAGGCTGGATCTGCCGACGCTGGCCGGGCTAGAGCGCATGGCGGAAAAATCGGCCGCCAAGCTGCTGGCGGCGATCGAAAAGAGCAAGCGGACAAGCCTGCCGCGTTTCATCTATGCGCTGGGTATCCGCAACGTCGGCGAAACCACGGCCAAGGATCTGGCGCGGCACTTTGGCCATCTGGATGCGCTGGCCGCCGCCGATACGGCGGCGCTGGAGGCGGTGCCGGATGTCGGGCCGGTCGTGGCCGCCTCGATCGTCGCTTTTTTTGCCGAACCGCATCACCGCGAGATTATTGCCCGGCTGCGTGCGGCGGGCGTGGTCTGGCCGGAAACGGCAGGCGTTGCCGGCGCCAGCGGCGGTGAGGCTTTAGATCACGCCGCCGGCGGGCTGGCCGGTAGAACTTTCGTGCTGACCGGAACCTTGCCTTCGCTTTCGCGTGAGGCGGCGACGGCGCTGATCGAAGCATCAGGCGGGCGCGTAAGCGCTTCGGTGTCGAAAAAAACCGCTTACGTGCTGGCGGGCGAGGCAGCCGGTTCCAAACTCGACAAGGCGCGGGCGCTTGGCGTGCCGGTGATCGATGAGGCAGAATTGCGGCGTTTGCTGGAATTGCCGGAAGCGGGCTGATGAACTTGCCAGCCTGTCCTCTGCCGGCTCGGCGGGCCATACACGCCATACACCATACACAATTCCCGGAACCATCAGGAACCCAACGAATGAGCAGAACCGGAACACGCAGGATCAGAAAAGCCGTTTTCCCCGTCGCCGGGATGGGCACGCGTTTTTTACCGGCGACTAAGGCCAGTCCCAAGGAGATGATGCCCATCGTCGACAAGCCGCTCATCCAGTACGCCGTCGAGGAAGCCGCAGCGGCGGGCATCACCGACATGATCTTTGTCACCGGCCGCACCAAGCGGGCGATCGAGGACCACTTCGATACGGCGTTTGAACTGGAAACCGATCTGGCCGCCAAAGGCAAGACGCGCATGCTCGACGTGGTGCGCAACCTGCTTCCCAAACATATCAATTGCGTTTTTATTCGCCAGCCGGCGGCGTTGGGGCTGGGGCACGCCGTGCTGTGCGCCAAACCGGTGATCGGCGATGAACCCTTTGCCGTGCTGCTTGCCGACGATCTGCTCGACAGCGCGGTGCCGGTCATGAAGCAGATGGTCGAACAGTTCGATGCACATCACTGTTCGATCCTGGGCGCGCTCGAAGTGCCACCGGCCGATACGGCGAGTTACGGCATCGTCAAAACGGGCGGACCGGCTGCCCCCGGCGAGCGGCTTGAGCGCATTGAGGCCATCGTCGAGAAACCGCGTCCCGAGGCGGCGCCGTCGAACATTGCCGTTGTCGGCCGCTATATTCTGACGCCGGCGATTTTCGGGCATCTCGAAAGGGCAAAGCCGGGTTCCGGCGGCGAGATTCAATTGACCGACGGCATTGCCGCGCTGCTGGCCGAGGAGCCGGTGTTGGCATACCGCTATTTCGGCAAGCGTTTTGATTGCGGCGCCAAGCTCGGCTATTTGCAGGCGACGGTCGAATTCGGCCTGCGCCATCCGGAAATCGGCACCGCGTTCGCCGCTTATCTGAAAGCCTTGGACGCAAAAAACAGGGAGACATGAACGCCATGCAGCATTATTTTGATGAGAGGCTGGCCTCCGCCGAGCTGATTCATTCCGCCGAAACGGTTGCTGCCGCCGTCACACGGGTCGCCGCCGAAATTACGGAAAAACTCGCGGGCGCCGATCCGCTGCTGCTGTGCGTGATGAGCGGTGGCGTGCCGTTTGCCGGCCATTTGATGACGCAGCTTCAATTCCCCCTCGAATTCGACTACCTGCATGTGACCCGCTATGGGCAGAAAACCGAAGGCGGGGAATTGTCCTGGCGCGCATTGCCGGCAACGCCGGTCGCGGGGCGGACGGTGCTTGTGCTCGACGACATTCTCGATGAAGGGACGACGCTGGCGGCCATTGTCGCGCGCTTGCAGGCAATGGGGGCGCAAGCCTGCTATACGGCCGTGGCGACCGAAAAGCAGCTCAATGGCAAGAAAAAACCGATCCGTGCCGACTTTGTCGCCCTCACCGTGCCTGACCGTTTCGTTTTTGGCTTCGGCATGGACGTCAGCGGTCATTTCCGCAATCTGCCGGCGATTTACGCCATGAAGGCTGACTAACGCACTCGTCAACACAACCAGAACAACAGAAAGGATCATGACATGCTGGCCGTGATCGGAGGCAGTGGCCTCTCGCAACTGACCAATCTCGACATTTCGCACCGTGAAGTCGTACGCACGCCGTATGGCGAACCCTCCGGCGCCGTAACCTTCGGGCAGATCGGCTGCCGGCCGGTGGCGTTCCTGGCGCGCCACGGCTACGGACACACGCTGGCGCCGCACGAAATCAATTATCGCGCCAATCTCTGGGCGCTCTGGAAAAGCGGCGTCACCGGCGTCATCTCGGTCGCCTCGGTGGGCGGTATCCGCAGCGACCTCAAGCCGGGCGATCTCGTCGTGCCGCACCAGATCATCGATTACACCTGGGGGCGGAAATCTTCATTTTATGAAGGGCCGGACAGCAAAGTTCAGCATATCGACTTTACCGAACCTTTTGATGAAGCGCTGCGCCGGCATCTGCTCGACGCCGCCGCATCGCTGGAACTGGCCGTCAGCGACCATGCCGTGTATGCAACGACGCAGGGGCCGCGGCTGGAAACCGCCGCCGAAATCAACCGCATGGAAAACGACGGCGCCGACGTCGTCGGCATGACGGCGATGCCGGAAGCCGTGCTGGCGCGCGAAATTGGCCTGCCCTATGCGGCCATCAACCTGGTCGCCAACTATGCCGCTGGCCGCGGCGACAGCTGCAACGGCATCAGTTTCAACGTGATCGATGGCATTCTGCATGAATCGATCGTCAAGGTCCGCGCAATTATTGAGCGGCTCGTTTGCAGCAATGGGGTTTCCTACTATGGCAATCAGACCGGTTCTTAAAATGGGCGACCCGCGCCTGCTGGCGCGGGCGCGGGAAATCGAAAATTTCGACGCGCCGGCGCTGCATGCGCTGATCGAAGATATGCGGCAAACCATGCTCGCGCGCGACGGCGTCGGGCTGGCCGCGCCGCAGATCGGCGAGAGCCTGCGCCTGATCGTCTTTGGTTTTGACGCCAATCCGCGTTATCCCGATGCCGCCAGCGTGCCCTATACCGTACTGATCAACCCCGTACTGACGCCGCTCTCCGACGAAACGGAGGAAGACTGGGAAGGCTGCCTTTCCATCCCCGGCCTACGCGGCCTCGTTCCCCGCTACAAACGCCTATGCTATCGCGGCTTTGACGCGCAGGGGCAAGTCATCGAGCGCAACGTCGAAGGCTTTCACGCGCGCATCGTACAGCACGAGTGCGATCACCTGGACGGCGTGCTTTACCCGATGCGCATGCGCGACCTCTCCCGCCTGGGCTTCGTCGACGTACTTTTCCCGGGCAGGGAAGCAGCGGAGGAAGAATAGAGAAAGCGGTAAGGCGGAATGAACGTCCGTCGGATCGCAAAATGACCAGCCCCGCAGCCCGCGTAAAACGGGCGTTTCCGAAGGGGCTGCCCGCCAGCCCAGTATTTACGGGCGTTGCAGGACTACCTATCCGCAAACCCACTATTTACGCCGGTTTCCGGCTACCACGCCGGCAAATGCCCTATTAACGCGGGCTTGCGGGCGGCCGATCCAGCCAACTGCGCATCACATCCAGAACACGCAGATAACACAACTCAACAACACTGCTGCGAAAAACAAGCGCGCCTCATCGCCGTCAC
>CALHZD010000047.1 GCA_938040985.1 uncultured Propionivibrio sp.
CAAGCTGCCGAACACGGAAACCACACCGCTCTATGCCGCCTGTGATGCGCACCTACGCGAAGTCGTCACGGCACTGGCGCCGGCGTGGGTCATCGGCGTCGGCAGCTTTGCTGAAGCCCGCGCCAGAACTGCGCTTCAGGGCATGCCGCTGCGCATCGGAAAAATCCTGCATCCCAGCCCGGCCAATCCGGCCGCCAACCGCGGCTGGACGGAAGCCGCCAGCACGCAATTGGTCGCACAGGGTGTCTGGCCGCAACCTGGCATTGCATGAATCGATCACAAGACCACCCGTTCAGACGACACCATACCGTCAGGACAAACTCCGTCCATGCCGAATATATGCGCCTTAGATGCTGGGGTGCTGGAGGCACCTGGCATCCACGCACAATGAACGCCCACAGCTGATACTAGTAAATATCATTATCTAAGAGTATTATTTTGCCGTCTGTTTCAGGCGCTCTGCGGCCTGTTCAGGGAATTATCAGATGTCACCGGCAGTACCGACGCCACAAAAATAATGCGCCGCCTGCCTTACTCAAAGGAGAAATCGTAATGAAGACATACAAATTGGGAACGTCTGCTTTACTGATTGCCGGATGCTTGTGGGCAGGTACGGCACTGGCCCATACGCCATTGTGCAATTGCAGCGATAACGGCGACGGCACGGTGGAATGCGAAGGCGGCTTTTCGGACGGTTCCTCCGCCGCGGGGGTCAAGATGAATGTCATGGACGCCAGCGGTAAGGTGGTGTTGCAGGGCAAAATGGATAAGAACAGCATCTTTACGTTCAAAAAGCCGGCCGGCAAATATTCCGTACTGTTCGACGGCGGTGAAGGACATAAAATCACTATCCCCAGCGAAAAGATCAACTGATCGATAGCGTTAATGATCCTTCAGGAGCGAGTCATGAGCCAAAAATTTCTGGCTTCCCTTTCTTCCGCCTTGCTGCTGGCCTTGTCCGCAAGTGCGGCGCACGCCCATTTTCAGCTGGTATATACGCCGGAAGTCAACCTCGACAAGCCGAAAAACATTCCCGTCAAGCTGATATTCTGGCATCCGATGGAAAACGGCCATGCCATGGATATGGAACAGCCCGAACAGTTTTTCTACGTTTTTAAAGGCGAAAAGGTCGATCTGTCCAAGGCATTGAAGCCGATTTCCTTTTCAGGAAAAGACAACCAGGCTAAAGCCTTTGAAGCGGAGGTTAACATTCGCCGCAACGGGGACTACCTCTTCGTCTTGCAACCGGCGCCTTACTATGAAAAAAGTGAGGACGCCTACATCCAGCAAATCACCAAGTCTTATGTGAATAAGGGCGGTATCCCCTCTGGTTGGGAAAAACCCGTTGGCTTGCCCGCTGAGATTGTGCCGCTCAATAAACCGACCAATGTACTGGTCGGCTCCACATTTTCAGGACAGGTGCTGACGGGCGGCAAACCGGCTGCCGGCGTGGAAATCGAGATCGAATACCTCGCGGCGCCGCCTGACGTGAAGACCAACCGTCCGTCTTCCAAGAAGTCAGCTTCGGCCAAGGGAGGCGCGCTGGTCGCCGTAACCGACGCCAACGGCGTGTTTACCTTCGGCATTCCCAGGGAAGGCTTTTGGGGCTTTGCCGCGCTGGGCGCCGGACCGCAAAAGGAATACAAAGGCAAGGCGCTTAGCCAGGATGCCGTCATCTGGATCCGTGCCGATAAAATGGAATAAAGAAGGCGGCATCGTCCCGGTCAATCGTCTTCCGGCCGGGACAGGCAGTGCGATTCCCGCTGCGAACCTCCGCATTGCCAGCAATGCGGAGGTTTTTGGTTTTTAATGAGGCTTACATGACGGAACGATCCGACAAAACGTCCGCCGGTTTTACAGACGACCGCTCCACGACCCAATCCGGCGGTGAAGGTACGGCGCATACTTCGTGGCAGACCTTAGCCCATTTGCCCACAGGGCAGCGTTGTCGTATCCATGCGGTGGGCGGCAGCGGCATCATGCGTCGCCGGCTCATGGATCTGGGCATTTTTCCCGATGCCGAAATTACGCTCCTGCGCGTCGCTCCGCTGAACGATCCCATTGAAATCCGCGTGGGGAATTCCTTCGTCTCTCTGCGCCGATCGGAAGCGGATTTGATTGAAGTCGTAGCTTTATAAAATGATGGAAAAAAAAGACAGGCTGCTCGTCGCTCTGGCCGGCCAGCAAAACTCAGGAAAATCCACGCTGTTCAATGCCTTGACCGGCTTGCAGCAACATATCGCTAATTATCCCGGCGTAACCGTCGACAAAAAAAGCGGCTTCTACCACCATGACGGACAGCGCGTAGAAGTCGTGGATTTGCCAGGCGCTTATGCGCTGACCTCATTTTCCCCGGAAGAACGGGTCGCCCGGGACTTCCTGCTTGGCGAAGCGCCGGATGTCATCATCAATGTCGTTGATGCGGCCAATCTGGAACGCAGCCTGCATCTGACCTTCCAGCTCATGGAACTCAACCGTCCGATTGTGCTGGCGCTGAACATGGTCGATGTGGCGCAGCAGCTGGGGCTGGCCGTCCATGCGGACAAGCTGCAAACACACCTGGGCATTCCTGTAATTGCAACCATCGGCAGCAAGGGCCAAGGCATCGAGGCATTGCGCGACAAGATCGCTGAAATTTCCGCCGGCAATCAAATTGCACCGTCTTTTTTCTATGGCGAATGGGAAGGCGCTGTCCGCGCGCAAACGGAGGCCTGGGCGCAGCACCCTGAATTGTTGCCCGGCTATCCGCGCCGATGGGCGGCGGTATTAACGCTAGAAAACGATGAAAGCCTGGCTAGCGCCGCACAGCGGGCTTTGCCGGAAGTATGGCAAAACCTGAAAAAAGGCGCGGATGCCTTATCGACAGAATACGCGCAAAGCACCGGGCAATCGTTTGCCGACGCCGCACTTCGCCGCCGTCATGAAGCGGCCGCAGCCGCTTGCGCAGCGGCGGTTGAGCAGCGCGCGCCCAACAAGATCGGTTTCACCGAACGGCTGGACAGGGTTTTGCTGAACCGCGGATTTGCCCCCGTGTTTCTAGTATTTACGATCTGGCTGATCTACCAGCTTTCTATCGTGCAGGGGTACGAGCTGACCAAAGTCACCTGGCCGCTTCTCGCCGGTTTGCGCAATCTGGCGGCGTCGATCCTGCCTGACGCCGGCTTTCTGGTCGATCCGCAATTACGTTCGATGGGGCTATGGATGGTCGATTCCGCCAATACGCTGCTCAATTACGTGCCCATCTTCCTGATTCTGTTTTCACTTATCGCTATTTTGGAAGACAGCGGCTACATGGCGCGCATCGCCTTCATCCTGGATCGCATCCTGCACCGCTTTGGGATGCACGGCCAGTCGACGTTACCGCTGATACTGGCGGGCGTGTTCGCCGGCGGCTGCGCCGTGCCCGGCGTCATGGCGACCAAAGGCATTCCCGATACGCGCGCGCGCATGGCCACCATCCTCACCGTGCCTTTTATGAACTGTCTGGCCAAAGTGCCGCTGTATGTCTTACTCGTCAATATTTATTTTTCGGAAGACAAGGGACTGGTCCTGTTCTACATTTCCACCATCACCATTATCATTGCGTTGCTCGTTTCCAAATTGCTTACGGTCTCGGTGCTGCGTAACATGGAGACGGCGCCTTTCGTCATGGAGCTGCCCCATTACCATCTACCGGGCATCAAGAGCGTGTTGCGCCGTGCATTTGACCGGACCTGGCTGTATATCAAGAAAGTGGGCACGATCGTCGTTGCCGTCGCCACGGTGGTGTACATTCTGCTGCAATTCCCCGGCCTCACTCCGCAGCAGGATGCGGAGTATCGCGGCAAGGCCGAAGCGGCCATTGCCGCGTTTTACAAAGGCATGCAGGGCAATCCGCACCTGGCCGCCGTCGATGATCAGAAAAAACTAATCGATCTGGTCAATGTCTATAACAGCTACCGCGCGCAGAGACTCAATGTTTCCGGCCCGGAAGCGGCCAAACAGCTTGACCAAGATTACGCGGCCAAATATCCCGGTTTCTATCCTTTCCTACAACGCGGCGGGGATGCAATGGCTAAAAAGGCCGCGCGCAACCTGAAAAAGCTGGACGATGCCCGCAAAGACATGCGCCGCGAAATGAAGGAAATCCGCATCCAGAACAGTATCCTGGGGCGCGTTGGGCGCAGTCTGGAAGGCGTCACGCGGTTTGCCAATTTTGACTGGAAGGTCAATGTTGCCCTCCTCAGCTCTTTTTCGGCGCGTGAGAGTAGCGTGGCTACACTGGGCGTGTTGTTTGGTCAAAATGACGAAGAAAATCGTACGCTGGAAGAGCGCATGGGCGAAGAACAGAAATCTCATGGCTACGATGCGCTCACCGCCGTTGCGCTGATTCTGTTTTTTGTCCTTTACCCGCCCTGTCTGGCAACGACCATCATGATTCGCGTGCAGACGGGTTCCTACAAATGGATGCTGTTTTCCATGATTTTCCCCACCACGCTGGGGCTGCTCGTTGCCAGCTGCGTCTATACTTTAGGCAGTGCGCTGGGCTTGAGCGGCATCCAGGCATTTTCGGCGGTGTATTTCACGGGTCTGGCGCTGCTGCTGATCGTCGGGCTATACCGCCGGCCTTTTGGCGTTCACCTAGGACAACCGGAATATTCTTCATGAAACGGCATGGATGAACACTAATGCCCCCTGCCCGCCAGCCCATGATTTACGGGCGTTTGCGGGCAGGCCGATTTTTTGACATTTGACAGCCGAGAGAAAAACCACCATGACACCCTCGATTGACCTAAGCGCAGAAACTACATTGGGCTGGACGGAGTGGGGAATGCTGATCGCCATCGCCGCCATCGCCTGCATCTATTTGTGGCGTAAATTCTTTGTCAAGAAGGGCTGCGCCTGCTCCAGTTGCGGCAAGGCAAAATGCTGTAGCGGAAAACCGCAGCATGAAAACGAACTGCGGCGTTCCGTCACGTTTGAGAAATGATGGACGGTACAGAGTACGGGAGATTAAATTAAAAACGAAAGCCCCTTGCGCAATCAGCAAGGGGCTTTACGTTCTCAGAATATTAAACGGGTAGATATCTGCTGTTTATCTGCTCTGCGATATCGGGGCTGGATCAGGCTGCTTAGTTTCTTATGTATTACGAGCAGAAGGCGGCTCCTATATATACGACGCGGCTAGTACCCGCTGCGGCGCTTGCCGGTAAGCTTTGAAATATCTTTCAGGCGGGCGACCGATTGCATCAGCTCAGCTTCCGCCGCTGCGTAATTAACGTTGGTCTGCCGTGTTTCAGCCGACGCCTCGGCGTTCTGGCGAGCCGCAATGGCCTTGGCCTCATCCAGATCGTGCGCGCGAACGGCTGTATCCGCCAGCACCGTCACCAGCTCCGGCTGGATCTCGAGAATGCCGCCGGAAACATAGACTAGTTCAGGCGTTTTCTGGTCCGGAAGTTTGAGGCGGATAGTCCCCGACTTCAGGTGCGTCAACAGCGGCGTATGCCGCGGATAAACGCCGATCTCACCCTGCACGCCGGGGAAAACGGCAAACTCGGCCTCACCCGAAAAAATCTGCTCTTCGGCGCTGACGACATCGACATGAAGCCTCTGTGATGACATAAGTGATCGCTCCTTGAATGGTCGCTTTTTGTCTTACAGCGTCTTGGCCTTTTCAAGCGCCTCTTCGATGCTGCCCACCATATAGAAGGCCTGTTCGGGAATGTTGTCGCATTCCCCCTCGACAATCATCTTAAAGCCGCGGATGGTGTCTTTGAGCGGCACGTATTTGCCTGGCGCGTTGGTGAAGACTTCGGCCACGTGGAACGGCTGCGAGAGAAAGCGCTGGATTTTGCGCGCGCGGTAGACGATCTGCTTGTCATCGGGCGACAGTTCGTCCATCCCGAGGATGGCAATGATGTCGCGCAGTTCCTTATAACGCTGCAAGGTCATTTGTACGGCACGCGCAACCTTATAATGCTCTTCGCCGACAACCTGCGGATCGAGCTGGCGCGAGGTGGAGTCGAGCGGATCGACAGCGGGATAGATGCCGAGTGCGGCGATATCGCGCGAAAGCACGACCGTCGAATCAAGGTGCAAGAAAGTCGTCGCCGGCGACGGGTCGGTCAGGTCATCAGCCGGCACATACACCGCCTGAATCGAGGTGATCGAACCGACTTTGGTCGAGGTGATGCGCTCTTGCAGGCGCCCCATTTCTTCCGCCAGCGTCGGCTGGTAGCCGACGGCTGAGGGCATCCGCCCAAGCAGCGCGGAGACTTCAACGCCGGCCAGCGTGTAGCGGTAAATGTTATCGACGAAGAAGAGGATGTCGCGGCCGTCGTCGCGGAAGCGCTCGGCCATGGTCAGGCCGGTGAGCGCGACGCGCAGGCGGTTTCCGGGCGGTTCGTTCATCTGGCCGAAAACCATCGCCACTTTGTCGAGCACGTTTGAATCCTTCATTTCATGATAGAAGTCGTTGCCCTCGCGGGTGCGCTCGCCAACGCCGGCAAATACCGATAGGCCAGAGTGCTGTTTGGCGATATTGTTGATCAACTCCATCATGTTGACCGTCTTGCCAACGCCCGCGCCGCCGAACAGGCCGACTTTGCCGCCTTTGGCAAACGGGCAAACGAGGTCGATGACCTTGATGCCGGTTTCGAGCAACTCGACCGACGGCGACAACTCGTCGAATTTCGGTGCGGGCTGGTGAATGGAACGCCGCTCTTGCGTCTCAATTGGACCCGCTTCGTCGATCGGGCGGCCTAGCACGTTGACAATACGTCCGATCGTCGCTTCGCCCACCGGCACCGAGATAGGCGCGCCCGTTGCGTTGACCTTCATGCCGCGGCGCAGGCCGTCAGACGAACCCAGCGCAATTGTGCGCACCACGTCATCGCCAAGCTGTTGTTGCACCTCGAAGACCAAGTCGGCCTCACAGCCTGCGTGTTCCTCGGATTTGTCGAGTTCGAGCGCATCGTAAACTTTGGGAATGGCATTGCGCGGAAACTGGATGTCGACCACGGCGCCGATGCACTGAACAATCTTTCCTTGACTCATCGTCTTGTCCTCAATCAATAAACCGGTTTGTGTACGATCGGCCTGCGATCAGACGGCCGCAGCGCCGCCGACGATCTCCGAAAGCTCCTTGGTAATTGCCGCCTGACGCGCCTTGTTATACATCAGCCGGAGTTCGCCTATCACGCTTTTGGCATTGTCGGACGCCGATTTCATCGCCACCATGCGCGCACTCTGTTCGGAAGCCATGTTTTCGGCAACCGACTGATACAGCAGCGCTTCGACATAGCGCAACAGCAGGGTATCGACAACCTCTTCCGGATTCGGCTCATAAAGATAATCCCACAAGGCCCCGCTTCCGCTTCCTCCTGTCAGATCGCCCGACAACGGAAGCAACTGCTCGACGACCGGCTCCTGTTTCATCGTATTAATGAAGCGCGTGTAGGCGATATAAACGACATCGACCTCACCGTTCAGATAGGCGTCGATCATCACCTTGGCTGGACCGATCAAGGCTTCCAGGCGCGGCGTATCGCCCAGTCCGACCAGGTGTGAAACAATATTGGCGCCGGCACGCATCATAAAATTGAAGCCTTTGTTACCGATCGCCGAAACCTGCAGGTGTTTGCCCTCGGCATCCCAAGCTTTCATCCGGCTCAGCGCCAAGCGCAGAACGTTGGTGTTTAGGCCGCCACACAGTCCCTTGTCGGAAGTCACCACAATCAGGCCGACGTTGTTGACCGTCTCCCTCGGTTCAAGAAAAGGATGGCTGTACTCGGTCAATGCATTGGAAAGATTACCGGCTACGCGCCGAATCTTTTCTCCGTAAGGACGCGCCGCGCGCATGCGATCCTGCGCCTTGCGCATTTTCGAAGCGGCGACCATCTCCATCGCCTTGGTGATCTTGCGTGTACTTTCGACGCTTTTGATCTTGCTGCGGATTTCCTTGCCGCTCGCCATATCGATTCCCCGTTCAGGCGATGGAAGCCTTGAATGCGCCGATCGCGTCAGTCAAAGCTTTCTCGGCCTCGGCATCGAGGTCTTTCCGAGTTTCGATGGCATCAACCAGATCGCCGTAATTCTGCTTGATGAAAGCATGCATCTGTTTTTCAATCTCCAGCGCTTTCTTGACGTCCACATCATCGAAGAACCCTTGATTGACAGCGTACAGCGTGATCGCCATTTCCGAAACAGACATAGGTGAATACTGCGGTTGCTTCATCAGCTCAGTCACCATACGGCCGCGGTCGAGCTGCTTGCGGGTGGCTTCGTCCAGATCAGAAGCAAACTGTGCAAAAGCGGCCAGTTCGCGGTATTGCGCCAAGGCCAGACGCACGCCACCGCCCAATTTCTTGATGACTTTGGTCTGCGCCGCGCCGCCCACCCGCGACACGGAAATCCCGGCATCGATGGCCGGACGCACGCCCGAGTTGAACAGGTCGGTATCCAGGAAAATCTGACCATCGGTAATCGAAATGACGTTGGTCGGCACGAACGCAGAAACGTCGCCCGCCTGCGTTTCAATAATTGGCAGCGCCGTCAGCGAACCGGTTCGGCCTTTGATTTCGCCCTGAGTAAAGCGCTCGACGTATTCCTCATTGACGCGCGCGGCGCGTTCAAGTAGGCGCGAATGCAGATAAAACACGTCGCCCGGATAAGCTTCACGCCCCGGGGGGCGGCGTAACAGCAAGGAGACCTGGCGATATGCCCAGGCCTGTTTGGTCAGGTCATCGTAGATGATCAGCGCATCCTGTCCGCGATCGCGGAAATATTCGCCCATCGTACAGCCGGCATAGGGGGCAATGTATTGCAGCGCCGCCGATTCCGAGGCCGTGGCCGCAACAACGATGGTGTATTCCATGGCGCCGTGCTCTTCGAGCTTGCGCACGACGTTGGCCACCGTGGAGGCTTTCTGCCCGACCGCCACATAGACGCAGAACAGATCCTTGCCCTTTTGGTTGATGATCGTATCGACCGCCACCGCCGTCTTGCCGGTTTGCCGGTCACCAATAATAAGTTCGCGCTGCCCCCGGCCAATCGGCACCATCGAGTCGATCGATTTCAGGCCCGTTTGCACCGGCTGCGACACCGATTTGCGCCAAATGACGCCAGGCGCAACTTTTTCGATTTTGTCGGTCAGCTTGGCATTTACCGGCCCCTTACCATCGATCGGCTGGCCCAGTGAATTAACCACACGGCCCAGCAGTTCCGGACCAACCGGCACTTCAAGAATACGCCCGGTCGTGCGCACGGTGTCGCCTTCAGAAATCTGCTCGTATTCACCAAGCACCACTGCGCCCACAGAATCGCGTTCCAGGTTGAGCGCCATGCCGAAAGTGCCGCCAGGAAACTCAAGCATTTCGCCTTGCATGACATCAGCCAGACCGTGGATCCGGCAGATGCCATCGGTCACCGAAACGACGGTTCCTTGCGTCCGCGTTTCGGAACCCATATCCAGATTCTGAATCTTGCTCTTGATCAGCTCACTGATCTCGGAAGGATTCAATTGCATGCATTTCTCCTAATTCTTGAGCGCTGCGGCCATTGCATCCAGCTTGCCGCGCACGGAGAGGTCGAGAACCTGATCGCCGACAGTCACTTTGACGCCGGCAATCAGATTGGGATCGACGGAAACCTGTGCTTCCAGACGAACGCCGAAATGCGCCTCGAACTCCTTGATCAAATCTTTCAATTGCGCATCGTCAAGCGGATAGGCGCTGGTAATAAGCGCAACCTTGACCCCAGCATCCGCCATCTTGGCTTGTTCATAAGCCGCCAAAATATCGGGAAGCATGCCGAAACGCTCGTTTTCTGCCAGCATGCCAACAAAATTGGCCAGCTCAACATTGTCCGGCTCGCCGGAAAGCGAAACGAACAGCTCGGCAAGCTGCGCCGGCGAAAGTTTCGGATTATCAATAGCCCGGGCCATCTGCGGATCTTGGGCAATCTCGGACAAACGCCGGAAGCGCGCCGACCAGGCGTCTAACGCCCCGCTATCCTTGGCTAGCCAAAAAACCGCCTGGGCATAAGGCCGGGCAATAGTGATCGCCTCAGCCATCAGAAATCCCGTCTGATCTGGGCAAGCAGATCAGCATGTACGCCGGCGTTAATCTCACGGCGCAGAATTTTCTCAGCGCCGGCCACAGCCAGGTCGGCCACTCGTTCCCGCAAAGCTTCGCGAGCACGCAGGCTCTCCTGTTCGATTTCAGCTCTGGCACCGAGAATAATTTTCTCGGCTTCAACCTGCGCCTGCGCCTTGGCCGCCTCAATGATCCGCTGTGACTGATTTTCCGCCTGAAGCAGCAACTCGGCCACTTTTTCCCGCCCGGCGCGCACGGTTTCGGCAGAACGTTTTTCAGCAGACTTAAGATCGTTGCGACTTTGCTCTGCGGCCGCCAGCCCTTCGGCAATTTTCGCCGCCCGCTCGTCAAGCACCTTGGCAATCGGCGGCCAGACGAACTTCATCGTAAACAGCGCAAAAATGATGAAGACCGCGATCTGTGCGAATAAAGTAGAGTTCAGATACACGTCAGGTACCTTTCCGTAAAGTAGACGAAGTCTCCCCAATCGGTGGGAAACCGGGACGAATCCTTTACTTGAGGAAGGTCGAGACGGCGAACCAGGCCGAAACGCCCGTACCGATGATGAATGCCGCGTCGATCAGACCGGCAAGAATGAATACCTTGACTTGCAGGTCATTCATCAGCTCGGGTTGGCGCGCCGAGGCTTCAAGATACTTCCCGCCCATCAGACTGATCCCGAAGCAGGCCGCAAGCGCGCCCAGGCTGATGATCATGCCGCAGGCGATGGCGACGTATGCGTAGACTTGTTCCATGAATTACTCCTCAAGAAGGATTGACGATCAAAAAAACCGTACAGCTCAAAGAAACTTCCAACTCAAAACTTCCAACCCCAAAAACCGGCTAATGGCTATCGTGCGCCTGTCCGACATACACCAGCGTCAGCATCATAAAGATGAATGCCTGCAACACAACGATAAAAATATGGAAAAGCGCCCACAGCGTGCCAATCAACACATGGGCCAGCCACATGGCCACGCCGCCCGCCGTAGACATTGCGGGCGCGAACATGCCCATCAGCGCAATCAGCAAAAAGAGCAGCTCGCCCGCGTACATATTGCCGAATAACCGCATGCCGTGCGAAACCGTCTTGGCGGTGAATTCGACGCATTGCATCACAAAATTCGGAATGTACATAAAAGGGCTGCTACCAAACGGCGCGGTAAACAGCTCATGGATCCAGCCGCCCAGACCCTTGATTTTGATGTTGTAGAAAAAACAGATCAGCAGCACACCCGCCGAAAGTCCGATGGCGCCGCTCAAGTCGGCCGTGGGCACGACGCGCAGATAGGCATGATCATTTCCAGAGATTTTCTGCCACAGCGTCGGCAACAGATCGACCGGCAGAAAATCCATCGAATTCATCAGGAAAACCCATATAAAAACGGTCAGCGCCAACGGCCCGACAAATCGACGCGACTGCGCGTTATGTACCGTCATCTTGGTCTGACCTTCAACCATTTCGACCAAGATTTCCAACGCCGCCTGCGCGCGCCCCGGTGCGCCTGAATGGGCTTTGCGGGCGATCAGCCACATCACCAGGCAGGCGGCAGCGCCCAGCGCCAGCGAGATAAAAAAGGTGTCGTAATTGAAGATACCAAAGTCGACGATGGCCGTCTGCGGGTGACCAACAGAATTGAAATTCCCCAGGTGGTGCAGAATGTAATCCCCCGCGCTGGGCGGAGCATCAGCAGCTATCTCATGACCTGTCGCCATATCAGGACTTTTTCCAGAAACCCAATAACCCCGCCTGCGAAGCAAGCGCCATACCGGTCAGCAATGAAGGCCAATGCAAACCGGCGCATTTTTTTATTACCAAAACCAGCAACCCGAACATGAGGGCAATCTTGACGAACTCGCCAATAAAGAAGCCCGCCGCGCCGCCTGCACCGGGTTTGTGCGCCACAAATTTCAGATACAGCGCAAAAAGAAAATTCGGTAACACACAAATGCCGCCCCCCATGCCTGCCGAAGCGGCGCCTTGCCAGCCAAAGAACGCGCCCATTGCCGAAGCGGCAATGACCACAACGAAAACCTGCACCAGAACAAACCTGAACATCGTCCGCATTTAAAGACAGGCCGTCGTCTGCAATAGGCGGCTTTATAACATAGCCAGAAAAAACAAACTACTGCGGTTTTCCGATGGACGCATCCGATGCCCGGCAATCCGCCCCGCTGAACCCTGCTCCCAGTGGGAATGCACGTAAATAAAGGACTGGGGGAGGGCAAAAAGAAGATGCCCCGAACCCCGCGGAAACAGGCAAAAAACATAAAAAGCCCCGGGGTGCCCGTGGATAAAGGGCCTCAGGACATCAGAAAACATAAATTGAAAAACTACTCCCAATCTGCCTGTCTTTTGGCAAAGGAAGCCACTATAGCCGCATCACTTAAGCTTCTGGAGAATGCCTTCCAGTTGATCCAGATTGCCAAAGCCGATCTGGATACGGCCGGCGCCTTTTTTATTGGCGCGAATTTCCACCGGTGCGCCGAGCAGATCAGCCAGTTCTTCCTGTAAGCGCAACAGATCGCGATCCGGCCGCACATCAGTCGGCGCTTTCGGCGGTTTCAGCGTTTGCTGCGCCAGCCGCTCCGCTTCACGCACGGACAAGGCTTTCTGCACAATGCGCTGCGCCAACTGTATC
Organism: uncultured Propionivibrio sp.; assembly: GCA_938040985.1. Taxonomy (GTDB): domain Bacteria; phylum Pseudomonadota; class Gammaproteobacteria; order Burkholderiales; family Rhodocyclaceae; genus Propionivibrio. The sequence goes on from CALHZD010000047.1 coordinate 12,716, forward strand.
TGTATGTCAGCAGGCAACGGCAACAGCGCACGCGCATGCCCCATATCAAGCCGGCCCTCCATCAGCAGCGCCTGTACAGGTTTGGCGAGCTGCAACAAACGCAGCAGGTTCGACGCCGCCGGGCGCGAACGGCCAACGGCATCGGCCGCCTGCTGGTGTGTCATGGAAAATTCATCAACCAGGCGCTGCAAACCCTGCGCTTCCTCAAGCGGGTTGAGATTTTCGCGTTGAATGTTCTCGATCAGCGCCATCGCCAACGCCGATTCATCGGGAATTTCGCGGATCAGCGTTGGGACCTCAGTCAGACCGGCAAGCTGCGCCGCACGCCAGCGCCGTTCGCCGGCAACAATTTCGTAACGATCGCCGGTGTCACCGAGCGGTCGCACGAGAATCGGCTGCATCAGCCCCTGGGCGCGGATCGAAGCCGCCAGCTCCTCGAGCGAGGCCGTGTCCATATGCGTGCGCGGCTGATATTTCCCCGCCTGCAAACAGGCAACCGGCAGGGCGCGCTGTTGCTCCTGCCCGGCGCCGCGATCACCCGCCAGCAAAGCGTCCAGGCCGCGGCCGAGTCCTTTTTCCCTCTTTTTCATGCCCATCTTCCTTTCGCCGGTTGTCCAGGCGCCCCCGATACCGCCGCGGCGCCCACTGCCGCCCGGCGATCCAGTAGTTCCTGCGCCAGCGCCGAGTATGCCTGCGCCCCTTTCGATAGGTGATCGAACGCGATCACCGGCTTGCCATAGGACGGCGCTTCCGCCAGCCGTACATTGCGCGGGATGATCGTGCGATACACCTTGTCGCCGAAATGCTCGACCAGTTCGCCCGACACCTGCTGCGTCAGCGTCGAGCGCGGATCGAACATGGTGCGCAGCAGCCCCTCGATTTCCAGCCGTGCATTGAGATGCGCACGCACTTTTTTCAGCGTCGCCACGAGGTCGGTCAAGCCTTCCAGCGCATAATATTCGCACTGCATCGGAATCATGACCGCATCGGCGGCGGTCAATCCATTCACGGTCAGCATATTCAGCGCCGGCGGGCAATCCATCAGGATGAAATCATAATCACCCAACGCCGGCGCCAGGGCGTCACGCAGCCGGTACTCGCGGCCCGCCATATCGATCAGGTCAACTTCCGCACCGGCCAGCTCGCGATTGGCGGGCAGAATATCAAAGCCGAAATCCGTCTTCAGGCGCGCCTGCGCCAACGTCGAACGGCCGATCAGCAGTTGATACACCGTCGGCAACGCCTCGCGCTTGATGATACCGCAGCCCGTCGTGCCGTTGCCTTGCGGGTCGAGGTCGATCATTAGCACGCGTTGATCCAGCGCCGCCAGGCAAGCCGAAAGATTCACCGCCGTCGTCGTCTTGCCGACACCGCCTTTCTGGTTGGTTACTGCCAGTATTCTTGCCAATTCATTTCTCCGAATCCGCCTGCGGCGGTTCATCCAAGGTTTTGCGCAGGACAAGCAGATGCCGCTCGCCGTCGACGCCCGGCACCGTCAGCCGATGCACGGCATCGACGCCCACGCCCGCCGGCAGGCGGGCGATTTCCGCCTGCGGACAAGCGCCTTTCATCGCCAGCCAGGCTCCACCCGGCGCCAGCAGAGGCGCCGATAGCGCGACAAAATCGGCCAGACTGGCAAAAGCGCGCGAAACGATTACAGCGAAGCCGTGCTGTGGATGATACTGTTCAACCCGCCCGGCGTGAACCGCCACATTGGGCAACCCCAGCTCGATCATCGCCTGCCGGAGGAAGGCCGCTTTTTTGCCATTGCTGTCGAGCAGCGTGACGGATCGCGCCGGGCAGGCAATCGCCAGCGGGATGCCCGGCATGCCGCCGCCACTGCCCACATCGAGCAAGCGTCCATCCGCCGGAAGTGGCAAAAAAGGCAGAATAGCCAGCGAATCGAGCAAATGATGGCTGACGGCCTTGTCCGCCGCACGCATCGCAGTCAGGCTGTACGTGCGGTTCCACTTGTCGAGCAGCGCCAGATACGCCAGCAGCCTCTCCTGTGCGCAGGCGGGCAGATCGATCGCCAATGCACGTAGCCCTTCGGCAAGCGATGCCGCCGGCGTCATGATCGCGCACACGCCGCGTCAGATGCCGCGATGGACGCCAGACGCTTGAGATGTACCAGCAAAATAGAAATTGCCGCCGGCGTGATGCCCTGCATACGCGAGGCCTGGCCGATGGTCTGCGGCCGCCGCCGGATCAGGATCTGGCGCACTTCGGCAGACAGCCCGCCAACGGTCTCGTAATCGAGATCCTCGGGCAAGGGCATTGTCTCCTGATCGAGGCTGCGCGCTACTTCCTCGGCCTGCCGGTCGATATACCCCTGATATCTGGCCTGGATCTCGATCTGCTCGATCACCTGCGGATCGTCCGTGACCGCTTCCGCGCCGATGCCAAGCGACATCAGCCCGGCATGATTGACGCCCGGACGGCGCAACAGGTCATAGAGCGTATATTCACGCTCAATCGGTTGCCCCAGCAGATGCTCGACGCGCGTCTGATCAACCTTGGCTGGGTGCGCCCAGGTCGCGCGCAGACGCGCCAGCTCGCGCGCGATGGCCTCCTGCTTGACGCAAAAGGCGGCCCAGCGGGCATCTCCGACCAGCCCAAGCCGCCGCCCCTGCTCGGTCAAACGCAGATCGGCATTATCCTCGCGCAGAGACAGCCGGTATTCGGCGCGGCTGGTAAACATGCGGTACGGCTCGGAAACGCCGCGCGTAACGAGATCATCGACGAGCACGCCGAGGTACGCCTCATCGCGGCGCGGCGACCAGCCGTCTTTTCCCTGCGCCCGCAGGGCCGCATTCGCCCCCGCCAGCAATCCCTGCGCCGCTGCCTCCTCGTAGCCCGTCGTGCCGTTGATCTGGCCGGCGAAAAAAAGGTTGTCGATGGCTCGGGTTTCCAGCGAGGCTTTGAGGCCGGTCGGGTCAAAATAATCGTACTCGATGGCATAACCGGGACGCAGAATATGGCAGCGCTCCAATCCTTTCATCGAGCGCACCAGCGCCAGCTGGATGTCAAACGGCAGGCTTGTTGAAATTCCGTTCGGATAGACTTCGCACGTCGTCAGCCCTTCCGGCTCAAGAAAGACATTATGGCTTTCCTTGGCTGCGAATCGATGGATTTTGTCCTCAATCGACGGGCAGTAACGCGGGCCGACGCCCTCAATGACGCCGGTGTACATCGGCGATCGGTCGAGGCCGCTGCGAATGATCTCGTGCGTGCGCGCATTGGTACTCGTCACCCAACAAGGCATTTGGCGCGGGTGCCGCTCCGCCCGGCCGAGGAAGGAAAACACCGGCAGCGGGTCGTCCGAATGCTGCTCGGCCAGCGCCGAAAAGTCGATGGTTTTCGCGTCCAGGCGCGGCGGCGTGCCGGTCTTCAGCCGACCGGCGGGCAGCTGCAACTCGCGCAGCCGCGCCGCCAGCGCATTGGCCGGCGGGTCGCCCATCCGCCCGCCCGGCGACTGCGACAGGCCGACGTGAATCCTGCCATTGAGGAACGTGCCGGCGGTCAGCACCACGGCGCGCGCGGCAAAGCGAATGCCGTCCTGCGTCACCACGCCGGTAACGCATCCGCTTTCGACGACCAGGTCATCGCATGCCTGTGCAAACAGGGTGAGATTCGGCTGGTTTTCCAGCCGCGTGCGGATCGCCTGCCGGTACAGGATACGGTCGGCCTGCGCGCGCGTCGCCCGCACCGCCGGCCCTTTTGAAGCATTGAGGATGCGGAACTGGATGCCCGCCTCATCCGCCGCGGCCGCCATAGCGCCGTCGAGCGCGTCGACTTCCTTGACAAGATGCCCCTTGCCAATGCCGCCAATCGCCGGATTACAGCTCATCGCGCCCAGCGTATCGAGATTGTGCGTCAGCAGCAGCGTTTTCACCCCCATGCGCGCACTGGCAAGCGCCGCCTCGGCACCGGCATGGCCGCCGCCGACAACGATTACGTCGAAACGTGCAGGAAATTGCATGGAAAGGCTCGGAACCGACAAACCGGAAGGGTGTGCGATTCTACGCCAGTTCTCTGAAAAATAACAAAATTACGCCTTGCGGCGCGGCAAGGTCGGGCGCTACGAAACACGCAACACAGGCTCCTCGCCGATACCGCTGGTGCGAAAAGCAACAGCGGCGTATTTTTTCGCGGAGCATCCGCTTGCCAGGTATTTTTTCCTTGTCTATTCTGACACTTATGCGGATCCGTCACGGCCGCTGTGACAGTTCTCTGGATTCATTGACGACTCAGGAGAAGATCATGGTACAAGGTCCTATGTTGCTCGTCATTCTGGCAATCGCCATCGTCATGATTGTGATGCTGATTTCCAGATTCAAGGTACATGCCTTTCTGGCCTTGCTTGCCGCCTCGTTTTTTGTTGGCCTTGCCGCCGGCATGAGTCCGGTCGATGTCAGCAAGACCATCATGAAGGGCTTTGGCGGTACGGCCGAACGGATCGGCATCGTCATCATCGCCGGCACGATTATCGGCGTCTTCCTGGAAAAAACCGGCGCAGCGCTAACCATGGCCGAGGCGGTGCTCAGATGGGTCGGCGAAAAACGGCCGGCGCTCGCCATGAGCATCATCGGCTACATCACGTCGATTCCGGTATTCTGCGATTCGGGTTTCGTCATCCTGTCGGCACTCAACAAATCGCTTTCGAAGAAAACCGGGATTTCCATGGCTGTTATGGCTACTGCCTTATCGACCGGCCTCTACGCAACGCATACTCTGGTGCCACCGACGCCCGGGCCGATTGCCGCCGCCAACAATCTGCACGCCGAACTGGGGATGGTCATTGCCCTCGGCCTGCTGGTTGCAATTCCGGTCACCATCGCCGGCTATCTCTGGGCAACCCGTTTCGCCAGCCGCTATGACGTGCAGGCGGATTCATCGGTCAGCTATGAAGAACTGCGCGCTCAGTTCACCAAACTGCCCAGCGCTACAGCCGCTTTTACGCCACTGGTACTGCCGATCATCCTGATCGGTCTGAAATCGATCGCCAACTTCCCCGGCGCAGTCTTTGGCAACGGCACACTCAAGCTGACCATTGATTTCGTCGGCGAGCCGATGGTCGCCCTGCTGCTCGGCCTGATCACCTGCCTGATCCTGCTTGCGCCGAGGCTCGACGAAGAAGTATTGTCCGGCTGGGTCGGCCAGGGGCTCAAGGATTCCGCTTCGATCATCATGATTACCGCCGTGGGCGGTTCGCTCGGCGCGCTGCTCGCCGCCAGCAAGATTGCCGACTATCTGGGCTCCAGCCTGGCCGTTCTGAATCTCGGCATCTTCCTGCCATTCATCATTGCCGCCGCACTGAAAACCGCGCAGGGATCTTCCACGGTGGCGCTGATTACTTCTTCGGCCATCATCTTTCCACTACTCGAATCGCTCGGCCTGGCCAGCCCGACGGGCGCCGTACTCGCCACCATGGCCGTCGGCTGCGGCGCGATGATTGTCTCGCACGCCAACGATTCGTACTTCTGGGTAGTCGCCCAATTCTCCAATCTCAAGATCGCCACCGCCTACAAGTGCCAAACGCTTGGTACGCTGGTGCAGGGGCTTGCCGGCATCATTACGGTGTACATCCTGAAGCTGATCCTACTTTGAGGCAACGGCAGCCAGCGATCTCTCCGCGCTAACGCGGCTCGCTACGCCAGGCGCGGAGAATACCGAAAAGGGCGTGACGCAGGAAGAAACCAGGGGCGGTCATCCGACCGGAGCATAGCCCTTCGTTTCAAACGCACCTGCAACGGCCTTGCACCGCAGCACAGCACGCCGTAGTTTTGCTTCACTGCCGCGCCGCCGGGCACCTGCCCGAAGCTTCTTTATCCACGGGCATTTCCAAGGGGGCGCCCGCAAGCCCTTGTAAACAGGGCGTCTCAGAGGGGGAGCCCGGAGGCCCTTTATCCATGCGGGTTTGCGAGGAGCTGCCCGGAAACGCCCTATCCACGCGGGCTTGCGGGCACCCTTCTTTAATCTCTCCTGGCTGTGCCGTCGCCGAATTTTGCAACCACCGCATCGCTGCATTGCTCTTTGGGGCGCCAGCCGTCGCGTTTCATTCTGGCCAGGTTCTGGCACGCGCGCTGCGATCCACCCTCGCACAGCGCGTCGTAGATGACCAGGCTGCGGCATTCGCCGCTGGCGAAGGACTCAAGCGCGGCGGCATTGCGCAGGCAGGCGGCTTCTTTCAGCGCCCCATTGGCCAGCGCACAGGCACTGTCAAAATAGCCTTGCGCTTTGAAGCGGTTGCGCGTGACGCCCTGCTTGCCAAATTCGTAGCGCATCGCCATTTCGTAGCAGGCGTCAGCGTCCTTCTGCGCGCATTTTTTGATGAGGGCGGCGCTGCGCGCCTTAGAAAATTGGTGACTTTCCGGCGCTATTTCCTCGCCCCCGGCATGCGCAGCGTTGAATGCCAGCGCCATCAGCGCCGGCCACAATGCGTGCGCGTATCGGCACGATTTCATCATTTTTGCTTTCCACCCCACGCAGTAAATCATCACAGCATTTCCAGCGGCGTCGCCGCTTTGGGCGGCGTCAACAGGCGATCGATTTCCGCCAGTATTTCCGGGCTGAGCGCATATTGCAGCGCGGAAAAATTTTCCTCGACATGCTCACGCCGCGAAGCTTTGGGAATAGCGATGACCCCTTCATGGCGCAAGACCCAGGCCAGCGCCAATTGCGCCGGCCGCCAGCCATGCTGCTCGGCCAACCGGCAAAAAGCGGCGTGTCGCAGCAGCCGCCCCTGTTCGATCGGCGAATAGGCCATCAGCGCAACCCTCTGGGATTGGAGCCAGGGCAGCAGATCCCACTCGATGCCGCGCCGCGTCAGGTTGTATAGCACCTGATCGACGGCCGCGGCCTTGCCGCCTGGTACGGCATACAGCTCGCGCATATCAGCAAGGTCGAGATTACTGACGCCCCAGCGCCGGATTTTGCCCTGTGCTTTCAGCTTTTCAAAAGCCTCCACGGTTTCGGCCAGCGGAATACCGCCGCGCCAGTGCAGCAAATACAGGTCGATACACTCCACGCCCAGCCGCACCAAGCTGCGCTCGCAGGCCAGCGGGGCGCTTTTGCGCCCGGCGTGGTGCGGATAGGCTTTGCTGACAAGGAACACCTGGTCGCGCCGTCCGCGAATCGCTTCCCCGACCAGTTCCTCCGAAGCGCCTTCGCCGTACATTTCGGCCGTATCGATCAGGCGCATGCCCAGGTCGATGCCGTGTTGCAGCGCGGCGATCTCACGGCTACGGCAGGCCGGATTCTCGCCCATCATCCAGGTTCCCATCCCCAGCGCAGGCGCCGGTTTTCCATCGGGCAAAACGACGGTTTTTATTGCTTCCATGAATGCGCTCCTTTCCTGTAATTTTCAGTTTGATTGCGTATTATCGCCCGGCCATCGTCGCCAGCGCCTTGCCATTTTTTCCCTCACGCCTTGAACGCTGTCTCGCTGCTACTTCGCCGCTTCCTCATATTTCCTACCCGCCACCAACCTCGGCGGAATCGGCTTCAACGCCGGTCAGAAAGATTCCGCGCAAGTTTCAGGATAGCTTCCGCCCACGGCGGCAAACCGACGCCCTCAGCAAAGCCGCCATCGCGCGGCAATGCCAGCGCTCACGCATCTGTTTTAGCGCCTGTTGTTGACGCCCCTCTTGCTACCCACTTTTTCCGGATTGAGAGACCATTTGGGTGCGCCGAGATAGGCTTTTTGACCCCGGCAAAGGCCGGTTGATAGCGCTTTAACCTTTAGCGCAAGCGGCGCTTATCGGCGGAACAAGGGCTTTGCGCCACGTGGCTTCTTCCTGCCGGGCAAAGCCATTTCACGCGCCTAGGTTATGTGCAGTATATAAAGCGGCCCGGTGCAAAGAGCCCACGCACATCGGCGCAACCGGTCTCACGAATTTTCTGCAACGACAGCCGCCAACGCCCGGCGAACCGGCGCGGGCAGCGCCGCTTTTGCCACCTCTGTTCGCGGCAGCCAAATCTGAGGCGAGCTTTCCGGAAAATCCTTACGCGCGTCGGCGGCAGGTCGTTCGCTGTCAAAGCGCCCGACCCGGCAGGAAAGAATGCGGATATTGAGCCGGAAATGCGTGAAAACATGGCGGACTTCCGGCAACAGCGCGCGCGCCAGTATGCGGCGGCCATGCGATGCCGCCAGGGCATCGGCGGCCTGCTCCGCAGCGTCCCAATCCGCCTCGGGCAGGCTTAATAAACCGCCCCAGATGCCGGCGGCCGGCCGCCTTTCAAGCAGCAGCGTATGTTCATCGATCAACAGCAGCATCGCTGTCTTACGCTCGGGCAGCGCCTTGCGCGGACGCGGCGTCGGCAGATCCGCCTGGCGTCCCTTCCGGAAAGCGACGCACCCCGGGCGCACCGGGCAGCTCTCGCAGACCGGACGGCTGCGCCGGCATACCGTGGCGCCCAGATCCATCAGGCCTTGCGTATAGGCTTCAAGATCGGCATCCGGCAGCAACGATTCGGCCAATGCCCACAACCTGCGCTCAACCGGCACGCTGCCGGGAAAGCCTTCAACGCCGAAACAGCGCGCCAGCACGCGCTTGACGTTACCGTCGAGAATCGCCGCGCGCGCGCCAAAAGCGAAAACGGCAATTGCCGCCGCCGTCGAACGGCCGATGCCCGGCAAGGCCGCCAGTTCTGCCGGCGTTTCTGGAAAGCGGCCGCCGTATGCCGCCGCCACCTGTTGCGCGCAACGGTGCAGGTTGCGCGCCCGGGCGTAATAGCCCAGCCCCGCCCAGCGCTCCAGCACCGCATTGAGCGGCGCCTGCGCCAGCGCGGTCACTGTCGGGAACTCGGCGAGAAAACGCCGGAAATAGGGGATCACCGTCGCCACCTGCGTTTGTTGCAACATGATTTCCGATAACCAGATCCGGTACGCATCGCGTGCGCCCTGCCACGGCAGATCGTGACGCCCCTGCGATTTTTGCCAGGCGATCAGACGGGCGGCGAACGAAAATTTTTCAGGCGGATTCACGGGGATTGCGGAAGTGTTTTATTTTTCAGGGCGGTTTGCGTCTTTTCAGAAAGATCAAATCGAACAAGCTTGCTCGCCAGGGCAGACTGTTCATTGCTCCTTATTCTTGCGGGCAGCGGGCAAACGGTAGCGCGTGCGGCTGACGGCTGCGGCCATTGCCACGTTGGCTAGCGCATACCGCAGTTAAGCTTATAGAAAAATAAATATTTCTATGGCGGATGCCAAGAGTGCGGCCGAAATTTTTGGCTATTGCTTTCGCCTCGTGTCAGGATCAACTCTTCTGGGCATCAGTAACTATTAATGTACCGCATGCCCCCGCCGACCTTTTTCGGCGCGATCCGAACATCGACGCCCCCGCGGTATTTGCCTGCGTTCGGCAAACACCACAGGCAATTCGTTACTTCATTCACCGCGCTGCGCCGAGGGGGAAACATGAAATCGCGCCATTGCGTCAAACGCCGGAATTTATCGGCTCCGGCAACTGCACCCCATACTGCCGTGCCTTGTCCGCCAGCGCCGCATATACAGGAGCAGGCAGCTCAATGCCTGAACGTTCGGCTTCACGCATCCGCCGCTGCGCCATTTCGCCCGGCAAACGCACGGGGCTAGCCGGGTCGCGCGGTGCATTGGCATGGCAACGCGCCGTCATGTCATCAGCCAGGCGCAGGAAATCCTCGCGGCCGCCAAATGCCTGTGGATCGAGCACTTGCAGGAACACGCCGGCGCCCCAGCGCTTCTCCGCATCCGGACGGCCAAATCCGGCCAGCCCGTGCGTGAGCATCTCGACCATCAGCAACAAGCCGAAGCCCTTGTGGCCGTACTCCAGCCCACCAAGCGGCAGCAGCGAGCCGCCCGCGCCGGGGTCTAGGACGTGCGGGTCGTCGCTTGGCCAGCCTTCGGCGTCCATCAGCCAGGGATAAGCAAAGCGTTCACCCGCCGCCGCCTTTTGCCGGGCCATGCCGACCGTGGTAATCGAGGCGCTGATGTCGATCCAGACCGGTTGCCGTGCTCCCGGGTACCCAAAAGCAATCGGATTCGGCGTCAGCAACGGTTCCTTGCCACCATGCGGCGCCACAAAGCCAAAAGCCGGGTCGGAAGACGCCAGCAAAATGAGGTAACCGCGTTCGGTCGCCTGCCTGAGCGAAGCCGTCAGACAGGCGATATGATGACTGCGGCGAATGACGCCGGTGACCACACCCTGCGTGCCGACGCGTTCGCAAGCTTGCCCGATGGCTTTCGATACCAGCCAGGGCCCCGGCAGATAAGCGCCATCCCAGACAAATAGGCTGTCACTGTCGCGGATCACCGCCGGTTCGCCGTGCGTTGCCATCAACCCTTGCTCAATCTGGTCGATATACTGCGGGCACAGCGCCATACCGTGCGTACGCTGGCCGACCATATCGCCCGTCACCAGGGTATCGGCAACCACGACGGCTTTATCGGCGTCCATGCCCGCGGCAATAAACAGCGAGGCCGCAAACGTCCGCAATGATTCCACCCGATAACGCTCTGTAACTTTTGCTTTTGCCATGACAAGCGCCTTTTAATAGTTCAGGTTCGCAATCACCATGTATAAAGTCTGACAAATCCGGATAATTTCACAAATATTTTTATGGTTATTTGGGATACGGTAATCGGTCAAGAAAAATCCGCCACCACAAATAATGCGGTAAGGCGGATTTCAACAGGAAACAACGAATATACTACCAATATTACTGGCAGCAATTGTCAATTATTATTTAAAAATTAGAAATTGAGTTCTTTATCGACATCCTGCACTTTGCGGCGCGCCAGTGCCAGGTTAGCGCGCTGCTTATCAAGCACGCAATAAATAAAGATACCTTCTTTCTGGGACGACGGGCGAATAATATGATACTGCTTACCCAAAGTAATCAGAATATCTTCAATGACATCGTTAAGCCCCAGCGCCCGCATTGTTTTCAGCTTGGAACGAACGACCTCCGTATTGCCCGCAGCGGCAACTTCAATATCAATACCCGAACCAACCGAGCCGAGAATCATGCCGCTCGATGAGTCGACTAAAGCGGCGCACATGAAACCGTCCAATGCCGACAGTTCTTCAAGTGATTTGTTGATAACTGCACTAGCCATTATTCTCTCCTTTAAATAAAGTTAATTTATCAAGCCGACAGGCATATACAAACATGCCCGCCGTATTGATCCGTGAAATAAAAAACCCAGTCATTTAGCAGACCACGCTAAGCGGCAGAAATTAAAACTTCCGCCAAACGCGTCGCATAATAAGAAACCTGACCAAGAATAGCGGAATCCTTCGCGACAATATTAATCACGATCTCATAATCCTGAAACTTTACATTTTGCACGACAATAAAACCATTCGTCGTATTAATAATAATATTTTTGCCATATCCAAGCCCGGCTTCCTGAGCAACGACGTGACTGATTGCCGAAATAGAACTAGCCATTGCCGCAATGCGTTTAGGATCCGTATCATCAAGCGATGTAGAAACAATATCAAATCCATCAACAGTCGCAATTACAATTGCTTTAATACCATTGACTTCTTTGGCAATTTTTTCAACCTCTTTTTGGACAGCAGCAAAAACCGGCTTGGGAAGATATTGCTTATTACGCATTATCCAACTCCATCATATTAACTTCAATCTGGGCAAGCAGCATATCGATCATCAGAATTACGTCTTCGCGTTGACGCACATCAACATCAATGACCGGCAACGGCAAATTGCGCAGCGCCAAAAGATCTGCATATTCATCAATATTCGGATGAGGATGGGTATCCATCCGCCCGACCCCAATGACACAGGGGATGTTGGCAAGATACTTTGCAAAAGCATCCAGATACATTTTTAAATCGGCACGAGGATCAGGGCGTGAATTATCAATCAAGATAATCATACCTATTGCATTAACGGCAAGGATAGACCACAAAAAACTAAAACGACCCTGCCCCGGCGTTCCAAACAAACGGATACGATCGCCATTATCGAGTGTCAAAAGACCGAAATCCAGCCCCACCGTCGTTTGTTTTTTAACAATGGAACTGTCCGTATTCGCCACATCAGTAACGACTGGCGCTGTTTCACTGACGGCTTTAATAGCCGTTGTTTTTCCCGCCCCTGTTGTTCCTGTAAATAAGATTTTATATTCACGCATAGCACGAATTATAACCTCAACTTACGGCGAAACATAGCAATAAATCCTTTGACTATGGGCATTTTTGGCATCTTTTCTTCTTCTGGCTGTAATTTGCTGGCGGAAGGTTGAGGCTGGGGCGTTGGTACAGCTTCCGCATAGACTTCAATTAAACCGGAATTTTTCAGCAAATTAAGAAAACTGACGCATTCCTGTAATGGTCTTTGCGTTACAGCCGTCATTTCTTCAAGACGCATCGCGCGACGCAGTAGCATGGTTGCCAGCCGGGTACGCGTCGGATTTTTTTGTAAAAGCATGGCGGGCGGCCAGCGACGCAATTTGAAGTATTCTGAAGAATGACTGGCTGGTTTCTCATCGCCCCCCGTTCCGGCCGGGCGTGAAGAATTCGGTAAAACGGAATTCGATGCTTGTATAGTAGATAATACGGCAGAGGTTAAAACCGGGCGTTCCGAAGAAGACTCCTGCTGAGAAATTTCATACTCTATCCGCTTGAGCCATTTTTCCAGATTATCCGAACGCAAAGGTCGCTGCAAAAAAGAAACCGCATTGCTTTTTTGCTCCCATGTCACAAGTATTGAAGCATGCGGCGCAAATTTTTTTAGGACACCATTAATATCCGTGACGCTTTCATCAATCAATAACGCATCAAAAGGCGGTTCCTCAACAAAATTCCAACGAAACCCCGGATTTTGGACATACAGACGGAAATAAGCGCGAATTAATGAGATTTCTGATTCGGGTAACTGCCATTGGCCAAGGCGAAACCATTTTCCCCACGGTCTGTCTTTTGATCTCAAATCATTGAACAACACAATTTCGCTCTCTGCCGAAAATAACTGATTTATATTGAAGATGCCTCATTATAGGCCGGTGACAGGCCGGTTTTTGTGCAATATTTCACACTTTCCTGCACTTTTTTGTCATTTCTGGCTTTGCCATCCTCCCGCAAAACACACGGCGCCAGCCAAAAAATACCGTGTCGTATCGACACCTGGCAAAAAAGGCATCCTCAAAGCAGGTTACATCGGAACGTACGGTCTCTGTCCAGGGGTGCCTCGGCCCAACAGACAGCATAAGGGCTCCAGCTCTTTTCAAGAGGGTATTCTTGGCAAAGCGAAAAAAGATGGGAATGCGCCTCAGCACGAGAATTTTCACCTCACCGGCCGAGCTTTTCCAGACAGCGACTACGCATGCAACATCGGCTTTCCGTCGCCTATTGGTTAGTGGCGTTGTCGCCTGACCTGAATCGATTTGGATTGCGAAAGACGGGGCGCCGGACAAAACTCATGCTAAAAATCTTTGTAGCTCTTACGCTATAAGGCTCTCAGGAACTCAAAACCCCTAAACGCAAAAAATGCCCTTCCTTCCTCTCAAAACAGATCAAAAACCTACCCCATTAAAAAACATACTGCGGCGATAGCTGCGTCATCAGCACGCTTCAAAGCTCGTCTGGCAAGCCAGGCTTCAAGAAAACGGCGCGCCGTGATCGGATAGGCAGGTCTGGAGCGCCCGTAAACACTGGGCTGGCGAGACGCCAGCAATATCGCAATGCCGCAATAGTGTGATTGGCAGCCGCCAGCGCCGGTTTCGGTCAGAAAAACGCCTTGAACCTGACGCACTTGGCAGCTTTACCGCGACGGCCAACAGACCGCCGCACAGCTCGCGGAACAGCATAAATGCAGCCTAGAAATCATTCATCCATTGCCATCTTGCCAAAGCAGCCCTAAGATCCATCCCAAAAATAACCAAAGCGTATTGGCGCGACTCGCCGGGGTGAAGCATCACCGTCCAAAGCATAACTGCCGCGAGCAGAGACCCGCAACAACGCCT
>CALHZD010000048.1 GCA_938040985.1 uncultured Propionivibrio sp.
CTCCGTTTCACTCATCGGCGCCTTGGACCTCTACAAGACCTTACTTAAACTGCTCAGAAACAACCCTCTAAGACCTTTTTAATTTAACTTATCGGCTTACAGAAGACTAACTTATACGTTTATGTTTCACGTGAAACATACAAAATGCAAATGATCAATTTTTATCATTTCATTACCATCTAAAGCAGATGCTGTTATTGTAAATAATCTTGGCTTTTAAAATTTTTGAGTGCAAAACAGAAAGTCTCATACGTCGATATTGCCCGCTGATAAAGCATTAACTTCAATAAAATTACGCCGCGGTTCGACAGACTCGCCCATTAAAGTTGTAAAAATTTCATCAGCACCAATAGCATCTTCTATCTTGACTCTTAACAGCCTTCGTACTTTAGGGTCCATTGTGGTCTCCCAAAGTTGTTCTGGATTCATCTCTCCCAAACCTTTATAGCGTTGCTTACTAATACTACGCTCTACTTCATTAAGCAACCAACGCATCGTATCCGAAAAATTTAAAACAGCTTGTTTCTTATCACCACGTACAACATAGCCGCCTTTGCCAAATAACCCGGATAACATTTTCGCAATCTTGCGTAAATGACGATAATCTCCGCTCGCTAAAAAATCTTCATCAATAAAGCCTAATTTAAGATTCCCGTGATGATTTCTTTCTAAACAAAGCTGCCAAGATTCTTTTGTTTCATCATAATAAGCAAAAACTCGGATGTCAGACTTTTCTTTAAGCGCTTGCGAAAGCATTTGTGCGCTATTTTCAGCACTTTCTCGACTCCCTAAAACGACATCAATATCGGCGTCGACTAGGGCATGAAGTACATCACAGTCTATAAAATGCGAGAGGCGATTAATGATAGCCATAGCAAGCAAATACTCATGCGCCAGTGTGTCAAGGGCTTCGCCTACGATTTCCGAAGAATCCGCTTTAGGAATCAGTCTAACGTCAGAAAGAGCAATATTAAGCATATACTGATTCAATGCCTGATCATCTTTAAGATAACTTTCGCTCTTACCATGTTTAATTTTATATAGTGGCGGCTGAGCAATGTAAATATGCCCATTTTCTATCAGCTGTGGCATCTGACGGTAAAAAAATGTCAAAAGTAGAGTACGGATATGGGCGCCATCCACATCCGCATCGGTCATTAAAATAATGCGGTGATAACGTAGTTTTTCCGGCTTATAATCATCTTTACCAATACCAGTTCCCAAGGCAGTAATCAAAGTAGCTATAGCTTCGCTAGAGATGAGTTTCTCAAAACGCGCTTTTTCAACGTTAAGCACCTTGCCCCGCAAGGGAAGAATTGCTTGAAATTTTCGATCACGCCCCTGTTTCGCCGAGCCTCCCGCAGAATCTCCCTCAACAAGATAAAGTTCAGAAAGAGCAGGATCCTTTTCCTGACAATCAGCCAGTTTTCCAGGTAAACCTACGCCATCAAGCAAGCCTTTTCGCCGCGTCATTTCACGCGCCCGGCGAGCCGCATCCCGAGCACGCGCTGCTTCGATAATTTTTCCAGTAATTACTTTAGCATCCGCCGGTCTTTCGGCAAGAAACTCAGCCAGGCGCTGAGCAACAACTTCCTCAACTGCTGGGCGCGCCTCCGATGAAACCAATTTCATCTTTGTCTGCGAAGCAAATTTTGGATCTGGCATCTTAATCGACAACACACAGGCTAAACCCTCGCGCATATCATCGCCTGTAATTTCTACTTTTGCTTTTTTAGCAATTTCATTTTCATCAATATATTTATTAATGACGCGGGTCATCGCCATACGCAAACCAGTCAGATGTGTCCCTCCATCCGCCTGTGGAATATTGTTCGTAAAACACAAAACTTGTTCAGCATAGGTATCATTCCATTGCATAGCCACTTCAACAGTAATTACACCGCCATTGGGTAGTGTAGATTCACCAGAAGCATAAAAAATATTCGGATGAATTATTGTTTTGGCACGATTAATGTATTCAACAAAACCCTTAACGCCGCCAGAAAATGCAAAATTTTCCTCTTTTCTTGTGCGTTGATCAATCAATCGAATTTTGACTCCATTATTAAGAAATGAAAGTTCACGTAAACGCTTAGCAATAATTTCATAGTGATATTTGATTGGACCGAAAATCTCTTCATCAGCCATATAATGTACTTTCGTACCACGCTTTTCAGTATCGCTAACAATACGGGGAGGAGATACCTCAACACCATTTTGAATCTCGATTAATCGATCAGTAACTACGCCCCGTTCAAAATTAAGTTGATATTTTTTACCTTCCCGAGCAATTGTTAAACGCAGCCACCTGGAAAGCGCATTGACACAAGAAACGCCAACACCATGCAAACCACCAGAAACCTTATAAGAATTTTGATTAAATTTTCCCCCCGCATGCAATACACACATAACAATTTCTGCTGCTGAACGTTTCGGTTCGTGTTTATCATCAAACTTAATACCAATAGGAATTCCACGCCCATTGTCCGCAACAGAAATCGAATTATCGGCATGAATTGTGATAACAATATCATCACAGTAACCAGCAAGCGCCTCGTCAATAGAATTATCAACAACTTCAAAAACCATATGATGTAAGCCTGTACCATCCGACGTATCGCCAATATACATTCCCGGACGTTTGCGAACGGCTTCAAGACCTTCCAATTGTTGAATACTTGACTCATCGTAAGCATCTTGCCGACTCATATTTTCAATTCCTTTTATATTGCTTAAATCATTTTACATAAAATAAAAATCTACTTGATTATATAAAAAGCTAAATTCTCATAGGCATTACAACATATTTAAAATGATCATTATCAGGAATTGTAATCAATGAACTTGAATTAGCATCGTTAAACCCCCACTCAATCATTTCCGCAGTCGTATTATTAAGAACATCAAGCAAATATCCAACATTAAAACCAACATCCAACGGATCCCCATGAAACTCAACTTCAATTTCTTCTTGAGCTTCTTCTTGTTCAGTATTTGCTGCAATTATTTTTAAAATACCATTGGAAAGCAAAAGACGAATTCCACGAAACTTTTCATTAGTCAAAATAGCGGCACGAACCATTGACTGATATAAGTCAGTACGATTAAGAACAATTGTGCTTTTTAATGAAGCAGGAATTACGCGTTCATAGTCAGGAAATTTACCATCAATTAATTTAGAAACAAGATCAATTTGTTTAAATTGAAAACGGATCTGATTGCTTGCCAGTTCAATATGTAAAAGCTCATCAGAATCATCAAGTTGACGACTAAGTTCAAGCACTGTTTTACGCGGCAAAATAAATTCTTGGTGAGGTAAGTTAGATTCGTCTTCAACATTTAATGCCATACTAGCATAAGCTAAGCGGTGCCCATCAGTCGCTACTGCCCGCAAATACTTTCCGTCAATAAGTAATAGTAAACCATTAAGATAATAACGTACATCTTGAGTCGCCATAGCAAATTGTGTTTGTCCAAGTAAATGGCGAAATTGTTTCTGTGTTACTGTAATTTTCTTAGAGCTGTCCTCAGATATTGCCATACGCGGAAAATCTGAAGCAGGCAATGTTTGTAAGCTAAAACGACTTTTTTCTGTACGGATTAGTAAACGTTTCTCATCAAGACTTAAACTAACTTCACTGTTTTCTGGAAGTAAACGAAGAATATCTTGAAGTTTTTTGGCACTCACTGTTACAGCACCATCGTTTTCTCCTATTGTCCCATTCGTCACTGTTGTAATTTGGATTTCTATATCTGTTGCTAAAAAAGTTAATCGATCTTCTTCTTTTTCCAGTAAGACATTAGAAAGTATAGGTAAAGTATGCCGTTTTTCAACAATACCAGAAACAGATAGTAATGGAGATAAAAGCATATCACGTTGACTTTTAATAAGTAACATATATATAAATCCTATATTGATTAACTATCGATAAAAGCTGTGAATATCTAGATATATACATTAAAATTCAATTAGTTATGTAATAAATATAGACGTGAAAAATTTATGTATATTATTGTGTATAAACATTGGATAAATATACTTTTTAACCTATTCTTTCTATTACTAACATGTTATACACATCTAAAAATCAGTTTATTCACATAGTACATAATTCTTAGCTATCCTTTCAATATCTGTTGTAAAACATGTAGATCATGATTTAGACTATTATCTTCTATACGCAAATTTTCGATCGTTCGGACAGCGTGTAATACTGTCGTATGATCACGACCGCCAAAAGATTCGCCAATTGACGGGTAGCTTTTTGAAGTAAGGTTTTTAGCAAGCCACATGGCTACTTGCCTTGGTCTCACGATTGAACGCGAACGTTTTGATGAAAATAAATCGGAAACCTTTATTTTAAAATATTCAGCAACAGTTTTTTGAATATTTTCTATAGTAATCTGCCGGTTAACTGCACCAATCAAATCTTTAAGTGACTCTTTAGCTAGATCAAGATCAATTTTTCTCATATGAAACGAAGCAAATGCAATTACTTTTTTTAAAGCACCTTCAAGTTCTCGAACATTAGACCGCAAATGTTTGGCAATGTAAAAAGCAACGTCATCGCTCAAAATGATCTTATCAATTTCTGCCTTCTTTTTTAAAATCGCTACCCGCATTTCAGTTTCTGGTGGCTCAATTTGAACAGTCAACCCCCAGTCAAAGCGAGTAATAAGCCGATCATCAAGACCAGAAATATCTTTGGGGTAAGTATCGCAACTAATAACAATCTGCTTATAAGATTCAATCAGTGTATTAAAAACAAAAAAAAGTTCTTCTTGTGTCCGGTTTTTTCCATTTAAAAATTGAACATCATCTAAAAGTAAAACATCAAGTGAGCGGTAATACTTCTTAAAACTATCAAAAGATTTTTTCTGATAAGCACGAACTACGTCCGAATAGTAATCTTCCGCATGTACATAGCGTACAATAGTTTGTGGGCTGTATTGTAAAATATAATTGCCAATAGCATGCATAAGATGGGTTTTACCCAAACCCGTGCTACCATAAACAAATAGTGGATTATACGTTGAATCGCCTGGACTACGGGCAACTTGCATTGCAGCCGCGCGTGCCAGTTCGTTTGCCCTGCCGACAATTAAGTTTTCAAAGGTAAAATTAAGGATTAAACGGGTTTTTTCATAAAAAGCCAGTTTTTCAACAGACATTTTTTCGTTTTTTTCTGTTGTAACCATATCAACGATAGTCGATTTGACGGCGGAAGCGGTATCAGATGATATACGTTTTTCTAACAGTGGTTGTTTAGCGGGGTTTTCCGCTACCAACAAGGAAACCGAAACAGGGAAAGAAAAAAAAGTCAGAGCTAATTCTTCAATGCGAGCAAGGTAACGTTCTTTTGTCCATTTGAGAATAAAACCATTTGGTGCTAAAAGACGTAAACCATCCTCAGGGTTATCCCCGCCTTCAAGACGAAGCGGACGTATCCAGGTATTAAATTGCTGGGCAGGAAGTTCTTGTTCGAACTGGCTCAAACAGAAAGCCCAAAAATTATTAATCGCATGCATTAGAGATAAGTATCTTCTTGATCCGCGAGATAACTCGACTGGGACAGTCCAACCTATCTTGTTATTTTAACCTGTTGGACAATAGTTATCCACAACATGACATGGTAAAAAATTTATATTTTTAAATAATTCTTGACAAACAATGAACTATCAATGTTTAATGCACAATTTTCACTGTAACGAAAACTGAAGGTTTACTCATGAAACGTACTTATCAGCCATCTGTCATCCGTCGTAAACGCACTCATGGTTTTCTTGTCCGCATGTCAACCCGGAGCGGCCGAGCTGTCATCCGCGCTCGGCGCGCCAAGGGACGCCATCGCCTAGCGGTCTAGGCTTAGTATCTGCGGATCAAACAACTGCACGAGCCAAAATCAGAAGCTATGGCCCCATCTTCGCCCCTAAACAGGCTGGGTTTTCCGCGGCAGTATCGATTGACAAAAACGGATGAATATTCATCCGTTTTTGGTTTCAGGAAAGCTCTGAAAAGCTGCCATTTCTTGTTGCATTACCGGATCCGTCCTTCTTCTGATGTGGGGGATGGCGCCCGGCTCGGACTGGTTGTTGCCAAGCGATTGTTACGCCGCGCCATTGATCGCAATCTAGTAAGGCGTCTTGCCAGAGAAAGCTTCCGTGTGTTGCATCCTCGTCTGATGCCAAGAGACTTTGTTCTACGATTGGTAAATCGCCCCGACTCGCTCGATCGAAAAACACTGGCAGAAGAGATCCGCAATCTGATGCAGAAAACCTTGTCAAATTCTTGGTAATCTTGGTAAACCAATGAAAAACATGATCTTGCTCATGATTCGTTGTTACCGTTTGGCCGTCAGTCCGATGCTCGGACAACGTTGCCGGTTTTTTCCAAGCTGTTCGGAATACACATCAGAAGCCATTGAAAAGTATGGTGTTTGCACAGGAATTTGCTTGGGAGTCGCCCGTATCTTTCGTTGCCACCCGTGGAATCCGGGTGGTTTCGATCCTGTTCCATGATTTTCGACAATAGACCTTAATGGATAATAAGAGACTGATTTTATTGGCGATTTTTTTGTTTTCCCTCTTTATGTTATGGGATGCGTGGCAAAAACAAAATCGTCTTCCCGCGCCGGTAACGCAAGCGCAAACGGCAACTCAGGGCAGTGTTGTGCCCACACCATCCGCCCCGTCCGGGAATCCGGCGCCCGAGGCTATTCCCGAAGCCTTAGCCACCGGTGAAAATAAAGTATCGGAAGCGATTACCATCAAGACTGACTTGCTGACGGCTAAAATTTCTCTTCAAGGCGGCGACATTGTCGAGCTTCTGCTCAACGACTATAAAACTGTCGAGGATAAAAACAGGGTATTTGCCTTGTTTGAGCCGAAACATCACTACGTTGCGCAAAGCGGCCTGATCGGCGAAGGACTGGCGAATCACAAGACGCAATTCTCAGCGCTTGCCGGGCCGCGCGAGCTGAGCGCTGATGATAAAACCGTGCAACTGCATCTGGAAGCGACAACAGGCGGCGTTACGGTCACTAAAATTTACACCTTTACTCGTGGCAGCTACCTGATCGATGTTGTGCAAGAAATTGACAACGGTAGCCAAAAAACGCTTTCCGCTCATGCCTACTATCAATTGCAGCGAGATACGGTGACGCCCGATGGGGAGAGCGGCATGGCGAAAATTTTTACCGGCCCGGCTGTGTATTCCGAGCAGGAAAAATACCAAAAAATTAGTTTTGAAGACATCGAAAAAGGCAAGGCAAAATTTATCGAGAAAGCCAGTGACGGCTGGATTGCCATGGTTCAGCATTACTTTGTCTCGGCATGGATTCCGCAAGAAAATCTATCCCGCGAATATTTCATTCGCAAGCTGGGCGCCGATATTTCAGCGGGCGTGATCGTGCCGATGCCGCAGGTTGCTCCGGGCGAAAAAGCCAGCCGATCAGTTTCGCTCTACGCCGGGCCGCAGATTCAGTCCGTTCTCAATCAGCTTGCCAAGCCGGCGGAAGAAGGCGGTATCGGCGCGAAAGGTTTGGCGCTGGTGGTCGATTACGGTTGGCTAACCATCGTCGCCGCCCCGATTTTCTGGTGTCTGGAAATGATCCACAAACTGGTCGGCAACTGGGGGTGGGCAATCATCATCCTGACTATCATCATCAAGCTGCTGTTCTTCCCGCTCTCGGCGGCAAGTTATAAGTCGATGGCTAAAATGAAGGCGGTGGCGCCGCGTATGAATGCGCTCAGAGAGCGTTATGGCGATGACAAACAGCGTATCAACCAGGAACTGATGAATCTCTACCGTACCGAAAAAATCAATCCGCTGGGCGGCTGTCTGCCGATTCTGATCCAGATTCCGGTATTCCTCGCCCTATATTGGGCACTCCTGGGCGCGGTTGAAATGCGAGATGCGCCGTGGATTTTCTGGATCAAGGATCTCTCGTCCAAAGACCCGTACTATGTTCTACCGATCATCATGGCTGTCACCATGTTTATCCAGACCAAACTAAACCCGACGCCGCCTGACCCGATGCAAGCCAAGGTCATGCTGATGATGCCGCTGGTGTTTGGCTTTATGTTCCTTTTCTTCCCGGCCGGGCTGGTTCTGTACTGGGTGGTCAATAACATTTTTTCCATTGTTCAGCAATGGCAGATCACGCGGATGATCGAAAGCGGCGGCAAGGCGGCTAACGATGCCAAGGCCTGAAGCGGCGGGACGGCTGTTCTGGAACGTGCGGTGAAGAAAATCGGGGCGGTTGAAGCATCGCTTTAGCCGCCTGTTTTTTGTACTGATTAAGATGCATGAACGCCCTGCGCTACCCGTCCGAAACCATTGCCGCCATTGCAACTGCTGCCGGGCGGGGCGGGGTCGGTATCGTCAGGATATCCGGGCAGAATCTCGCCGAATTTGCCTGGCAACTGTGCGGCAGTCTCCCGCCGCCGCGCATGGCGACGCTAACCCGCTTTCGTGCCGCCGATCATGCGCCGATTGACAGCGGCTTGATACTTTATTTTCCCGCACCGCATTCCTTTACCGGCGAGGATGTCATCGAGCTGCATGGTCACGGCGGGCCAATTGTCCTCAATTTATTGTTGAGACGCTGCCTGGATCTGGGCGCCCGGCTGGCCGAGCCGGGAGAATTCACGCGACGCGCCTACCTCAATGGCAAGATCGATTTAACGCAAGCCGAGGCGGTTGCCGATCTCATCGACGCGGCCAGCGCCGCCGCCGCCCGCAGCGCCGCACGCTCTTTACAAGGCGAATTTTCACGGGAAATTCATCAATTGCTCGATGCGCTGACCCGGTTGCAGGCACTCACCGAAGCTACGCTCGATTTTCCCGGCGAGGAAATCGATTTTCTGGAGTCTGCCAATGCATTTGGCCAGCTCAAAGATTTGCAAAACCGCCTCGACGCCGTATTTGACCGCGCCCGGCAAGGCCGTTTGCTGCAAGAAGGATTACATGTTGTCATCGTTGGCCAGCCGAATGTCGGTAAATCAAGCCTGCTCAACCGTCTGGTTGGCGACGAATTGGCCATCGTTACGCCAATCGCCGGCACCACGCGCGATATCGTCAGCGGCACTCTGCATATCGAAGGCATTCCGCTGCATATCATCGATACCGCCGGCCTGCGTGATACCGATGATGAAGTCGAACGGATCGGTATTGACCGTGCCTGGCGGGAAATCAACCGTGCCGACGCCATTATCCTGTTGGTCGACAGCCGATCCGGCGTTAGCCAAGCCGACCAAGAAATTCTGGCGCGCCTGCCGCAGCAACCGGCGCATTTGATCATTCACAACAAGATCGATCTTGTCGAAAAAGACAATTGCCGCGCCGAACGTCAGGAAGACGGCAATAGCATTTCATTGTTCCTTTCTGCCAAAACGGGCGAGGGCGTTGAATTGCTGAGTCGCGAGCTGCTGCGCCTTGCCGGCTGGCATCCGGCCGAAAATGTTTTCATTGCCCGCGAACGCCATTTGCAAGCGCTGACCCAAACCCGCGAACATCTTGCCCAGGCATGCCGCCAATTGCCGCAACTCGAACTGTTTGCGGAAGAACTGCGCCTTGCCCAGCGCGCACTCGCTTCGATCACCGGCGCTTTTACCACCGACGAGCTGTTGGGCAAAATATTTAGCCGATTCTGCATCGGGAAATAGGCGATCTCCCATAGCGTTTCGATAGCTCTTGGAAGTTATTTCTCAAGGGAGGAAGAAGCTTCCGCATTAATGACAGCATGGCGTCGCCAAGGAAATGGCGTACCGAGTGATGCTCAATTATTTACGAGCGCCCCTCAGTAAGCGCTGCGCATAGTGATTGGCGCCGGCTCTAGGGTCAGACGGATTCGGCATTAAGGCGATCGACCTGTTCGCGGATCTTTGAGGTTTCGTCCAGCCTGAGAATGCGGCGGACGCTGTGCGCCAATGCGCCGGCGTCGCTTTGTTTGATCCGCTGTTTAACGCCGGGGATGTGCGCCGGGAACATCGAGAATCCGCGCAGCCCCATGCCGAGCAGGAGGCGCGTCATGTGCGGATCGCCCGCCAGTTCGCCGCAGATCGATACCGGTATCCCCGCCTTGTTGCCGCTGCCGATGACATACGCCAACAGCCTAAGAATGGCCGGATGCAGCGGGTCATAGAGATGCGCGACCTGTTCGTCGCTGCGGTCGATGGCCAACGTATACTGGATCAGGTCGTTGGTTCCGATAGAGAGAAAATTCAACTTGCGTAGGAACAGGCTGGCCGTCAGCGCTGCCGCCGGCACCTCGATCATGCCGCCGATTTCAATGGTTTCGTCAAAAGCGATCCGTTCGCCGCGCAGGCTGGCTTTGGCCTGTTCGACGGCCGCCAGCGACTGGTTGATTTGATGTTCGTGCGAGAGCATTGGAATCAGGATTCTCGCCTTGCCGTATTTTGAGGCGCGCAGAATAGCGCGCAATTGAGCGTGAAAGAATTTTGGCTCGGCCAGCGAGAGGCGAATCGAGCGCAGCCCGAGTGCCGGGTTGATGTGTTTTCGCCCGATCGTCATTTGCGGCGAATCCAGATGCTTGTCGTTGCCCAGGTCGAAGGTGCGGATCGTCACCGGCCTCCCATCCATACCCTTGACGACTTTACGGTATGCCTCGAACTGTTCCTCCTCGCTGGGCATGCCGCCGCGCCCGAGGAAAATAAATTCCGTGCGCAGCAGACCGACGCCTTCCGCTCCAACGTCCAGTGCGGCATCAACTTCACCCGGTTCGTCGAGGTTAGCCAACATCTCAATCTTGACTTTATCGAGCGTGGTGGCGCGGGCTGATTTGAGCAGTTTGAGCCGAGCGCGCTCGATCTCGAATTCGCTTTTCTTGATTTGGTATTCTTCGAGAATGCGCGAATCAGGATTGACGATCACAACGCCGCGTTCACCGTCGATGATTAATTGCTCGCCGTTGCGGATCAGCCGACGGGCGGTGTACAGGCCGAGCACCGCCGGGATGCCCATGCCGCGCGCCAGGATGGCTGTATGCGATGTGGCGCCGCCGACATCGGTAATGAAGGAAACGAAATTGTGATCCTTGTAGGCCACAATGTCCGCCGGCGAGAGATCATGAGCGACGGCGATTAGCGGCTCGCCGCGATTGGCCTTGGCGATACGGTTGCTGGCTGAATTGCGGCCGGTCAGCTCGCGCACGACGCGCTCGACAACTTGGCAGACATCGTAGCGCCGTTCACGCAGGTAAGGGTCGTCGATGGCGTCGAACTGCTCGACCAGCAGTTCCATCTGCTGGACAATCGCCCATTCGGCGTTACAGCGGCGCTCGCGAATGATTTGTTTGGGCGCTTCCGATAAATCGGCGTCGGAAAGAATCATGACGTGCAGGTCGACGAAAGCGCTGACGTCGGTCGTCATGTTGCCGGCATCTTCGCGTAAGGATTCGAGTTCCGCGCGTACTTTGGCCATTGCCGCTTCAAAACGGGCGATTTCCTTATCGATCTGGCGCGGTGCGATGAACAGATGCGATACTTCCAGCGTTACCTGTGAAACGAGGTGTGCCCGCCCGATAGCAATCCCGCTGGAAACGGCCAGGCCGTGCAGAGTAAAGCTGATCGTCACCTTGCCACCTTATTCGCCTTCGCCGAATTTATCGCCGATCAGCTTGATGATCGCTTCAAGCGCCGGTTGTTCATCCTCGCCGATGGTCTCGATAACGACGGTCGAGCCTTTAGCCGCTGCCAGCATCATGACGCCCATAATGCTTTTTGCGTTGACGCGACGGGTGCCTTTCTCCATCCAGACGTCGGCGCTGAAACTGGACGCCAGTTGCGTCAGCTTGGCTGATGCGCGGGCGTGCAGCCCGAGTTTGTTGATGATCTGAACTTCAGCGCGTGCCATATTACAAATATCCTCGTATTGGTGATTGGCGCGGTGGTTATTTCCGTCCCTGTGTTCCTATGCGCCGCCCTTGACGGCGCGCCGACCAGAGCTATTTTACTCAGGGATTGCGTATCTTGCCGATGCCATGGTGCCCGCTTTATGGGGCGCAATGGCGTTCCAGCGCGGCGATCAACAGTGCCGCGGCGTCGAAGCCGCTATCCCGAGCGATTTCGACCATGCAGGTCGGGCTGGTGACGTTGATTTCGGTCAGGTAGTCGCCAATGACATCAATGCCGACGAACAGTAACCCGCGTGCGGTGAGCGCTGGCGCCAGCGCCTCGGCAATTTCACGGTCACGCGCGCTGAGCGGCTGTACAAGGCCGCGCCCGCCCGCCGCCAGGTTGCCGCGCGTTTCTCCGGCTTTCGGGATGCGCGCCAGACAGTACGGAACGACCTGACCGTCAACGATCAGGATGCGTTTGTCGCCCTGGCTGATTTCCGGAATGTGGCGTTGCGCCATAATCGTGCGCCGTCCCAGCCGGGTCAGCGTTTCGATGATGACATTGCGGTTCGGGTCGTCGGCGCGCACGCGGAACACCTGGCTGCCGCCCATGCCGTCGAGCGGTTTGAGAACGCAGTCCTGTTGTGCGTCGATGAACGCCTGGATCGGCGCGGCTTCGCGCGCGACCAGCGTCGGGGCGGTGAACTGCGGAAATTCCAGAATAGCAAGTTTTTCCGAATGGTCGCGCAGGGCGGCCGGGCGGTTGAATACGCGCGCCCCTTCTGCCTCGGCGCGTTCGAGCAGCCAAGTGGTGGTAACGTACTCCATGTCAAAAGGCGGATCCTTGCGCATCAGCACGGCGGAAAAATCATGCAGCGGCAACGCCTCGCGAGCGATCTCTTGATACCAGCGGGCATCGTTGCCGGAAATTTCCAGATGAGCGGCCTCGGCGCAGACGCCATGCGCGGCGGCATAAAGGGCGGGCTGTTCGATGACCCAGACGGCATGCCCCGCGTTGCGCGCGGCGCGCATCATGGCGATGCTCGAATCCTTGGCCGGCTTGAGCGTATGCGGCGGGTCGATGATGAAAGCGATGCGCATCAGAGTGCCTCCTCCGACGGCTCGGTACGTTCGATTTCCAGCGCGGCCGCCAGCAACGCCAGCCGCGCGACGACGCCGTAGGCGTAGAAACGGTTGGGCGGCGCATCCGGGGTCTGCCGGCAATCGGGCAGCGAGCAGCAGGTTTCAAAGGCCAGCGGTTCAAAATGCATGCCCGGCGCGTTGAGGTTTTCATCAATGCCGCGCTCGCTGTGAACGCGATAGAAGCCGCCGACGACAAAGCGGTCGATCATATACACCACCGGTTCGGCAACGCCGGCCTTGCCGTCCTTCTCGACGCGCTCAAAGGTATGCACGCCTTCCTGGATAATGACCTGGCTGACGTTCAGTCCTTCCTTGATGACCGACATCTTGTTGCGCTGGCGGCGGTTGAGGCCGATCACCTCGTCGGCGCTTCTGACCGTCATGACGCCCATGCCGTAGGTGCCGGCGTCCGCCTTGACGACGACAAACGGCGTCTCCTCAATACCATATTCCTGATATTTCTGACGGATCAGCGCCAGGACGACATTGACGCTGTCGGCTAGGCATTCCTCGCCCTGGCGTCCGTGGAAGTCGATGTGTCTGCAAACGGAGAAATACGGATTGATCCGCCAGGGATCGATGCCGATGAGCCGGGCAAATTCGTCCGCGATTTCGTCGTAAGCCGCGAAATGATTGGATTTGCGGCGCATCGCCCAACCCGCGTGTACGGGCGGCAGCACAAACTGTTCGTCAAGATTCTTCAGAATTTCGGGAATGCCGGCAGACAGATCGTTATTGAGCAGAATCGCGCAGGGATCAAAATCTTTCAGTCCCAGGCGGTTGCCGCTGCGCACCAGCGGCTCCAGCAATAACGACTGACCGTTGGGCAGATCGACCGGCGTTGGCGCCTGGATATCCGGAATCAGCGTGCCGATGCGGACGTTCAGGCCGGTCATGCGGAAAATATTGACGAGCTGCGCTACATTTTGCAGATAGAACTGGTTGCGCGTGTGATTTTCGGGAATCAGCAGCAGGCTTTTGGCGTTCGGGCAGATTTTTTCAATGGCGCTCATCGCCGCCTGCACGCACAGCGGCATAAAATCGGCCGACAAATTGTTGAAGCCGCCGGGAAAGAGGTTCATGTCGATGGGCGCCAGCTTGAAGCCCGCATTGCGCAGATCGACCGAGCCGTAAAAAGGCGGCATATGTTCCTGCCACTGGTTGCGCAACCAGCGCTCGATGTCGGGCGCAGCGTCAAGAAAACGTTTTTCGAGTTCAAGCAGCGGGCCGTTCAATGCGGTCGTGAGGTGGGGTACCATGATGTCTCCTGTCTCTTTTCTGTTAATCCATGGGCGGGACGACCGGAATCAGCCAATGCGCTTGAATGTTTCTCATGACTTCGATTTTCCCGATCCCGACACTGCGCAGTCATTCGGTAGAAAGGTGTGAAAGGACGCAGGCAGCGGCGCCTGTTCCAGACTGCGCTGCGTAAAGAGAAAGCGGCCGTCGCAGACAAAGCCCAGATCCGCCCAATCGACGGCGTTAAGCGCCGAAGCCAGTTGCCGGACGTCGGTTTCCGGCCGATGCGGGAAAATTGCTAATACCGCCCCATCATAATGCGGACAGTCATGCACAAAGAAGGGCTGCCGCCGGCGTGTCTTGTTATTGACGTAAACCCGCGGTTGCGCCGATGCGTAATAACCGCGTCCCCATTGCCACCAGTTGCTTTCGTTAAATTTTCGGATGCCTCGCGCCATTAAGCGTCTTTTGTGCGGCAGCAGGACAGGCGGCGGCGGTGCGTCCGGCGCGCACCAGATCATCCGGCGCGTTTTGCCGTTGGCAACGGTAGATGAGCAGACAAAATCGCGGTTACCGTGCGTTTCGCTGGCATAGAGCGCATCGGCTCCCGAGACGGCGCCCACTTTGACAAAGGCGATGTCGCGTAACGACAGGGGATAATCGTTTCGGGTAAAAAGCAGCTGGCCGTTGTTTTCGGCAAAACGCCGTATTTGCCGCGGTAATTGCGCAAGACGAATGGCCGGCTGTCCGGCGCCAAGCGCGCTGTAGCGCGTGCGCCGGTCGTAATTGCCGAGTTCAAAGCGCCAGATGGCGCAGTTCGGCGTGACTTCATCGAACAGATGCAGATCGCCCAGATCGATGAAGTCGGTGATTGTGCCGGCTTCATAAAGCAGGCGATTAAGCGGGATGGCTGAGGTGGCTTTGAGCAGATCGCGTGGCGTGATGAAGATCAGCTCGCCGCGCGGCGCCAGATGGCGCAGGCATTTTTCGATGAAAAAGAGGTAGAGATTGGCGCGGCCGTCAAGTACGCTGTTGCGCGTCAGGTAGCGTGTGGATTGCGGAATATCCTGGTAACGGACGTAGGGTGGATTGCCGATGATCGTGGCGAAGCATTCTTCTTCCGGGAGTTCAAAGAAATCCATGACCCGTGTTCCCGGCGGCGCGAAATCGGGATCGATCTCGATGCCGACGGCGTCGGGAAAATGCGCGAGAAAAGCGCCGTTGCCGCAGGCAGGCTCCAGTACGCGCCCGTGATTGCGTACCAGCTCCAGCATGCAGTCGACGATGGTGGGCGGCGTGAAAAACTGACCGAGTCCAAAACCTTCGGTATCGTCGGGCAAGCGTTTGACAAAAGTGCGGGACATGGTGGCGGCTTTTCGTTCAGTGATGCACGTCGGCTGACTGGCATCCGTATGCCCAAGCTGGGCGCAATGGAGAAGCGTGGAAATGGCGGGAGTGACAGGAATGGCAAAGCGCAGAAACGCATTTAGAGCCGTGCCCGGCCTACCCTGAAGCGCGGTCAGCTGCCCATTCATTGTACGCGTGTTTCGCGCTCGGCCCGCCGCCGTTCGCGCTCGGCATCGCGTTTGGCGCGACGTTCCTGCCGTTCCTGCCGACTACGCGCTTCTTCGGCAGCTTTCTGGCGGTAGGCGGCCGCTTGCGCCGTCTTGTCGGCCTGCCGACGTTCGCGTTCGGCTGCGCGTTCCTGCTCCTTGCGCCGGTATTCTGCTGCTTGCCTTTGTTGTTCTGCCTCGCGCGCCTGAATATTGGTATTTCGCTCGGCCTCCCTGCGCTCGATTTCCATGCGCTGGACGTTGCGTTGAAAGTCGCGTGCGGGAATGTCGATGTCGCGCGCCTGGAGAATGGCTTCGGTATAGCGCGCCTTGGCGTCCCGCAGGCAACTGCTGACCAGGAATTTTTTGTAACACTCGGCCTGTTCGGCCACCAGGCGCTCTTCCGCCGCCTGCTGCATTGCCGCTGCGCGCTCACGCTGGGCGGCGGCCTGTTCCATCGTTTGTGGAATGCTCACGGCTTCTTTTTGCTTAACCGCTGGCGAGCAGGCCGTAACCAGTAGTACCAGGATGCCCAGCAGTGCCGGCGACAGGGCGGATAAATGAACGGATGCATTTCGTTGAGATTGATGCGGCTCAAACCTCACAAAGTATCTCCCCTTTATGGCACAGGGCGCATTGTCTCATGGAATGGCCGCAGATGGCGTCAGGAAGCCTGTTGCGCGACGGCGCGTTTGTTAGAATGGCGCCCTGTCGTTCATCTCGTTTATTTCTTTTTGATTCGGAGTGTGTTGTGAGAATCGTTTGTCTCGACCTGGAAGGCGTGCTGGTTCCTGAAATCTGGATTGAATTTTCCGAGCGCACTGGTATCCCCGAACTGCGACGGACGACGCGCGATGAGCCGAACTACGACAAGCTCATGAAATACCGCCTCGATCTGCTGCGCCAGCACCGGCTGGGTTTGCCCGATATCCAGAACGTTATTGCTAGCATGGGGCCGATGCCGGGGGCGCGGGCGTTTCTCGATAAGCTGCGCGAGGACTACCAGGTCATCATTCTTTCCGACACTTTTTATGAATTTGCGCATCCGCTGATGCGCCAGCTGGCGTGGCCGACGCTGTTCTGCCACAGCTTGGAAGCGGGCGCCGACGGCATGCTGACCGGCTATCGCCTGCGTATGCCGCAACAAAAACGGGAAGCCGTGGTGCGCCTGCGTGAGCTGAATTTCACCGTCGTCGCCGCAGGCGATTCCTATAACGACACGGCAATGCTTGGTGCGGCGCATGCGGGCATCTTGTTTCATCCGCCGGAAAATGTTGTGCGTGAATTCTCGCAATATCCGGTTACTGAAAGCTATGATGCGCTGCGTGCCGAAATCGATAAGGCATTTGCGCGCATTTGAGGTTGGGATTGCCGTTGTGTTTCCCGCCTTGTCCTGAATTTCCGGGCGCCGCCTTGTCTGTGTTTTTGCCGGGTACCGGCGCCGGCCGTGCGCCGCTTCCATGATCGTCCTCAAAAATCTCACGTTACGGCGTGGCGCCAGACGGGTGCTCGACGAAGCTTCTGCCGTCATTAACCCCGGTGAGAAGATTGGCCTGGTCGGCCGCAATGGCGCCGGCAAGTCCTCGTTGTTCGCTTTGCTTGCCGGATCGCTGCACGAAGATGCCGGCGAGTGCCTGGTGCCGTCTGTCTGGCGTTTGGCGCAAGTCGCCCAGGAGATGCCGGAAACAGCGCAGAGCGCGACGGATTTCGTCATCGCCGGAGATGCCTTCCTGATGGCGGCGCAGGCTGAGGCGCACGCTGCGGAGGCTTCCGGTAATGGCGAACGCATGGCGCATGCCTATACGGCGCTGACTGATGCGGGCGCACACGATGCGCATGCTCGGGCGCAGGCGTTGATTCTGGGCTTGGGCTTCCGCATGGACGAGCTGAACCGGCCGGTCAATAGTTTTTCCGGCGGCTGGCGTATGCGCCTGCAACTGGCGCGGGCGCTGATGTGTCCATCCGACCTGCTGCTACTCGATGAGCCGACCAACCACCTCGATCTCGATGCGCTGGTTTGGCTGGAAAGCTGGCTCAAGCGCTACGAAGGCACGCTGCTCGTCATTAGCCACGACCGCGAATTCCTCGATGCTGTGACGCGCATCACCTTGCATATCGAGCGCGGAAAGCTGACGCGCTATGGCGGCAACTACAGCGATTTCGAGGCCTTGCGCGCACAGCAGATACTGTTGCAGCAAGCGGCCTACGAGAAACAGCAAGCGCAGATCGCCCGCCTGACGAAATTCATCGACCGCTTCAAGGCCAAGGCAAGCAAAGCGCGCCAGGCGCAAAGCCGGGTCAAAGCGCTCGAACGCATGGAGCGTCTCGCGCCGGTATTGGCCGAGGCCGAATTTTCCTTTGCATTTAAAGTCCCGACCGGACTGCCCAATCCGATGCTGGCGCTACGCGATGTCGACTGCGGCTATCTGCCGCCGGCAGGCGCTTTGGCAGGCGCATCGCCGAGTCTTGTCGTGCGCCAGGTCAGTTGCACGATCGCCGCCGGCCAGCGCATCGGTATCCTCGGCGCCAACGGGCAGGGTAAATCGACTTTGGTCAAAACCCTGGTCGGCGCCTTGCCGCTGCTGTCGGGCGGTCGGGTCGAAGGCAAGGGGCTGTCGATTGGCTATTTCGCCCAGCAGGAGTTGGATGTGCTGCGGCCGCAGGATTCGCCGATCGAATATTTGACACGGCTTGCCCACACCGCATTGCCTGAGGGGGAATCGGGGCGTGAACAGGCATTGCGCAATTACTTGGGCACATTCAGTTTTACTGGCGATATGGCGTATCAGCCGGTTGGGACGATGAGCGGCGGGGAGAAAGCGCGTTTGGTGTTGGCGCTTATTGCCTGGCAGCGGCCGAATCTGCTGCTGCTTGACGAACCGACCAACCATCTCGACCTGGCTACGCGCGAAGCCCTGTCCGTCGCACTGAACGAATTTGAAGGAGCGATGATTCTGGTCAGCCACGATCGTGCGCTATTGCGTGCGGTATGTGACGAATTCTGGCTTGTGGCGCACGGGCGCGTCACTCCGTTCGACGGCGATCTCGACGATTACCAGCAGTTTCTTCTTGAGGATGCGCGCCGGCAGCGTGAGGCGGAAAAACAGGCGCGTATGCAAAACGGACAAGCGGAACAAACGTCAGCGGTACGAAAACGAGAACATGTGGCGGCTCGCCAGACCGCGGTGCAGCTTCGGTCGTTCAGGCGTGCACAGGAGAAACTCGAAAGTGAGTTACACACCCTGCAAACGCGCAAACAGGCGATCGAAACCCGTTTTGCTGAAGAAAGCCTGCCGGTCGATGAAATTACCGCACTCGGCAATGAACTCAAGGTACTGAACGAAGCGCTCGATGCCCAAGAAGAGCGCTGGCTAACATTGGCCGAGGAAATCGAGCGGGTTGAGGCGTCGTCGTAGAGAAGCGTCGTATGCAGCACACTTACCGCCAAGATATGCTGCGCTACTCCGCATGCAACCCGGTCATCACTTGCGTGTTTTGTAGAAATAGTTGATTGCTTCGAATATAAAAATACCCGCCCGTACGTGTCTACGCGAGGCGGGCAGGTGTGTCGTGTTATTGGTTTTTTGTTTTTGCTGATAGAAACCGGAACGAATAATTTCTGTTTCAGAAACCGATTTTCAGCAATAGCACGCCCGAAATGACGGTAGCGATGAACGCTGATCCGTAGCAGAGCAGTTTGGCACCCATGCCGGCATGGATGCCGAACTCGTGGAGCGAGTGGTAGGTGCGATGTACGGCAAACCACATGAACAGGGAAATGACGGCGAAGATAAAGCCCTTGCCAAAAAAGTTCTGGACGAAAGCTAGGACCTTTGGGTAGCTCATTGTGTCCTGCGGCAACAGGATGCCCAACGGAACGGCAATACCGGTAATAAAAACCAGCGCCGGGCCGAATAGCGCCGAAAGCATGCCACCGGCGCCAAAGAGCCCCCAGAAAATGGGAGCGTTGGAACGCTTACGAATCTTTTTCATGCAGCAATCCTCCCCACCAGGGCGATCAGTCCGAGAGCGGCGACGACCGCGGCGGTCAGCCCTCCTGCGATGATGGTGCCGGGCGCGACCTTTTTTCCGCCGATCCGAACAGGCGGCATGGTGATCGGCATGATTTTGAACCATGTATAGGCATGGTAAGCAATCGCAATCAGCAAAATCAGGTGAAAAATGATTGATACCGGGCTTTTCAGTGCGGCTAGCCAATCATTCCAATAGGTTTCGCCCTGACTTAGGCGCACCAGCCCGACCAATAAAACGATGGCGTAGGCAATGACGAATAAGGCCGTGCTTTCATGGATGACATATTCGACATAAAAGGGATTTTTTTTCCACCATCCGTCCATCGGGCGAACATACGGTTTGCGTTTGCTCACTGTGTACCCCCTTTCGGTGACAGAAAACGCAGGAAATAGTCCTTTGCAGCTTCGATCTTGTTGAGATTCACGGCATTCCCTGGATCAACGTGTTTGGGACACACCTCTGAGCAGTAGGCGACGGCGCTACATACATATACCCCTTCTTCGCTGGTGATCAGCTCCATCCGCTGTTTGGTTCCGCTATCGCGCGAATCCATGTTGTAGCGGTGCAGCAGCGCAATTGCGCCTGGGCCGATAAAGTCAGGATTGAGGCCGTACTGCGGGCAGGCGGCATAACACAGCGTACAGTTGATGCACGAAGTAAATTGCATATATTCCTGCACCTGCGCGGGCGTCTGGATATATTCCCCCTCTTCAAGCGTTCTGGTTTCTTTGGGAATGATGTAAGGATGAACGCTTTCCAGTTTGTCGATGAACCCCGAAAGATCAACAACGAGATCCTTATCGATGGGGAAGTGCGAGAGCGCTTCGACGGTAATCCGCTTCGGATAGTAGTCGCGGATAAAGGTCTCGCACGAGAGCTTGGGAATGCCATTGATCATCATGCCGCAACTGCCGCAGACAGCCATGCGGCATGACCAGCGGAACGTTAAGGTGCCGTCGAAGTTGTCTTTGATGTACTGAATGCCTTGCAATACCGACATATCGTTGGTGAAAGGCACCTTGTAAACTTCGGAATGCGGCGCTTCGTCGCTTTCCGGCAGGTAGCGGAGCACCTCGATTTCAATGAATTTCTGTTCAGACATGGGCAGCCTTCCTTTCCGCGTCGGCTTTTTCGCCTGCCGCGCCGTAGACGCGCGCCGCGGGAGGTGATTTAGTAATCTTCACGTCGGTGTATTCAAGACGCGGTGCGCCGCCGGGCACATAGTATGCGTCGGAATGCTTGAGGAAGTTAACGTCATCGCGCTGTCCATAGCCATCCAGCCGCTGATGGGCGCCGCGCGACTCTTTGCGGTTGATCGCTGAATAGACGATGGATTGCGCCACGTCGAGCTGGTAGTCGAGTTCGATCGCTGTCAGCCAGTCGGTGTTCCAGACGCTGGTCTTATCGTCCAGTTCAATGTTCCGGAAACGCTCACGCAATTCGGCCAGCTTGTCGCAGGTTTTCTGCATGGTGGCCTGTTCGCGGTAAATGCCGCAGCCTTCTTCCATTGCCTGCACCATTTCCTTGCGGATGTTGGCAACGCGCTCTTTCGTGCCGTAGGCGGTTTGTGTCTTGAACGCAAGCACACGGTTACGGGCGGCTTCGGCCTGCTTGAGCAGCGTGTCGGTATTTCCGAATTCAAATGATTTGGCGGTTTCCGCGGCTTCTACGCCTGCCAGTTTGCCAAAAACGACAAGCTCCGTCAGCGAGTTGGAGCCGAGACGGTTGGCGCCGTGCAGGCCGACGTTCGAGCATTCCCCAATGGCGTACAGGCCGCGCAGTTTTGTCTGACATTTGTTGTCGGTGGCGATGCCGCCCATCGTGTAATGCACTGCCGGGCGTACCGGAATCGGCTGGATGGCCGGGTCGATGCCCAGAAAAGTGGCGGCCATTTCGCAAATCAGCGGCAAACGCTCATGCAGGCGCGCCTTGCCAAGATGGCGCAGATCGAGGTGTACGTGCTTGCCGAGTACCGGATCATCAAAAACGCGCCCCTTTTGCATCTCGAAATAGAAGGATTGGCTGAGGCGGTCGCGCGGGCCAAGCTCCATATATTTATTCTTTGGTTTATCCTGTAGGGGACCCAGACCGTAATCCTGCAAATAGCGGTAGCCGTCCTTGTTGACCAGATAACCGCCTTCGCCGCGGCAGGCTTCCGTAAACAGCAGGCCGGTGATCGGCATGCAGGTCGGGTGGTACTGCACGAATTCCATATCGCGCAAGGGCACGCCGTGGCGGAAAACCGCGCCCTGCACATCTCCGGTCACGATGCCGCCGAGTGTGCTTTCACGGAAAATGCGCCCAGCGCCGCCGGTGGCGATAATGACCGATTTGCCCTGGATGAGGTTGAATTCGCCGGTTGCCATTTCAATGGCGACGATCCCCTGGCAGCGTCCTTCGTCTTCCAGAATATCAATACAAAAATATTCGTCGAAACGTTTGATCGAGGGAAACTGGATCGATGTCTGGAACAGGGTATGCAGGATATGGAATCCGGATTTATCGGCGGCAAACCACGTCCGCTCGATCTTCATGCCCCCGAAGGGACGGACGTTGACTTTGCCTTCCGGCGTACGGCTCCATGGGCATCCCCAGTGCTCGAGCTGGGTCAGTTCAATCGGTGCCTGCTTGACGAAATATTCGACGACATCCTGCTCGCACAACCAGTCGCCGCCGCCGACGGTGTCGTGGAAGTGGTTGTCCAGGTTATCCTCCTCTTTCTTGATGCCTGCCGCGCCGCCTTCGGCGGATACGGTATGGCTGCGCATCGGATAGACTTTGGATACCAGCGCGATTTTCAGCGCAGGATCGGCCTGGGCGACGGCGATTGCCGCACGTAATCCCGCACCTCCTCCGCCAACAACAACCACGTCTGCTTTATAGGTATTCACGCATGATCCTTTCGTGTGAAAAGAGGATTGTGTCGGAAATTGCGGCTACTCCGTCGTCGGGACGGTTTTAAGAAGACTCGGTAGTATTCGGAAAACCGCGTGAATTATGGCGCTTTCTCATTTTCCCGACAACCGTCTTGCGATGGTTTTTGCGAAAAAGCGTTCGCCTTCCCGAATTACGCGGTAAAGCTAAAAACGGCATCGGCATTCGCACGGGTCACGGCGGCAATATGGGCAGTGGATTCTCGACGCAGTTCGGCCAATACGCCGGCAATACGCGGTATCTGTTCAGGCGAGTTACGCGGCTTGCTCAGCGTGTCGGATGAGTGGGCGTCCCTCAGCCAGACGGGTGGAGTATCGGGCGCGTCGGTTTCCAGCACGATGGCTTCAAGCGGCAGGCTGGCGGCCAACGCGCGGATGCGGGTTGAACCCGGATAAGTCATGGCGCCGCCGAACCCGAGTTTGAAACCAAGGGCAATGAACTGCTCGGCTTGCTGCCGGCTGCCATTAAAAGCATGAGCGATGCCGCGCCGGATGCCCGAGCGCCGAATGTATTTGAGTACGGTGTCGATCGAGCGGCGCACATGCAGGATAACGGGCAGACCGAATTCCTCGGCGATATTCAGTTGCCCGACAAAAAAATAGGTCTGCCGTTCGGCGTCGTAGTCCGGAACAAAAAAATCCAGCCCGATTTCCCCGGTGGCTCTCGGCGGGCAATCGCCCTGAAACTCTGTGCGCAGCCAGTCGCGCAATGCCGGCAGATCCGCCTCGTGCGCCTGATCAACGTATAAGGGATGAATGCCGTAGGCGGGCGAGCATCCAGTAAAACGGCGGCAACATGCCCGCACGGCAGAAAAATTATCCCGACTGACGGCGGGAATCAATACACGGCTGACGCCTTTTGCCAGCGCCGCTGCGACAACGTTGGAACGGTCGGCATCAAATTCAGGCGCGTCCAGATGGCAATGCGTATCGAACCACATCGGTTTGTGCGAACAGGCGTCAGCTAGATCGTGCGTAAAGGGATGGCCGGCTCTTTGCCGTCAATAATATCTGCGAGTGCTTGTCCCGAGCCGCAGGCCATCGTCCAACCGAGCGTTCCATGTCCTGTGTTGAGAAACAGGTTGGGGATTTTCGTGCGCCCGACTAACGGCACGCTCGAGGGCGTTGCCGGGCGCAGCCCGCACCAGAATTCCGCCTCACCGGCGGGGTTGAGTTGAGGAAATAGGGCCTGCGTGCGCCGTATCAGCGCCTGGCAGCGCGCTTCGTTGAGTTCGGTGTTGTAGCCATTGAATTCGGCCGTGCCGGCAATGCGCAAACGCTGGCCCAGGCGCGCAAAAACGATTTTATGGCCATCGTCGGTCATGGCAACTTGGGGCGCAACGCTGTCCGCCGACAAAGGGACGGTTGCCGAATAGCCTTTGGCCGGATAGACAGGAATGCGAATGCCCAGCGGCCCGAGCAGCAGCGGCGAGTAGCTGCCGCAGGCGACGACGTAAGCCTGCGCAGCATGCGCTTCTACGTCACCACCGGCAGTCTGTAGAACGATATTGTGCAGCTTGCCGTCGCGCCCGGTTTGCAGCGCGCTGATCCGCGCATTGAAAAGGAATTCGACGCCTGCGTCGGCGCATCGCTGTGCCAGGCGCTGGGTAAACAGCAGCGCGTTGCCGGATTCGTCTTCTTTTGTATAGTCGCCGCCGACCAGCATGGGTCGCGCCGCATGCAGTGCCGGTTCGATGGCAACGCATTCGTCGGCATCAACCGGACGCCGGTCACAGCCGAACGCGCGCATGACCTTGGCGGCTTCGATCGCCGCTGCGTATTCGCGGGCGTCGGTATAAACGTGCAGGATGCCGCATTCGCGCTGTTCGTATTCAATACCCGTTTCACGGCGCAGTTCGCCGAGTTTTTGGCGGCTGTAGATAGCCAGCGCAAGGATGTCGCGCACATTGGCGCGCACCCGGGCAGCCGCGCATTCGCGCAGAAAACGCCAGCTCCAGTCAAACAGCTTTCGATCGGGGCGAAGGCGGAAAAGCAACGGCGCATCTTCACGCCCCAGCCAGCCCAGCGCGCGCCGCAACGTATGCGGGTTGGCCCAGGGTTCAGCGTGGGAAACCGAAATTTGGCCGCCATTGGCAAAGCTCGTTTCCAGCCCTGCTCCCGCTTGCCGGTCGATTACCGTGACGCGGTGTCCTGCACAGGCGAGGTACCAGGCGCTGCTGACGCCAATAACTCCCGCGCCGAGAACCAGAACTTTCATGCCGTCTCTTTACTCCTGTTGTTCGCGAGCAATGCGGATGACTTCGGGGATACGGCGCAATTGACGTATGAGTCGAGCCAGATGCTGGCGGTTTGCTACCTGAATGAGAAAATGCAGGTCCGAAGTCAGGCCGTGATACTGGTTGTCCATGTTGACCTGCTCGATGCTAGCGCCCGCTTGTGAGATGGCGGTTGCAATACGTCCCAACATGCCGTTGAGGTGGCGGATCGTGATCTTGATGCGTGTATCGAACAGGATTCCAGGTTCCGGCGCCCAGCTCATCTGAATCCAATCTTTGGCCTCGCTGCCTTGTACTCCGCGGATTTCCGGGCATGTATGGCTATGAACGATCAGTCCGCTGTGCTTGTGCGGCAGGCCAATGATCGGGTCGCCGGGAATCGGGCAGCAACATGGCGCCAGCTGAATGGCCGCGCCTTCGTTGCCGCGAATGGCCAATGACGCGGGCGTTCTTTCCCCGTCCGCATGTACCTGTTCGTGGTTAGCCAGACGTTGCGCATAGACGGCGGCGGGCGTGTTGCCCTGCCCGATGTCGGCATAAACATCATTTTTCGATTTTTTTCCTGCCTTATTGACCAGATCGTCCCAAGCGGCTGTCGGGATCTCGTCCTGAAAAATGCCGCGCGCGCGTAGTTCCTGTCCCAGCAGATTTTTACCGAGCAGGCTGGCGCTTTCCTGTTGCCGGGTTCTGAGAAACTGCCGGATTTTGCTTCGCGCACGGCTGGTTTTGACATAGTTGAGCCAGGCCGGATTCGGGGTGGCATTTGGCGCCGTGATGATTTCGACCTGGTCGCCGTTGGAAAGCTCGGCGGAAAGCGGGATCAATTCGTGGTCAACCATCGCGGCGACACAGCGATGCCCGATGTCGGTATGCACGGCATAGGCAAAATCGATGACCGTAGCCTGGCGCGGCAAGGACAGGATTTTTCCTTTCGGCGTGAAAACGTACACTTCGTCCGGGAAAAGATCTTCCTTGACGTGTTCGAGGAATTCCGAAGAATCGCCCGACGAGGTTTGCAGTTCGAACAGGGATTGCAGCCACTTATGCGTTTTGATTTGCAACTCCGCACCGCTTTCCTCGCTATCTTTGTAGAGCCAGTGCGAGGCGATGCCGTCCTCGGCGACATGATGCATGCTTTGCGTGCGAATCTGTATTTCGATAGGCGTACCGTAAGGACCGATCAGTGTCGTATGTAGCGACTGGTAGCCGTTTTCTTTGGGGATGGCGATGTAATCCTTGAATTTTCCAGGAACGGGTTTGTACAGGCTATGCAGCGCGCCTAAGGCCAGATAGCAGGTCGGCGTATCGTTGACAATAATTCGGAACCCATAAATATCAAGAACTTGTGAAAAACTCAGGTGCTTCTCGACCATTTTGTGGTAGATCGAGTACAAACTTTTTTCCCGACCAAAAACGCCCGCCTCGATTTTTGCCTCACGCAGTTTATTGCGGATGCCATTGAGGATTTTTGCCAGCAGTTCGCGCCGGTTGCCGCGCACGGCTTTCAGCGCCTTGGTCAGTACCTGGAAGCGGCGAGGATAAATGTGCTGGAACGACAAATCCTGGAGTTGCCGTGCGACATGGTTCAGGCCGATCCGTATC
The DNA here is from genome assembly GCA_938040985.1 of uncultured Propionivibrio sp. Lineage (GTDB taxonomy): Bacteria > Pseudomonadota > Gammaproteobacteria > Burkholderiales > Rhodocyclaceae > Propionivibrio. The sequence goes on from CALHZD010000048.1 coordinate 26,601, forward strand.
GCGATCGGCGCGTAGATTTCCAATGTCTCCTTGGCAATGCGCCGACGTTTGTCAGGACGCAAAAAGGCCACGGTTTGCATGTTGTGCAAACGATCGGCGAGTTTGATGAGCACGACGCGCAGATCACGCATCATCGCCATCAGCATTTTGCGGAAATTTTCTGCTTGTGCCTGCTGATAGGTCTGCGATTCAATTTTTTCAAGTTTGGATAGCCCGTCGACCAGTTCGGCGACCTGCTTGCCAAAACGCGCCGCGATTTCATTTTTGGTGACGGCGGTATCTTCCATAACATCGTGCAATAATCCTGCGACGATGGCCTGGAGATCCATGTGCCATTCCACCAGGGTTCTGGCGACGGCCAGCGGATGCGTAATATAGGGTTCGCCGGAAATCCTTTTTTGTCCCGAGTGCGCCTTTTCGCTGAAGCGATAAGCTTCAATGATCTGGGAAACTTCGTTCGGTTCGAGGTAGGACAGGGACGCTATGAAACTGCGTACAGCCGGATCTGTGGGGCGATATTCCGACGCGCCTGTCTGGACGGGCGGTGAAGAAGCCTTGATAGCGACGTGCCCTCTGGCATCCTCAGACATGACCGCTCCCGGTTAATCTCGTACTCCGAGATTCAGGTTTTGCTGCGATTAAGCATTTCCAGTCCATATAAACCTTGGGAGAGTTCGCGCAAGGCAATGACGGTCGGCTTGTCCCGATCGGCCTCAACCATGGGGGTTGCGCCGGAGGTGATCTGACGAGCGCGGTAAGTCGCTGCCAGCGTCATTTGGAAGCGGTTTGGGATTGCGTGGATGCAATCTTCTACGGTGATTCGTGCCATATGCAAGTCCTATAACAATAATTCTTAAATCTTGTATCAGTATCATCACCCAAGCAATGCAGAAAATAGTGCGGCGTGGCACTTTTTCTGGTTTTTGTAGCGCAAACGCGAAGCGACGATGATCGATTTTAGGCTGTGATATGCCTGTTGCAGATCGTCGTTGATAATAACATAGCCAAACTCGCTCACATGCCGCATTTCTTCACGCGCGGCGGCCAGTCGGCGCGTCACGGTTTCAGGTGAGTCCGTTCCACGATGCGCCAAGCGTTCTTCCAGAGCGACCAGCGAAGGAGGCAGTATGAAAATACCGATTGCTTCGGGAAAAATTTTGCGCACCTGCTGCGCGCCTTGCCAGTCGATTTCCAGGAGAACGTCATAGCCCGCCGCCATACGCGCTTCGATCAGCCGTCGCGATGTGCCGTAATAATTGCCATGGACTAACGCCCATTCCAAGAATTCGCCATTTTCGACTTCGGCAAGAAAAGTAGCTACGTCAATAAAATGATAGTCGCGGCCATTCTGTTCGCCATGTCTGGGCGAGCGCGTAGTTTTTGAAATCGATAGACAGATACGTGGGTCGCTGGCCAATAGCATGCTGACCAGCGTCGTTTTGCCCGCACCTGATGGGGCGGCGACGATGTAAAGATGACCGCTCATAACAACAATCGCAATGATTTTCCGTTTGAAGCCGTTTTGCAATTTTCTGGCAGCATCCCGACTTCTCTCTAAGGCTTTTTAAATTCCTTTCCAAGCACATGCGCCTTAATGCCGTGCGTACCCTAGAGCCAGATACATTTTCCCATGAAATATCTATCTAAAACACCCTAATTTGCGTCAGGCACACAAGCTGTGAATCTATTGCCGGAAAACATCGCGCTCTCTGCAAAGCATGAGCCAAAAATAACACTGCACTGATGGCGTGATACGGTAAAGTGGAATCCATCGTCTACAAAAGCAAAGTGTAAAGCCCATCAGCGATAGCGGTATTTTGCGTCGATTACGAGGTTTTTGGGCGAACAGAAACGATAAAGCGCGCAAACCTTTTCAGGTCTGCGCGCTACTGTTATTTACTTCTCTATGCCTGCATATCGCACCTAATGTGCTGCATGCATGGACGCCAAATCTAAATCAGCGTTTTCTGCGTGACGTTCTCTTTTTCTGCACCGCAGGCGTTGCTTCATCGTCACCTTGGACACCAAGCTGACCACCCGTACCCAACCCCCCCTCGATATGCTGCGCTTTATAGTTGCGTACCGCCTTGACGATATTATTGTACGAGTCCATGAAGGCGGCGACGATCACCTTGCCTTCCGCCGTATTGGAGTACCCGCCCAATGCGCCGCCGCCGCGGCCGCCAAATAGACTACCAACCGCACCAAAATCCCAGTTCTTGGCGCTGCCTTCAGCGGCAGCCAGTTGAACGCCGGAACGGTTGTCGATCAGTGTCAGTAGGGTGCTGGCTTCCTTAGCGTTCAAACTACCGCCGATTGCTGCCCCTAGGCTACCGCCGAGTAGCCCGCCCAATGCGCCGCCAATACCGCCAGCGTCATTGTTTGTGAAGGTGATGGATGGCGAGAGCGAATAATCTGCAGCAACCATCTGGCCTTTGCCAAAACTTGAACGTCTGCGCAGTTCACCGGACTGTTCCAGCTGACGTTCACCCATCATATTATCCATCGCCCTGCCACGCTCGACGATAACAAAGCAGTTCGATTGCTGAATCAGCAGCCGAAGGACAGGAACCGTCGATCCTAAACGATATTGGCCGGTCAGGACGCCGTACCAAGGAGCATTGGTATCTTCCACAACGGCTATTGTGCCCAGTGGAGCACTACAATGTTCCAACTGCTTGTTGGCATTCTGGCTATTAGCGCCTCCCGCAGACCCGGTAGCTTCGGTTTTGGCCGATGTTGAACCCATCTGCATGTTGGCACATCCGGACAGTCCAAGCGCTGCTGCCAGGACAGTAAAAAGCAAAGGCGAAGAAAAACGCATAGAAATCCTTTCGGCAAATTCAGTTTATTAAAATTGGCGTAAAAGCCAGCAAACAGTAAGTATGGGAGAACCCCTTGGCAACAGCAGACGACATAGTTTGGCTAATTCGGCACGCCTGCCATAACTGACTGTATTTTTTATTATACGGAATATAGATCGTCTACCGCTACACGAGATCGCTAACTATCTGGCGTACTCGCCAATTATAGTAATGGAAGCAAAAAAGCCGCCCTGCTTTTATGCAAAGAGCGGCTTTATTTGATAAAAAATTGGCGTAAAAAGAATGCGTATTGAACGCTAGCTAATTAGTAACGAAGATGGTCATGCCGACCGTACGAATGCTGCCAAATTTTGCTTCATTTTTTGCAACCCAACGATCGACTTCGTCCAGCGTCAAATTTTTTGCCAAGACTTGTCCTGTGTTTTTACATACGACTGAATACATGGCCTAATCCTTTCTACTGGTATGGCAAAACATCAGTTATCGGATGGCGCGAAGGATAGCGATCAACCGCACTCAGTGTCTATTGTTCGATTTAGACGTTCCGTTACAGAGTGTAAAGTACCCAGTTACTTGAAACGCTAGCATGCCGTATGATCAGTAGCCATAATAAAAAACACTAGATGCCTTGCTCGCGTTCACAGTGTCACGAGACGTCTCGGCCTGGCGATGAGCGGATAGGTGTAATTAATAAGGCCCTAGACCATCAGTTTATTGTTCATTGCCGTCAAAAGTTTGAAGCTGGTGAGAAGTTGTGGCAGCACCCGGCTGTAGCGCCATTCACACTCCTTGAGGTGGAGCCCGAAATTCTGTTTCTCACCGTTAAATTTTGTCAGGCACCGTTTTGTAAAGCTCCAGAATGCTTCGATGCCGTTGATGCGGGCTGATTTTTCCGCAACGTGTCTGGATTTGTTGATACGAAAATGCTTGTCGTACCCAATGCCTACCAGTCCGTCATAGCCTTTCCAGCAGTCGGAATGGATAATGCTCTCAGGCGAAACCTTGCCCCTGATGATGGCTTGAAGCGTTTTGGCCGAGCAGTCGGTGACCAATTCTGTGTAAACCGCTCCGTCACGCTCATAGATGCCGAAGACCGGCTGCTTGAGCGTGCCACGCCCTCTTTTTCGAGAGTCGAGCCGGCTACGAACCCGGGCGGGGCCAAAGAAACTTTCATCAACCCCAACGATGCCGAGTATTTGCTCCTTTTGGGGATACATGATGCAGATAAATCAACCGCCTGAAGCCCGGAAAATACCTGCTCACGGTCTTTCTGTTCGGCTTCAGGAGTAGAGAAGTTTGGGTAGCGTCAATGTCGATGCAAAGGCATTCAATAATTTCTCCAACTTTGTATCGAATTAACCTGCTGTTTTCGAATATTTTCCCAGCCTAACAAAAATAGTCTGATGGCCTAGCGTCATAACCGGAGGACGCCAGGAATCACGGGTTTTAAGCGGATTTATGACCAATCACGCGATAAACCGTCGTATTTCCCTTACCCTGTAAGTAGACTGTCCGCGGTTCGTCGAAATCGAAACGTTGCCGGAGCCGTCGGTAGGTGGCCTCATCGACTTGCACCATGCCCGGACCTCCTTCATCAGTAATACGACTGGCAAGATTGACGGTGTCGCCCCAAAGATCGTAGATGAATTTCTTTTTTCCAACGACGCCGGCAACGACCGGGCCAGTGCTGATGCCGATGCGTACTTCCAGATGCATCTGGCGGGTCGGTGAGTCCTCGTGCAACAGGTTGCGCATTTCCAGCGCCAGATCGACCAGCGCATCGGTGTAGTTGCCGCAGCGATCATTGGTCATGCCGCCCGCCACCATGTAGGCGTCGCCAATCGTTTTAATTTTCTCCATGCCATATTTTTCGGCTAATTCATCGAAACGGGAGAATATGTCGTTGAGCATGGAGAAAACCTGCTGCGGCGTCATGCCTTCGGCCATTTTGGTGAAGTCGACGATATCCACAAACATCACCGAGACATCGGCAAATCCATCGGCAATCGTTTGATTTTCATGCTTGAGCCGCTCGGCGATAGTGCTGGGAAGCACGTTGAGCAATAGGCGTTCGGAGCGCGCCTGCGCGCTTTGCAGGCGCTGGTGCGCTTCTTCAAGCAAGATTCTGACCCGCTGCTTTTCTGCCGTCGCATAACGTATCATTAGATAGACAAGCGTCGAAACGGCGATGAAATTGAGCGTGAAGAAAAACGCCATTGTCTGCATCGAAAGGCGATAAGTTGGCGGTGCAGCCCCCTCTGCCAAGAAGAAATCAAAAACGCCTGAAAGAGCGACTAGAAAAACGTAGGCAATGAACCAGAGCACTGACGGGCGTGCGCCGATGATGAGCGCCGCGCCAATTGGCGCCAGCAGTCCCCAAAGACTGATGCCGCTGGCGTCAATGAAACCGCCCATGCTCCATTGCGCCGCAAAGGGCATGCACAGAATCGTCAAAAGCTGAGTCAGCCGAAAACGGTCGAACTTCCGGCTTTTCAGATAAATCACCAGGTTGCCGATGAGCAACAGCTGGAAAACGAAGGGAATGGTTGCAGAAAATTGCGGACCGAACTGCCAGTAAATAAACAGCCAGAGCGTCGAGGCCAGGCTAATCAGGCCGGTGGCAAATACCAGCAGGGATTTTTGCAGACGGGTTTCGTCCGAGTCGCCCGGTTCAATGCCGCTGTTGCGCAGGCGCGCGAGAATCCCCTCTTCTGAAGCTTGCATGGTTTTTATGATAAATGGAATCGTGGAGTCACGAGGATTTGACGCCAAAGCAAGTCTAGGGTCAAGTGCTTTGTGTGCGCCTCCGCGTCTTAAACGGCTGGTGTTTTCGCGTTTTGCGGCAAGTGGCCAGTCGTGATCATGCGGGTGTAGTACGCCTGCGGCAAAAATCGGAATTAGGTGTCACCGAACCTGCCCGGCAGTGCGCCATGCTCCGGTGCATGGGCATGGGCGGCAAACGGCGCGATCTGCTGGGCGAGAGCGCTACGATTGCGTGCAAATTACCGTCAGAGGTGCGGGCGATGCCTTCGCGCTTCCTTTTTCAAATACGTGCGCCGGGCTGGAAAGCACAAGGGATGTTCCCGGAAGAAGCACGAAAAGTGGTCATTGGTGGGTAGATAAGCATTAAAGGAAAGTCGGCAATACCCGGGATGACCTGGCATGGGCGGACATCGAGTTTCAGCGCACGCTACGGACGCCTGGCGGCAAGGCGCCGCGAATGGCTTCGCGCACGGCATCAATGGCCTGGGGTCGGGGAAACGTGACGCGCCAAGCCAGCAACACGCGCCGGAATGGCGCGGGATCGACAAAGCGGCGATATTCGATCAGCGTCTCATCCTGCGGCCAGGATTCGGCAGCCGAACAAGGGACGACAGAGATCCCCGCGCCGCTGGCTACCATATGCCGCACGGTTTCCAGCGAACTGCCTTCCAGCGCGCCGCTCATGCCGCCGGGTTCGGAAAGTTTCGGGCATGCCTGTACGACCTGATCGCGGAAACAGTTGCCCTGTCCGAGCAGAAGCAGGTTCTCGGCGGCAATGGCTTCTGGCAGAAGACGCTTTTGTTGGGCCAGCGGGTGGCCGGAAGGCAGCACGACGCAAAATGGCTCATCGTAAAGCGGGCTGGCGACGATGCCCGGCTCGCTGAAAGGATCGGCGACGATGATGGCGTCGAGTTCGCCGCGGCGCAATTTTTCGGCCAGCCGAACCGTAAAGTTCTCATGCAGATAAAGCGGCATGTGCGGCGCATGGGCGTGCAGCGCCGGAATCAGGCGCGGCAGCAGATAGGGCGCAATCGTAAAAATGACACCAAGGCGCAGCGTTCCGGACAAGGGGTCTTTGCCCTGTCCGGCAATTTCGTCGAGGCGCGCCGATTCTTCCAGCACGCGTTCCGCTTGCCAGGCCATCTGCTCACCCAAGGGGGTGGGGCGAACCTCGGTCGAAGAACGCTCAAAAAGCGTAATGCCGAGGCGCTGCTCGACTTTTTTCAGGGCAACGGACAGGGTTGGCTGGCTGACATGGCACTTTTCAGCGGCACGGCCGAAATGCCGCTCTCTGGCGAGCGCAACGATGTAGCGGAGTTCGGTCAGTGTCATTGCTCGTCACCGGAAAGCCCCGGAAAGTGTCCCGAAGTAGAACTAGCGCGGAAAAACAGATGTGATGACATATACGTCAGGGATGAAAACAGCGATGGCATCCGGAATATTAAATAGAGAATAGCCATTGGCTATTGATCTCATAAAGATAATAAATTGGATTAATTCTATGCGCTCCCGTAACATTTGCCTACCCAATTTTCCCCTTCATCAACTAAGGAGATCGATGATGATGAAATCGCTGATTAATACCGAAGTGCTTCCTTTTAAAGCTACCGCATTCCATGCCGGCAAGTTTATCGAAGTGTCCGATGACGACCTGCGCGGCAAATGGTCCGTTGTCTTTTTCTACCCGGCGGACTTTACCTTCGTCTGCCCCACTGAACTGGGGGATCTTGCCGATAACTACGCGGAATTCAAAAAGTTGGGCGTTGAAATCTACAGTGTCTCCACCGATACCCATTTCACGCACAAGGCCTGGCACGACAGCTCCGATACGATCCGCAAAATCGAATACGTCATGGTCGGCGACCCAACGGGCGTTCTCTCGCGGAACTTTGGCGTGATGATTGAGGATGCCGGTTTGGCGGAGCGCGGAACCTTTGTCATCGATCCGCAAGGCAGGATTCAGATCATTGAAATCAACGCCGGCGGCATCGGTCGTGATGCCAGTGAATTGCTGCGCAAGGTCAAGGCTGCGCAGTACGTCGCCGCGCACCCCGGCGAGGTTTGTCCCGCCAAGTGGAAGGAAGGTGAGAAAACGCTGGCGCCATCGCTTGACCTGGTGGGTAAAATCTAGGCGCCAGATTCAACCGCCGGGCGGTCATATGTCGCCATGTACCGCCAATGGACTGCCATTCCGGTTTTGCCGGGATGGCAGTTTGCGATTGTTTCGGCGTTCCGCTGGCAAGCTTTTCATGCCCCAATTCCGGAATATCCGGCATAAACTTCCGGAGACCGTGCGCAGCACGCAAATAGCGCGGCCTGATCGATACGTTTCAGGAAAAACGAACCATGCTTGACGACACCATCAAAACCCAGCTTAAGGCCTATCTTGAACGCCTTCAACGTCCGATCGAACTCGTCGCCTCCCTTGATGACGGCGATCGATCTGTAGAAATGCGCGCCATGCTCGACGAGATCGGCGCATTGTCCGAACGGGTGGCCGTACGCCATGACGGTGCGGATGCACGTCGGCCGTCCTTTACCGTCGGGTGTCCGGGAGATACCGCGCGGATTCGTTTTGCGGGCCTGCCGATGGGGCACGAATTTACTTCGCTGGTGCTGGCGCTGTTGCAGACGGGCGGTCATCCGCCCAAGGTTGAGAAGTCTATCATCGAGCAGATTCAGGCGCTGACCGGCGAATTTCACTTTGAAACTTTCATTTCGCTCTCCTGCCATAATTGCCCGGACGTTGTGCAGGCGCTGAATCTGATGGCCGTGCTGAATCCGGGTATCCGCCATGACATGATCGACGGGGCGCTGTTTCGTGCGGAAGTCGATGAACGCAAAATCATGGCCGTGCCGACCGTTTTTCTGAACGGCCAGCCGTTTGGGCAGGGACGCATGAGCCTTGAGGAAATCGTTGCCAAGCTTGATACCGGCGCGGCCGCCCGCGAAGCGGAAAAAATTTCGGCGAAAGAGACTTTTGATGTTCTTGTCGTAGGTGGCGGGCCTGCCGGGGCCTCGGCGGCGATTTATGCGGCGCGCAAGGGGCTGCGAACGGGCGTTGTCGCCGAGCGTTTCGGCGGACAGGTGCTCGAGACGCAGGCCATCGAGAATTTTGTCTCAGTCAAAGAAACCGATGGCCAGAAGCTCGCCGCCGGCCTCGAACAGCACGTGCGTGATTACAGTGTCGATATCATGAATCTGCAACAGGCCAAGTCGCTGACCCTGCATAACGACGGCTTGGCGGAAATCCGCCTGGCCGGCGGCGGTGTGCTCAAGAGCCGCAGCGTTGTCATCTCGACGGGGGCGCGTTGGTGCGAAATGAACGTCCCCGGAGAGAAAGAATATCGCGGCCACGGCGTCGCCTATTGTCCGCACTGTGACGGCCCGTTGTTCAAGGGAAAGCGCGTGGCTGTCATCGGCGGCGGTAATTCTGGTGTCGAAGCGGCGATTGATCTGGCGGGCGTTGTCGGGCATGTCACTTTGCTGGTGCGCAGTAAACTGCGTGCGGATGCCGTGTTGTGCGAACGCCTGGCCGGATTAGCGAACGTTGAGGTAATTACCGGGGTGCAAATCGAGGAAGTAACCGGCGATCACGGCAAGGTCAACGGGCTGGTCTACCGTGACCGTACCGACGGCGAAAAGCACCGCATTGATGTTGCCGGGGTCTTTGTGCAGATCGGCTTGCTGCCGAATACCGACTGGCTCAAGGGCACGCTTGCCCTGTCGAAGAGCGGAGAAATCGAGATCGACGCGAAAGGGCAAACTTCGCTCCCCGGTGTTTTTGCCGCGGGCGATTGCACGACGGTGCCGTACAAGCAGATCGTCGTCGCCATCGGCGAAGGCGCCAAGGCATCGCTGGCGGCGTTCGATTATCTGATCCGCCTACCTGCGGCAACGGCTTGACCCGGTTGGCGGTTCTTCCGAGCCGCCTTGACCGCGCGGAATCAGGCTGCCCGCAAAAACTGGGAGCAGCTCGATAGTCGGTGTAATCCATTTTTCATAAGACAGTACGGCTGCAAGCCGTATTGCCTGCACGGTCGGGTGATCCAATGCGCTCGACCGGTAGATTCATCGACCATTTTCAATTCCAGTCATATTTCTTTGGAGGTTGAACGGCTGTAAACTGGGCGTCCGCAACCTTTCCGGAGAAATTGATGTCTTTTGCCATCCGCATTCATCAGACCGGCGGCCCTGAGGTGCTGCGCTGGGAGGCCGTTACCGTTGGCGATCCGGCGCCTGGCGAAGTCAGAATTCGCCACGAAGCGGTCGGCCTGAATTTCATCGATACCTATCAGCGCTCCGGGCTGTATCCTTTGCCCTTGCCGGCTGTGCTGGGGCAAGAAGGCGCGGGTGTCGTAGAAGCTGTCGGTGACGGTGTCAGCGAGTTTAAGGCGGGGGACCGCGTCGCGTATGCGGGTGGGCCGGTCGGCGCTTACTGCCAGGCGCGTTGTTTGCCGGCCTGGGTGTTGCTGAAACTGCCGGATCGCATCGATTTCCGCACCGGCGCGGCAATGATGCTGCAAGGACTGACCAGTGCCTATTTGTTGCGCCATACTTACCGCGTCCAGCCGGGTGATACCGTATTGATTCATGCGGCGGCCGGCGGTGTCGGGCTGATTGCCTGCCAGTGGGCGAAAGCGCTGGGTGCAACGGTGATCGGTACGGTATCGACCGAATCCAAGGCCGATCTGGCACGCCAGCACGGTTGCGACCATGTCATCATCCACGGCCGCGAGGACATCGTGGCGCGGGTGCGTGCGCTCACCGATGGCGTAGGCGTTTCCGTAGTCTATGACGGTGTGGGTAAGGCCACTTTCATGGCTTCGCTCGATTGCCTGCGCCGGCGCGGCATGCTGGTAACTTTTGGTAATGCGTCTGGCGCCGTGCCGCCATTTGATCCGCTGCTACTGACGCAAAAAGGTTCCCTGTTTCTGACGCGCCCCAAGCTGGCGGACTATATGACGCAGCGTAGCGAGTTACTGGCGCTGGCCGATGAACTGTTCGGCTTCATGGCCACCGGCAAGCTCCATATCCGAATCAACCAGACCTACGCGCTGGCCGATGCGGCACAGGCACACCGCGATCTTGAAGCACGCAGGACGACCGGATCGACCGTCCTGCTTTCCTAATGTTTAACCGGGACGAAAACCATGAAGTCTTTTCTGATTGCTAACCCGAAAGGGGGGTCGGGAAAATCGACGCTGGCGACCAATTTGGCAGGTTATTTCGCGCATCGCGGCTATTGCGCCATGCTTGGCGATATCGACAACCAGCATTCGACACGTGACTGGCTGACGATCCGTCCGCCGACGCTGCCGCCCATCCTCGACTGGCACCCGGGCAAAGCATCCACGGGGAAGAAGGGATACCCGGCGCCTTCGTCAGAAAGTACAACGCGTGCCGTCCTCGATACGCCGGCGGGCTTGCATGGCCGTGCGCTGGAAAATGCGCTCAGTCAGGTTGGGCACGTCATCGTGCCGATTCAACCCTCGCTGTTCGACATTCTGGCGACGCGGCAATTTCTCGAAACCCTGCTGAGTATGGAACGGGTGCGCAGGGGACGCCTCCGTGTCGCCATCGTCGGTATGCGTGTGGATGCGCGCACGCGGGCAGCGGGCGAACTGACGCGCTTTCTTTCCGTGTATGGCCTGCCGCCGCTGACCTATCTGCGTGATACGCAACTGTATATCCAGGCTGCCGCCAACGGCATGACGCTGTTTGATCTACCACCCGCCCGCATCGCCAAAGATCTGGAGCAATGGCAGCCGCTTGTCAGCTGGGTGGAAGGCTAAGCCGCCGAGCGGCTTCCTTTGCCCAAATACGGCGTTGCTGTGTTGGCTCGGCCTTGTCGTACTGAATGTACTGCCAGCGGCTTACCGCCTTGCCTTTGGCAAAGTCAAGCGATAGCGGCATCCTTTGCCCAAATACAGCGTTTGGT
>CALHZD010000049.1 GCA_938040985.1 uncultured Propionivibrio sp.
GGCATTACCGAATACCCTGCCCCGAAATCCTTGTAAACAGATCAGAAAACATAAAACGCTCTGAAATGCCCTAAATACAAGGGCTTCAGAGCATCAAAAAACATAAACAGGAACCCTTCGCCCGATTAACTCTCTGCAACCCGTGTAGATAGGGCATCTTCGGTGTGCCTGCCCGCTAGCCCGCGTATTTAGGGCATCTCCGAGGGGTATGCTCTGGACCCCGCGTAAACAGGGCGTCTCCAGATACCCTGCCCTGAAACCCTTTATTCATGCGGGTTTCAGGTGGCCGCCCGGAAATCTCTATCCACGCGGAATTCCGGGCACCTACCCGGAATTCTTTATCCACGCGGCTACTGCACCAGTGTGCGCATCTTGCGCCGCCATTCGCGCTGTTGACGCTGCTCGTCCTTCCAGTCGCGCCGGACGGCGCGCAGCAATGCTAGCGCCATGAGCGAGAGCACCACGGCAAAGGGCAGCGCAAAAACAATCACCGCCGTCTGCACCGCTTTCAACCCCCCCGCCATCATCAGCGCCAGAGCAATCCCGGAAACCAGAATCCCCCAGAGAATCTTGCTGCGATTGGGCGGGGCGGGATTCCCGTTCTGGCTCATGGTCGCCAGCACCAAGGTCGCCGAATCGCCAGAAGTCACGAAAAAAATCACGACCAGCAACGTGGCAACCGCCGAAGTCACGGCGCTCAGCGGCAGCCGGTTAAGCACCTCGAACAAAGCCAGCGAGGAATCTTTGGTCGCCACATACGTCAGCTGCGCGCCCTGGAAAATCTGCATATTCAGCGCCGTGCCGCCGAATATCGAAAACCAGAGGAACCCTACCAGCGTCGGCACAATCACAACGCCGAACAGAAATTCACGGATGGTGCGCCCTTTAGAAATGCGCGCGATAAACAAGCCGACAAACGGCGACCATGAAATCCACCACGCCCAGTAAAAAATCGTCCAGCCGCCGATCCAGTCCGAGTCGCGAAAAGGCGTCAGGCGCAAACTCATGCGCACGACTTCCGAAAGATAGCTGCCCAGCGTGTTGGAGAACGTATCGAGAATCGCCACTGTCGGCCCCAGAAAAAATACCGCCATCGCCAATAATATGGCGGCCAGCAGATTGGCCTGCGACAGCCATTTAATGCCGCGCTCCACGCCGCTAACGGCCGAAGTCATGAAGAGCAGCGTCACCACCAGAATGATGCCGGCCTGCCAGACATTCCCCATCGGCAGACCGAAAACGCTGTGCAGACCGCTATTGATCTGCGCCGCACCGATGCCGAGCGAGGCAGCGACGCCAAAAGCCGTCGCCACGACGGCCATCACATTGAATACGGGAGAAAGCCGGCGCACCCAAGGCCACGGCAAAGTTTCAGTCGCTGAGCTAATCAGCGCGACGCTCCCGCGGCGGAAATGAAAATAGGCAATCGACAGCGCGACGATGCTGTAGATTGCCCACGGATGTAATCCCCAATGGAAAAAAGCATAGCGCATGGCCGTATTGGCGGCTTCCGGCGTATGCGGCGCGACGCCGGGCGGCGGCACGGTGAAATGGGAAAGCGGCTCGGCGACGCCCCAATAGACCAGGCCGATGCCCATGCCGGCGGCGAAAAGCATGGCAAACCAGGACGACAGCGAAAACTCCGGCTCGTCGTCATCCGTACCCAGCTTAAGATCGCCATACCGGCTCACGGCCAGCATCAAGGCCAAGACCACCAGCCCCAGCACCACCCACAGATAAAACCAGCCGAAATTGCGCGTCACCACGGCCAGCATCGTATTGAAGCAACTCCCCAGCGTCGCGGGAGAAACCAACCCCCACAAAACGACCAAGGCAATCAGCCCGGCTGAAATCCGCGTTTGCATGGGAAAACTCCTTTCTTTATCGTTATTGCGCCATTCCGGCATCTGCCGCAGCGCACGCCCAAAAGGACAAAAAACGGCGCGCACAACACAGCCCAAAAATACTGACGGACAAGCGCAGGCCTTCGCCCCGCTGTTCCCGCCGCGGTTGGCATACACGCGAACCGCCTCACCACCGCATACCTACCGGCATGCTAAAAACACACGACGCCGGCCGGACAAGCGGTGAAAAATCGGGCCGGCATAAAAACAAACCGAGCCGGCCAAAATGCGTACAAGCAACGTGCCGCGCCAGAAAGACGCACCAGAAAGCGCCTTAATAAGACACTAAGACACACCGGCTGCGCCTTGGGCCGGCTCCACCTTGGCACATTTTGGCAGAACATGCCTTCCGCGATTTTTAAAGCGCCCGGACAGCGCAATTCCGTATCGCGCCTGCCGACGGCACAAACTGATTTCGCAACGCGCCTGTACGGAAGATCCGGCTTATTAGTCTAACATAATTACAACCCATTGATTATTATAGAAATTATTTTTAGGAATCACGCTCCGCGGTTTCTCCACGGCTTCTTGGAAAGACAGAACACCGCCGATCAGCCGCTACCCGCTTCGATCAGCTCCTTCTGCACCGCCTAATCCAACGCCCGGCCGACACCCTGGCAGCGCCTACCCTGAACCCCGCGTAAAACGGGCATTTCCGGAGGCGCTGGCCGCCAGCCCAGTGTTTACGGGCGTTTCCGGCCACCCCTGGCTGAAACGCCCATTCCACGCGGGTTTCCGGGCAGCCTACCCGCAAACGCCCTATGGACGCGGGCTTGCGGCCGGTCGATTTAGATAGCCGGGCGTCACATCCGGAACACGCAAGCAGCAATTTAGTAAGCCGCAGTAGAAAACAAGTAGTGCACTTCCCCGCCAGCCGGCCGCGCGGGAAGGAAACATTGCTGGCTGAACCACCGCCACCGCGAACCACGACTCAGCAATACCGCCGCAGACTCACGACAACCCCGCCACAATATCCGCCACAACACCTGCCCTGAACCCCGCGTAAAACAAGCATTTCCGGAGGGGCTGG
>CALHZD010000050.1 GCA_938040985.1 uncultured Propionivibrio sp.
GGCAAAGAAAGTCAGCGGGGCGCGCTGCCGCTCAGCGCAACGGCATCAAGAGGAGTTCCGTGGGTGGAAGTCAGCGCGCAGGCCTTGGCAATTCAATTCCTATATTTAAAGTGTCTCAGGGCACCTGCCCGCTAGCCCGTGTATTTAGGGCTTCTCCGATGGGGATGCTCTGAAGCCCTTATAAATAGGGCGTTTCAGAGGTGCCTGCTCGGAAACGCCCTATCCACACCGGTTTCAGGGTACCTGCCTTGAAGTCCTTTATCCACGCGGGTTTCTAGGCATCTCCCCGACAGGGGAGAATTGGAGAAACGCTGGGGCGGAAGCGCAGGCGCATCTCCAAAAAGAGGTGGCCTGAAGCCCGCGTATTTAGGGCTTCTCCGAGGGGTATATCCTGAAGCCCTTATAAACAGGGCGTTTCAGAGGCACCTTTCCGGAAACGCCCTATCCATACGGGCTTCAGCGATACCTGCCGGAAAAAGCTTAGGATTGCCCCTATGCCCGAACTCTGCCGCGCCCTACCCTTGCCCTGCTGGCAGAGCCAAGCACCCCAGCCTATTCAAACAGCGCGATCGACTCGACGTGCGACGTGTTGGGAAACATATTGACGACCCCGGCGCCGCGCAGGCGATAGCCTTTTTGCGACACCAGAATCCCCGCATCGCGCGCTAGCGTCGCCGGGTTGCAGGAAACATAGACGATACGCTGCGGGCCGTTTTCGCCAGCCATCCCAAGCGATTTCACCAGTTCGACCGCGCCCTCGCGCGGCGGGTCGATCAGCATTTTGTCGCAGCACCCCAGTTGTTCCAGCGATGCCGGCGTCGCCTCAAACAGGTTGGCCACGCCATATTCGACCTGCCCGGCCAGCCCGTTGGCGGCGGCGTTCTCGCCGGCACGGCGCACCAGTTCGCGGTTGCCTTCGACCCCGACAACATGCGCGCCCAGGCGCGCCATAGGCAGCGAAAAGTTGCCCAGGCCGCAAAACATATCGGCAATCCGCTCGCCGGAGCGCGGCGCCAGCAGCGTCATGGCGCGGCGCACGAGCACGCGGTTAATGGCGTGATTGACCTGAGTAAATTCCGTCGGCGAAAAGCGGTGCTCGATGCCGTAATCCGGCAGCCGGTACGACAGTTCCGCCCCCGCCTGCGGGTAAAAGCGGTAGACACTGGCCGGCCCCTGCGGCTGTAGGTAGAAAACAACGCCATGCCGGTCGGCAAAGGCGCGCAGCAACGTCTCGTCAGCGCCATTGAGCGGCTCAAGAATGCGCAGCACCAGCGCCGTCATATCCTCGCCCACGGCCAGCTCGATCTGCGGCATCGCTGTACTGATCGACAGCGCGCCGATCAGTTCGCGCAGCGGCATCAGCAGCGCGGAAACATGCGGCGGCAGATTCGGGCATATCCGCATATCGGCCACATAGCTGCTTTTGCGCTCGTGAAAGCCGATCAGCATGCCGCCCTTTTTCGCCACCCACCGCGCCGACAGCCGCGCCCGCCAGCGATAGCCCCAGGACGGCCCGTGAATGGGCGCGTAGAGTTGCTCCGCCTGCACCCGTCCCAGATGCCAGAGGTTAGTCTCCAGCACGCGCTGCTTGGCCGCCACCTGCGCAGGCGCGGACAGATGCTGCATGCTGCAACCGCCGCATACGCCAAAATGCGGGCAACGCGGCGTCACGCGCTCGGCGGAAGGCGTGATGATGCGCTCGACGCGGGCATTCTCATACGTCGGCTTCTTGCGATAACTGACGAACTCGACCCGTTCGCCGGGCAGCGCGCCGTCCACAAAAATAGTCTTGCCATCCAGCCGCGTCACGCCGCGCGCTTCGTGGTCCAGGGATTCGATGATTCCAGTCGGCATGCCGGGAACTTCCAGAAATTCAAAAAAGCGGCATTGTATCGTCGAACAGACCCCAAGCCGTCACGACGCACACCGCCGTGGCTAGTCGATACTTACACGGGCGCACGCTGGCAATGCGCGCAGTATCGCCATAACACTGCCATAACAAAGCTACAACGCAGCCACCGTCACGATCGTTTCAGGTTTTGAATAGTTGACGCCCCGCCGCTGCGCGTTACGGAAACCGGCCGACCAGCATCTGCCGCTTGTCGGCAAAGCCGGGGCGCTTCTCCACCATGAACCCGGCCTCGGACAAGGCGCGGCGGACGCTGCCTGCCACCGACCAGGTCGCCAGCGTCGCGCCCGGCTTCGCCAGCCGCGCCAGCGCGCGGCACAGCGCCGGGGACCACAGATCCGGGTTTCTGGCGGGCGAAAAACCATCGAGAAAAAACGCATCGACCGCCTCGTCCGGCGCCAGCGTCAAGGCCGGCAGCAGCGCTGCGGCATCGCCGAACAGCAGGCGCAGCTCGACACGCCGCATGGCGGGCATGTTCTGCGCAGCATGCCCCTCCGGCGGCGGCAGCGCCTCCCGCACCTCCGACACCTCCGACATCCCCCGCATTTGCGCACGCCCCCGCATGGTGCGGTGCGCGACCTGCTCGCCGGCATTCTCCGACATCCCCCGCATTTGCGCACGCCCCCGCATTTCCGTACATCCCCTTTTCCCGCCATCGCCCGCCGCCTCCCGCTCCTCTTGCGCCGCAGGCAAGCCTTCCAGCGCCAAACGATGCTCGCCCGGCTGCAAAGGCGGCCACTGCGCCTGCAGCGTTCCGGCCAACGACGCAAACTCCGGCCAGGCCGCCTGCGCCGCCGCCAGATCGGCCGCGGCAAACGGATGCTTTTCCAGCGAAATAAAGCACAGCTCGCGGCAGGCCTGCGGATCGGCCCGCCAGGCCTGCCAGGTCGCCAGAAAATTCAGACCGAGGCCAAAGCCCGTTTCGAGGATGACGAAACGCCCTCGCCCCTGCCAGCGCGCCGGCAAATCATTGCCGGCAAGGAACACATGCCACGCCTGCGCCGGCCCGCCCGCAGCCGCGTAGTAAACATCGCCGTAACGCCCGGAAAACGGCGTACCGTCGGCAAGCCGCTGCAAGGTTGGGATTTCAAGCATAAAAATTAAACGTTAAAAAATTTGGGAAGCATCCGGGGCGCGATGTTCATCCGGAAAAAATAAAGCCTTTGCAAAACCCGGCGGAAATCCTGTTTTAAGAAACCTGCAAACTGTATTGCTTAATCTATTAAAAATACCAGGAGAAAATCAGAAAGCTTTGCAAAAGCCTCAATGAGTTAGTGACTGCTTATTGCCTTTAAAAGAATCTGAAAAATTAGTAAATATTGCTTTATTAAAAATCTATTTTTATTTGAGAATAAAGCTTAGGCCGCTTCCGCCAATTGGGTTTGTTCAAAGAGTGATAACGAGTTGATCATTTTTCGGCTCCTTTAAAACTATTTTCAAAATCAAAAAATGGTTTGTCTAGATGTCCAGTAT
>CALHZD010000051.1 GCA_938040985.1 uncultured Propionivibrio sp.
GTTCTTGTTTTTGCTCCTCATCTCAAGAAGTTGGCATGTGTTGGGTACTTGCTTGATTCCTAAGACCCTATAAAATTAAAAAACAAACTTAATCATAAGGATAATTTAAAGTACACTACATGCTTCGTCTTAACCTAAATTATCTTGATTACCCACTCAAAAATTGAATGATGATCGGCAAGATACGCCCAACGCTTTGTTTGTCTGAGATTCAGCGTGAGGTTAATCCTCGGCGCAAATCGGTACGTGCTTATAGAGTCGATTGTCATTACAAGTCCCTATCATTGGGGGCCTCAGGAGCTTTGCCAGAATCCCGCCCGGAGTTACAAACTGACATTAGTAATTTTTCTGACAGACGTAGAAGACTTTCTGTGAGTGAAATGGTGTGTTCGTCCGAATTGCCACAGAATAAAACGCAAACGGGTGTGCGTATTTCTAAACTGATGGCTGAGCGCGGCTTATGCTCTCGTCGAGAGGCTGACGTATATATTGAACGCGGTTGGGTTTATGTGGATGGCCAGCAGGTGACAAAACTCGGGTCACGCGCGCAACCGTCAGCTAAAATTTCGTTGAATAAGGCGGCACAAACTGTTCAACGCCGACAAGTGACTATTCTTTTAAACAAACCATTGGGTTATGTTTCCGGACAGCCTGAACCGGGATGTATTCCTGCGGTGTCGTTGATTCGACCGGAAAATCAGTATTCGCCGTCTTTTGGCGACGCACTGTTTAGTTTTGCGCATCTCAAGGGCTTGGCTCCGGCAGGGCGTCTTGATGTCAATTCAACGGGGTTGCTTGTATTGACGCAGGATGGCCGGGTTGCCCGGCAATTGGTGGGTGAGACCTCCGATATCGAGAAAGAGTATTTGGTACGCATTGAAGGTACACTGGATGACATGAAACTGGCTTTGCTCAAACACGGCTTGAGCCTTGATGGGAAACCGTTGAAGCCGGCAAAGGTTGAACCGATCAATGCAGATCAGTTGCGCTTTATTCTGAACGAAGGGCGCAAGCGCCAGATTCGCCGTATGTGTGAACTTGTCGGTTTGCGCGTCGTCGGATTAAAGCGTGTGCGTATCGGTAGCGTCAGACTGGGCCGCTTGCCGCTGGGTAAGTGGCGCTATCTGTCTAAAGATGAATCATTCTAGCGAGGGTGAAATGAAGAGCGAAAATCTGAAAATCATCAAATCGCTTGGCTTGAAAGCGACCACGCAACGCGCCCGGATTCTGGAAATCTTTCAGAATTCGCAACAGCGGCATATGGGCGCCGACGACGTTTTTCGCATTCTTTCTCAGGAAAACAGCGGCATCGGTTTGGCTACCGTGTATCGCGTGCTGACCCAATTTGTCGAAGTCGGCTTGTTGGAGCGCCAGCAGTTCGAGTCAGAAAAATCGGTGTACGAGCTGAAAAGCGGCCAACACCACGACCACCTGGTGTGCGCCAAATGCGGGCATGTCGAAGAGTTCTACGATGAAAGCATTGAGCGCCGCCAGCAAAAGATCGCCAAAGAACACGGCTTTGCCATTCAGGAACACTCCCTGAATTTGTACGTTGATTGCCTGGACGAAGCCTGTACGCGGCGCAAAGATCAGGAACAGCGCTAACGCGCCGGCCTGCCGTCCCGAACATTTTCTCCATTGCCAACAAAGCTCCAGCGAACAAAAGCGGAGCCCTTGCAAGCGGCGCAGAGCGGCTGAAAGTTGCTGCGCGCGCTGCCAAACGCCTGCCCGCCAGCCCGCGCATTTCGGCCATTGCCAAAGAGGCGCCCTGGAACCCTTATAAACAGGGCATCTCAGAAGGGGGTGTCCGGAACTCCTTTATCCACGCGGGTTTCAGGGGTGCCTGCCCGGAAACGCCCTGTTTACGCGGGCTCCGGCGATGCCCTTGTCGGGGATGGGCGAATTAACCGCGCGGATGGTGCTGGCTGTGCAGGGTTTTCAGACGTTCGCGGGCAACGTGCGTGTAAATCTGCGTAGTTGAAATATCGGCATGTCCCAGCAGTAGCTGTACGGCGCGCAGATCGGCGCCGTGATTGAGCAGGTGGGTTGCAAAGGCATGGCGCAAAACATGCGGCGAAAGTTTTTTTGCATCAATGCCTGCTATGACTGCGTAGCGCTTAATGAGTTGCCAAAACGCCTGGCGCGTCATGGCGCTACCGCGCGCCGTGACAAATAGATCGTCGCTTTGCCGCTCGCCCAGTAGATGCTGGCGCGCTTCAGCAAGATAATTGTCGATCTGGTCGATGGCCTTTTCGCCAAGCGGCGCCAGCCGCTCTCTGCTTCCCTTACCGAAGATGCGCACAATCCCGTCATTCAGGCTAACCTCATGCAATTTAAGCGCTACGAGTTCGGAAACGCGCAGGCCTGTCGCATAAAGCGTTTCGAGCATTGCCCGGTCTCGCTGTCCAAGTGGCGTGTCGGCAGGCGGTGCGGCGAGCAAGAATTCCACTTGCTTTTCGGAAATCAGTTTCGGCAGGCGTGAAATTTTGGACGGTGCGGCTAGCTTCAGCGTCGGGTCTTCGGTAATTCGCCCGTGGCTTAGCAGATGTCGATAAAAACGTCGCAGCGTTGCCATCATGCGGGCCTGGGAGGACGCCTTATGCGATGCTGCAATCTGGGCGATGAAGCTGATCAGTGTTGTTTCGCCGGCCTGTTCGAGCACACCGGCGTGGTAGCCGTGCTGCTTCAGCCAATCCGCATAGAGAATCAGATCGCTGCGATAACTGGCGAGTGAGTTTTTTGCCAATCCGTCGCTGAGCCAGAGTGCATCGCAAAAATCGTCAATGATCGCGAGATCTTCAGGATACGGCGAGAGCGGGGCGGAAGCCTTCATGAGTCAGTAACCAGCGTTTGATGTCAAGCAGCAAACCGCCATTCTGATGGGCAAAGCCGCCGAGTCCGCCGTTGGCGGCAATGACCCGGTGGCAAGGCACGATAAGCGGGAAAGGATTGGCGCCGCATGCTTGTCCGACAGCGCGCGGCGCGTTGTGCAATATCTTGGCCAGTTCGCCGTAGGAACGGGTTTGGTGGCAGGGGATTCTGGCGATTTCTTGCCAGACGCGGCGCTGGAAATGCGTGCCGGAAGGGCGTAGCGGCAGGTTGAAAACAAAATCCGGATCAGCCAAATAGGCGTGTAGCTGTCGTACGGCCTCTGTCGCCAGTGCATTTTGCGGTGCGATTTCCGGGCAGGGAGCAAGGTAATGTACGCCCAGCATTTCGCTTTCGTTACAGCGCAGGCCAATGCAAAAGCCTGGTGCGGCGATAATGGCTTGGTAATCCATCTGGCGTGCTTTGCCTAGCTGCGAATCTGACCGGTGCCGAGTACGATCCATTTCTGGCTGGTCAACCCTTCCAGACCGACGGGACCGCGCGCATGGATCTTATCCGTCGAAATGCCGATTTCTGCGCCCAGCCCGTATTCAAAACCATCGGCAAAGCGCGTCGAGGCATTGACCATAACCGAGGAAGAGTCGACTTCGCGTAAAAAACGCAGCGCTTTGTCGTAGCTCCCGGTCACGATGCTTTCAGTATGGTGCGAGCTATAACGGTTGATATGCTCGATCGCTTCGTCCAGGCCGGCAACGACTTTGACCGAAATGATGGGAGCCAGAAACTCCATGGCGTAATCTTCTTCGCTGGCCGGCAGCGCTTCCTTGACAATCGCCCGTGTCTCTGCGCAGCCGCGGATCTCGACGCCCTTGTCAAGCAGCATCGCGGCGACAGCCGGGAGCAGATCAGCGGCGCGTGAGCGCGCGACCAACAGGGATTCCGCCGTGTTGCAGGGGCCATAACGCTGTGTTTTGGCGTTCTCGACAATCTTGACGGCCATGGCGGCATCAGCCTCATCGTCGAGATAGACATGGCAATTACCGTCCAGATGCTGGATCATCGGTATGCGCGCTTCGTTGAGCAGGCGTGTAATCAGGCCTTTGCCGCCACGCGGTACGATGACATCAATGTATTCGCGCATTGTGATTAAATGGCCGACCGCAGCGCGGTCAGTCGTTTCGACGATTTGTATAGCCGCCGCCGGCAGGCCTGCCGCCGCCAGGCCTTTCGCAATCAATCCGGCAATGGCGCGGTTACTGTGGATGGCCTCCGACCCCCCGCGCAGAATGGCGGCATTGCCGGTCTTCAGGCATAAGGCGGCGGCGTCGGCGGTCACATTGGGACGCGCCTCGTAAATGATGCCGACAACCCCCAGCGGTACGCGCATGCGGCCAACCTGAATGCCGCTCGGTCGGCGGCGAAGTTCCTGGATTTCTCCGATCGGGTCGGCCAGTTCGGTAATCTGGTCGATGCCTGTTGCCATTTGCTGAATGCTTTTTTCGGTCATTGTCAGCCGGTCGATCATGGCCGGCGCCAGTCCATTTGCCGTGGCGGCTGCCAAGTCACGGCGGTTGGCTTCGAGAATGGCCGGCGCCTGGTTGCGAATATTGTCGGCGATGTGACGCAGCGCCTGATTTTTGGCGTCGCTATTGGCGTTTGCCATCTGGCGCGCCGCCTTGCGCGCCTGTTGCCCAAGATCGCGCATGTAACCTTCAATATCTTTCTCGATGCCCATGTTTTTCAATTTTTCCTGCAATTTTTCTATGCTTCGATTATATCGTCGGTGAAATGAATTTTTTCATAAGGCATCGATCCGGGATAAAGCGGTCGAAACAGCAAGGCGGCACGGCATGGCAACTGCTTTGTAGGCTTCGGGTTGATATAACGAGCGCTTTGCAAAATTCATGGAACCAATAGTAAAAATACTACTCCGAGTGTGGGAGAAGACGACCCCTCATGAAAAGTCATGGCTGAAAAATTAATTATTCCGGCTGAACTTAAAATCTGTGCGACATGCAGCTATTGGGATGGCCTGCGCAAGGTCGATCCTGAATTGCGCGTCGTCGTCATTGATGCGTGTGCGGAAGGCGAATGCCTGGTTAAATGCGCGTGCCGCCGGGGATTAAACAATGAGGGCAAGGCAGGCGGGCACAATTGTCTGTGGGAGCATCTGGCGCCGGATGCCGACCCGGCGCAGGGCAGTGAAAACGACGCCCGGTGAGCGACGTTTGCTGGGTGCGCCGGCTTTGGCATTGATGGGCTTAAGTCGCGCAGAGCGGTAGTCCAAGGCGCAGAAATTCGTCCCACGGATCGCCGGCGCCGATGCCCTTGATCAATCGGTCGATTCGCGCCGCTTCCGCCAGCAGCGCGTCCGCCGCCCCTGCCTCGAGGCGTTGCAGCGCCTTGCGAAACAAAGTCTGACGCGCCCCCCAAATACGCGCTTCCTTGAGCAAAATTTCCAGCGGACGCCTGTTCTGGAGTCCGCGACTGACTTGCGCTAGCGCCCGAATTTCCTCGGTCATCGCCCAGAGCACCAGCGGCGGCGCTTCCCCTTCCTGACGCAGGCCATCCAGCGTGCGCGTCAAGCGTGCCGCGTTGCCGGCAAGCAGCGCTTCGCGCAGCGCATCGAGATCATAGCGGGCAACATTGAGCACGGCTTCGTGGATTTGCGCCAGGGAAAGTGCGCCGGGAGGATAGAGCAAGGCAAGCTTGAGGATTTCCTGATGGGCGGCCAGCAGATTGCCTTCGACGCGCTCGGCGATAAAGCGCAGACCGTCGCGTTCTGCGCTTTGCCCCTGCTGTTGCAGCCGTCGGGCAATCCATCCTGGCAGCTCAGTCAGGCCGGGCGGCGTCAGTTTCACGGCGGCGCCGGCATCGGCAAGCGTTCTGAGCCAGGCTGCTTTCTCTTCCGTCCAGTCAAGGCCTGGCAACGTTACCAGCAGGAGCGTATCGGGGTTGGGCTGGGCGCAGTAGCGCTGGAGTGCGGCGCCGCCTTCGCGTCCGGGTTTGCCCGTCGGAATGCGCAGATCGACCAGCGTGCGGCCGCCGAACAGAGAAAGATTCCCCGCGGCGCGTTGCAGTTCGCTCCAGTCGAAACCGGCTATTGCCGTCAATACTTCGCGTTCGTCGAAGCCTTGCCGCCGCGCGGCGGTACGGATGGCATCCGTGGCTTCGATGACGAGTAAAGGCTCATCGCCATAAACGGCGTAAACGGGCTGCAAGCCTCGTTTGAGATGCTCCGCCAGTTGCTCGCCGCGTAACTGCATCGCAGCTTATTTGCCGATATTTCCAGCGGCGCGGGCTTGCCCGATGCCGTTCGTATTGCCGGCTTGGGCCTGGGCATGGTCTTCCGGCCAGTCCGGCCGGGTCATTGACAGGCGGCGCATGACCTGCTGCACGAGGTCGTTTTCCATGTCTTGCCAGAGGATGTCCTCTTCCTGAGTTTTGGCCAGTACGTCGGAATCGGCATAGGTGATGTCACGAAACAGTTCGACGCTGACGGGGAGCACCAAATCGCGGCCTTTGCGATCGACGACACGGTAGTTATAAAGATAAACCAGCCGTTTTTCGCGGACGCGGCCCGCGCTGGAAAGCGCCAGGATAGTTGAGGTGCGCGACTCGCCGGCCGGCTGGAAGCTGGCCTGGGCATCCTCGACCGATTCCGCGATGCGCGTCGAGGTGTTGCGGATGGCGCGCTTGAGTCCCGCGCCGATGACCGAATAGTCGGGGACGGCGATGTACAGGCTCTCGTAGGGCAGCGTATAGGCGCCGCGCAGCTGGAAGCCGCACGCGGCGAGCAACGCGGCCGCCAGCACGGGGAGAAAAAAACGTGCAAGAAAGCGCAATGAAAAATGTACGGCGGAAAAAACGGAATGCACGGTTGATCCTTCCGGGAGCATGAATGATGAATGGGCCGGCGCGGGCTATACGACGAGATTGACCAGCCGGCCAGGCACGATGATGACCTTTTTGGGCGTTCTGCCTTCGAGATGGCGCTGTGCGCCTTCGTTGGCCAGGGCGGCGGCTTCGATCACCGCCTTGTCAGCCGAGATCGGCACGCGGATCGCGCCGCGATGTTTGCCGTTGACCTGTACCACCAGCTCGATTTCCTCGCGCGCCAGCGCGCTTTCGTCGACTTGCGGAAAAGGTTGACCGCCGGCGGTCTGCCCCGGCCTCAGTTCCGCGTAAAGCGCTTCGCAGATATGCGGCACGATTGGATAAAGCAACAGGGTTACGGTTTCCAGCGCCTCCTGGCGAACGGCGCGCACCGTTGCCGGATCGCCCTCATTATTCCCGTTGATGCGGCCATAAGCGTTGAGGAGTTCCATGACAGCGGCGATGGCCGTATTGAACTGCTTGCGCCGGCCGTAATCATCGGCCACCTTGCCGATCGTCTGGTGAAGCTGGCGGCGGAAATCGCGCAGTTCGGCGGCGAGCTGCCCGCCGGCGGCCGATGTATAGGCGGCGGCCGGGCCATTATTTTCGATATGCTCGAACACCAGCCGCCACAAGCGTCGCAGGAAGCGGTAAGCGCCTTCGACGCCGGCGTCCGACCATTCGAGCGACTGATCGGGCGGTGAAGCGAACATGATGAACAGGCGCGCCGTATCGGCGCCGTAGCGGTCGATCAGCGCCTGCGGATCGACGCCGTTGTTCTTTGATTTCGACATCTTTTCGATGCCGCCGATCTGTACCGGCTGACCGTCGGCAGCCAGCGTGGCGCTCACCGGGCGGCCGCGTTCGTCGCATTGCAGCTCGACATCGGCGGGGTTGATCCAGACGGCCTTGCCGTCCGCGCCTTCCCGGAAAAAGGTGGGCGCGACGACCATGCCCTGCGTCAGCAGGTTGGCGAACGGCTCGTCGATTCTCTCGCCCTTGAACAGCCCGGCGTCGCGCATCAGCTTGGTCCAGAAGCGCGCATAGAGCAGATGCAAAATGGCATGTTCGATGCCGCCGATATATTGATCAATGCCGCCCTTGCACCAGTAGGCGACGCGCTCGTCGACCATGGCCCGGTCGTTGTCCGGGCAGCAGTAGCGCAGGAAATACCAGGAGGACTCGACGAAGGTATCCATCGTATCGGTTTCGCGTCTGGCGGCTTGTCCGCATTTGGGACACATTGTCTCGTAGAATTCCGGCATTCTGGCGAGCGGACTGCCCGCCCCGGTGACGGCAACGTTTTCCGGCAACACCACCGGTAGTTGATCATCGGGCACGGGAACGTCGCCGCAGGTCTCGCAGTGGATGACCGGAATCGGACAGCCCCAGTAGCGTTGCCGTGAGATACCCCAGTCGCGCAGGCGGAATTGCACTTTCTTCTCGCCCAGCCCTTTGGCGACCAGATCGGCAGCGATGGCATCGACGGCGGCTTTATAGCCAAGACCGTCGTACTTGCCCGAATTGACGCAGAAGCCATTTTTGCTGGCGTACCAGTCTTCCCAGCGTTCGTCCGAAAAGACTTTATCCTGCGTCCCGTCCTTTTCACCGATGACCTGCGTGATGGCCAGGCCGTATTTCTTGGCGAACGCGAAATCGCGTTCATCGTGCGCCGGCACGGCCATGACTGCGCCGTCGCCATAGCCCATCAGCACGTAGTTGCCGACCCAGACTTCGACTTTTTGACCCGTTAGCGGGTGATCGACAAAAATGCCCGTCGGCATCCCTTTCTTTTCCATCGCCGCCAAATCGGCCTCGGCGACGCCGCCTTGCTTGCATTCCTCAATGAAGGCGGCAAGCGCCGGATTATTGCGCGCAGCGTAGGCCGCCAGCGGGTGCTCGGCGGCCACGGCGACAAAAGTAACGCCCATGATCGTATCTGCGCGCGTGGTGAACACCCACAGCTTTTCCGGCTTGCCATCCAGCACGTAAGGGAAGGCAAAACGCACGCCCTCGCTCTTGCCGATCCAGTTCTTCTGCATCAGCTTGACCTGTTCCGGCCAGCCGGGCAGCTTGTCCAGATCGGCCAGCAGTTCTTCGGCGTAGGCGGTGATCTTCATGTAATACATGGGAATTTCGCGCTTCTCGATCAGCGCGCCGGAGCGCCAGCCGCGGCCATCAATGACCTGCTCGTTGGCCAGCACGGTCTGATCGACCGGGTCCCAATTCACCGTACCATAGCGCTTGTAGATCAAGCCCTTCTCGAACAGGCGGGTAAACAGCCATTGCTCCCAGCGGTAATAGTCGGGCTTGCAGGTCGCCAGCTCGCGATCCCAGTCGAGCGCGAAACCCAGACGGTTGAGCTGCCCTTTCATGTAATCGATATTGGCGTACGTCCATTGCGCGGGCGGCACGTTGTTCTGAATGGCAGCGTTTTCCGCCGGCATGCCAAAAGCGTCCCAGCCCATCGGTTGCAGGACGTTGTAGCCGAGCATTTTGTGGAAGCGCGAGAGCACATCGCCGATCGTGTAATTGCGCACATGCCCCATGTGCAGCTTGCCCGAAGGGTAGGGGAACATCGACAGACAATAATATTTCGGCTTGCCGGCATCTTCGATCGCGCGCGCTGCGCCGGTTTTCTGCCACAGTTCCTGGGCGGCCAGTTCGATGTCTTGAGGTTGATATTTTTCTTGCATGGCTTAAATCGCTGAAAAGGCTGGAAAGACGGGAATTGCTGGAATCGCCGGAATCGCTAACACGGCGGGAAACAACCCAAGAAACAGGCCGGAAAGCAGGCCTGAAATCTCATGGTTGAACGAACCCGTGAATTATACGCGCTCGGCCGGCCCGAATCGCAGAAGGCGGATGGCGGATGGCCGCGCGGACGCAGACTGCGCCTTCAAGCGCAGTGCGATGGCTGATATTGAAATTGAAACCGGATACCGCACGGACTTGGGCGGCGCGTCGAACGCCCCTCGTGTGGATGCGCGGGAGGAAGGCGGCCTCTCCGCACGCAGCGAACGCCTGCCGGAAAACCGACCGCGCGCTGAAACAGGCGCAAAGCGTGGAATGAGCGTTGGCCGCAAGCCCGCGTAAATAGTGGGTCAGCGGGCAGGCAGGCCGGAAATGCCCGTAAACAGTGGGCTAGCGGATAGGGCCTCCGGAAATGCCCGTTTTACGCGGGGTTCGGGGCAGGTGTGGTGGCAGGCGTTGTTGTGATTGGAGACGCGATCAAAGAAGTTGAAAAATCAGAAAAGAAAAAAATCAGAGGGAAGAAAAGCAATAAAAATAATAAAAAAAGGATTTTTACTGATTGGTAGAATGGCCTATAGGGAGTAAAAACTTATTTTTGATCAAATGTAATATATAGAAATATAGTAAAGGAATTGTTGTCAATAGTATTATTACTGATAACATCACAAATTTAAGGGCAATATAATAATCATCACTTAGGGTTTCTCGGTCGACATGTGCCAGATTGGTATAAAGATAAGGGAATATCAGATAAAAGCCATAGATAATCATCAGGCTAATTGTTGTAGATAAGAAAAAACAAATAATATAAATAAGTGCTTTTTTTGCAAATAATAAGAATATTTTCAAGTTTTCTTCCATTCTGTGGTTTCCTGTGAAGTGGGATTTTAGATTTGCTGTTTTTACCCAATGTGCTTATATTAAATATTTTTATTATTTTTCCCGTTGTTGGTGATGCTTTTTATTATAAGAAAACTGCTGCCAAATAAACTTATGATAGGAGATGTATATTTCCCAAATAGTGATGTAAGAAAATTAATTAGCCATGATCAACGTCCGGTAGCCGGTTCTATCGGTGGGTTATATAAACCATATAATCCGTGTATAAAACATATAATACCTAATACTAACATTGCTTTTCTTAATTTTTCAGGTGGGGTTTTTTCAAGTTTCATAAGGAGGACAGTGTTATCGTATTTAGGTTAAGAACAGGAAAAAATTAATATTGATATATTGATCTATCTTCTAATCCTTAAAAACCATAGAAACCATTGCGATTGCCGGGCATCTGGAACTTTCGGGATTTTGAGGAAATATCCAATCCGGTTCTATCCGCGCCTATCCGGCGCCCCTGAGCACGTTACTGACCAGATGCGAGCAGTCAATCTTCTTATTCTTGCCCGTGCCGCCCCAGCCATAGGTGTATCCAGCATTCCTATACGCTTGCGTTTGATTCAGAATCGAGCTCATTTTTTCACTCCTTCAACACATGCTTCGTCCGTTTCAAGTTCTGCGGCTTCGTACTGCCTTTCCAGCAATCGTTTGCCGGTTTCAGCAAAATTGTCGCCGTAGCGGCTACCCAGTTCATAGCACTTGTACGCCCGGGCAATATTCTTCTCGCCCAGCTTCCCTTCTTCAAGCAAGGTGGCGAGATAGTAAGCGTAATCTTTCACATGGCCTTCCTGAATCAGTTTCACCAGGGTGGCTTCCGATTTTTCCGGGTGGAGACACTTGCTTCTTTTGTTGCAGTCATACTCAATAGAAGCACCAATCGCGTCAGTAACCCCCGCATCGACCGCCTGCGCCATCAACGCTTTTTTGGTTTCTTCAGGCAAGCCCTTGGATTGGCCGGATTCGGAGAGAATTACCGCCAGATAGGCGGAGCGGGCATGCCCGTTCTTTGCCGCGCACAGGTAGGCATCGAGCGCTTGGTTGTACTGCCTGCCGGCATTTCTGTTGCCTTTGTCCGCTTTGGCCTCAAGTCTGGCGGCTTTTTCGTAGCAGGCCTGGCCCAGGTCGCGGGGCTTTTTGGCCTCACTGTGCATCGGCAGAAGCAGCCCTAAGCCGATGATTCCCGAAAGGAGGAAAACTGTCCGTTTCCCCCAAACCATTCTGTCCGTTTTCATCGCCTGTTTCCTTTTCTGTCCGGGAGGATTAGATGAATAAAGGAAATCGCTAAGCCACAAAGGATGCAAGCAGGCTAGTCCTCTGCCATGCGGCTGTCAATGAGCTTAGATATGGATTGTGGAAAGATGCAGTGTCGCGCCGATGATATGGTCGGCTAACAGGCTGGGAAGGGCACTACTCATTTTTTGTAGCAGCACTGCCGATTTACTGCCTGCGCATTCTGGATGTAACGCCTGGTTATCTAAATCGGCCGCCTGCAAGCCCACGTTAATAGGGCGTTTGCGAGCAAGTGGTCTGGAAACCCGCGTAAATACTGGGCTAGCGGATAGGCAGGCCGGAAACCCGCGTAGAATGGGCGTTTCAGCTGTGGGTGGCCCGGAAACGCCCGTAAACAGTGGGCTGGCGGGCAGGGTTTCCGGAAATGCCCGTTTTACGCGGGGTTCGGGGCAGGCGGGGTTGGGCGAATGCGCCGCCGTATCCGGCGGGCGGGGAGGCGCTTGGGGGAGGGGGATGGCGGATGCCGCGGACTGTGCGGGTTATTCAGCCGCTTCGCCAGTTTCGGGATCTTCGGCAAGCAGGCGATCGAGTGCGTCGAGGCGCATGCGCGGGCGAATCCGGCCGTCGCGCATGCGTGCGGTAATGCGCTCCGCGTTGCGTGGGTAGACGACGAGATTGATCGGGGCCGCTTCGTGCAGGATCGTCAGCACCGCTTCGGCGCGTTCGCTGCGCGGTTCGCGGTGGGCGTAGGTAACCTGCTGGTTGAGCAGAAAAATTTCGACATCCTTGGCGCTGTCGGCAAAGAGCTGAATGTCGATTTCCGCCTGGCGTCCGGCGCTGCCGTCGAGGACAGCGCCGGCAAGATACGGCGTGAAATCTTGCAGGCGCGCCATGACATCGCGCGCCGTTTGGCGCAGGCGGCGGAGGCGCTGCGTATGCTCGTCGTTCTGAAAAATGCGCTGATAGGCGCGCAGCTGCGCTTCGACATCGGCGTTGCCGGGCAACTTGGCATTGTTCGGTAGGCCGAGCGTTTGTATGGCCTTGCGCTTGGCGGCGTTGAAGTCGGCAATGCCTTGTTCGGCCATCAGGCGGGCGGCGGTGTAGGCAATCAGTTGCAGTTGGCGGTCGGTGGCGGTCATTTTGGGAGGCGGTGTGGCGATGGGCGATGGGGCAATGGGAACGTCGGGGCGTTGGGGCGGCGGGCTTGCGGTTGCGCCTGGAAAAACGATGCGGCGCCCCGAGGGCGATACAATCCCTATATTTCGGGCGTTCCGTCGGGCTTGCCGGCTGTCCGCATTGCCCTTCGTTCTCGAATCATTCCGGAGTTTACCTCATGCATATTCACATTCTCGGCATTTGCGGCACCTTCATGGGCGGCATCGCCCAACTGGCGCGTGCGGCCGGGCACCGCGTCACGGGCTGCGATGCCAACGTTTATCCGCCGATGAGCGTACAGCTGGAGGCTGCCGGCATTGATTTAATCGAAGGGTTTGAGGCGAAACAGGCGCAGCTTGCGCCCGATGTTTTCGTCGTTGGCAATGCGATTTCGCGCGGCAATCCGCTCCTGGAAGAGATTCTCGATCGCGCGTTGCCTTACGTTTCCGGCCCGCAGTGGCTTGCCGACCATCTGCTGCAAGGACGCTGGACGCTCGCCGTGGCGGGCACGCATGGTAAAACGACGACCGCGTCGATGTTGGCCTGGATTCTTGAGGACGCCGGCCTGCATCCAGGGTTTCTGATCGGCGGTGTGCCGGTAAACTTCGGCGTGTCGGCGCGCATCGCCGGAAAAATCGACGGCAGGCTTGCCGATTCGCCGTTTTTCGTCATTGAGGCGGACGAGTACGACACGGCGTTTTGCGATAAACGCTCGAAGTTTATCCATTATCGGCCGCGTACCGCGATACTGAATAACCTTGAATTCGATCATGCCGATATTTTTGCCGATCTGGCGGCCATTGAAACGCAGTTCCATCACCTGGTGCGTACATTGCCTGGCAACGGGTTGATCGTTGCCAATGCGCTTGAACCGAGCCTCGACCGCGTGCTGGCGCGCGGTTGCTGGACGCCGCTTGAGCGTTTCAACGATCCTGCCGGCTGGCGCATGGCCGGCGATGATGCCGCGGGTTCGTTGGCTTTGATGCGGGGCGATCGGCGCCTCGGTGAGACGCGCTGGGAGCTTTCCGGCGCGCATAACCGCAGCAATGCCGTTGCGGCACTGTTGGCGGCGCGCCATGTGGGAGTGCCGATTGAGCAAGGTTTGGCGTCGCTGGCGCGTTTTGCGGGCGTCAAGCGGCGTATGGAGTTGCGCGGCGCGGTGGCTGACATCAGCGTTTATGATGATTTTGCCCATCATCCGACGGCGATTGCGACGACGCTCGCCGGGTTGCGGCGCAGCATGGGCGTGGAAGGGCGGGTGCTGGCCGTGCTGGAGCCGCGTTCGAATACGATGAAGCTCGGCGTCATGAAGGCCGAGCTCCCCGCCAGCCTGGCCGCAGCCGACCGCGTATATTGCTATGCCGCGCAGCTTGGCTGGGATGCACAGGCGGCACTGGCTCCGCTTCGCGACAAGGCTTTTGTCGCACAGGATCTGGATAAACTGGTCGAACGCCTGGTGAACGATGCCCGTCCGGGCGACAGGGTGCTGGTGATGAGCAATGGCGGTTTTGGCGGCATTCACGAAAAGCTGCTGGCGGCGCTGCGGGCGCGTTGGCCGGACGCTACGCGCTGATCCGAATTGAGACGCCGCGCCACGCGCTTTTCGCTACAAGCACCGCCGAGGCCCTTGTAAACAGGGCATCTCCGGGTGCCTGCACGGAGCGCCTTTATCCACGCGGGTTTCCGGGCGCCTGCCCGGAAATCCTTTATCCATGCGGGTCTCCGGCCAACGCCTAGCGCCAGAAAGCGCTTGGTGCGAAAGTTCTTGGCGCTTTTCCCGGCCTTGTTTATAATGCGATCCTCTTGGAGTTCTTGGATGGTCGCTGAACTCCGCTGCCCATACATCGGTTCTCCTGCTGTCTTGCCTTTTCCGTGTTGATTCTCTCTGGACGGCCTTCGGCTGGCTTACCTTGTATGAAAATGAAAAGTTAACTTCTCGACCATGGTCCGATTCTGTTTTTGAACTTAGGAAGAATTGATGCCTGCTATTCGTGTAAAGGAAAATGAACCGTTCGAGGTTGCCATTCGTCGGTTCAAGCGTACTGTTGAAAAAACCGGCCTGTTGACCGAATTGCGTGCCCGCGAGTTTTACGAAAAACCCACCGCCGAGCGTAAACGCAAGCTCGCTGCGGCGATCAAACGTCACCATAAACGTGTACGCAGCCAGATGCTGCCCCCCAAACTTTACTAACCTGGGTTTTTATCTATGAATGCAGCCGTGCGCCTTTAGGCGTACGGCTTTTTGTGTTTCTGTCGTGCTTTTCTGAACGCAGAAGATAATCGGATGAGAAGGTGAATATGAGCCTGAAAGAGCGCATCAACGAGGAGATGAAGGCCGCAATGCGAAATGGCGAAACGGCAAAGCGCGACGCCATACGCCTTTTGAACGCGGCGATTAAGCAGCAGGAAGTCGATGGGCGTGTCACATTGGGCGATGCGGACATCGTTGCGGTCATTGAAAAAATGCTTAAACAGCGCCGAGATTCGATTTCCCAGTATGAAGCGGCCGGGCGTCAGGAACTGGCGGATGCCGAAAAATTCGAGGTACAGGTGCTCAGTCAATATATGCCTGCCCGAATGAGTGCCGAGGATATTGCCGTCGCGGTACAGGCGGCTGTGGTTGAGACGGGCGCGAGTCGCGCAAGCGATATGGGTAAGGTGATGGCGGTGCTCAAACCAAGGCTGGCGGGCAAGGCGGATATGGGCGAAGTTTCCCGGCAGGTCAAAGCAGCGCTTTCCGGCGCAGGCGTTTGAGTAAAACGCGGAACAACGATACAGCCCCCTGGCTCGGTACAGCGAGCGCTTTGGTCAAAGCAAGGTACGACGGTGGATTACGGTAAACCGGGATTGCTGTCCGGCGATTCTTAAGTGGTGTTTTCAGTCATTTCTCCAGGTATTTCTTGCGGGCAGGCATGATTCCCGATTCATTTATCCAGGAGCTGCTCAATCGAGTCGACATCGTCGATCTGATCGACGGTTACGTAAGGCTCAAGAAGGCGGGGGCGAATTTCGTCGCGTGCTGTCCGTTCCATAACGAGAAAACGCCTTCATTTTCTGTCAGTCCGGGCAAGCAGTTTTATCATTGCTTCGGCTGTGGCGCCCATGGCACGGCGATCGGCTTTCTCATGGAATATTCCGGCCTGGGTTTTGTCGATGCCGTTAAGGAACTGGCCGCGCGCGTGGGCATGCCGGTGCCGGAAGACGACATACGACGGCCGCATAGTGGTACGTCGCGCGTTTCGCTGAGTGAAATCATGGCGCGGGCGGCGCGTTATTACTACGAACAGTTGAAGCGTTCCGACAAGGCGATCGCCTACCTGAAAAAGCGCGGACTGAGCGGTGAAATCGCCCAAAAATTCGGCATCGGCTATGCGCCGGAGGAATGGCAAAATCTCGGTACAGTATTTGAGGATTACACCCAGACAGAATTACAGACAGTCGGTCTTGTCATCAGAAATGATCAGGGACGGCTCTATGACCGGTTCCGCGATCGCGTGATGTTCCCCATCATCAGCCAGGCAGGCGAAGTGATTGCCTTTGGGGGGCGCGTCATTGGTGAAGGTGAGCCGAAATATCTCAATTCACCGGAAACGCCGTTGTTCGAAAAAGGCCAGGAGGTGTTCGGCCTGCCGCAGGCGCGTACGGCGCTGCGGGAAAAAAATACCGTGATCGTCGTCGAAGGTTACATGGATGTCGTCGCGCTGGCGCAGCACGGCATCGGCAACGTCGTGGCGACTCTGGGCACGGCGACGACGGCTAGACATGTCCGCAAATTATTGCGTCAGGTGGATCGCATCGCATTCTGTTTTGATGGCGATGCCGCGGGGCGCAAAGCCGCCTGGCGGGCGCTGGAAAATACCTTGGAAGCCCTGCCGGAACAGAAAAGCGTCGGGTTCGTTTTTCTGCCGGAACCGGAGGATCCGGATAGCTTCGTACGCAGCCAGGGCGTTGCCGCTTTTGAGCGTCTGGTGGCTGAGGCATTGCCGTTATCGGAATTTCTCATGCGTGAACTGGCCGCGCGCTGCGATATGACCAGCGCTGAAGGGCGGGCAAATCTGGTGGCTGATGCAAAACCTTTGCTCAATCGCTTGCAAACGCCGTTTTTGCGTCTACAGTTGATCAAGAGGCTGGCCGAAGCGAGCGGTTTCTCGCAGGCGGAAGTCGAGCGTTTGTGCGGTTTGAGTCCTGTCGCGCGGCCAGCGCCGGCGAGAGCGCCGAGGCAGGCGCCTTCGCTGTTACGGCAACTTTTGCGCATGGTGCTGCAAAAAGCTGAACTGGCGGCTAGCGTGCCGCTTGTCGCCTTGCCGGATAATTCTGGTGAAGCACAGGCGTTGCGGCGATTATGCGAGGCGATTGTCGAGGTGTCCGCCGAAACAGGCGCGCCGCCAGCGTGTTCTGCGTTGTTGGAACGTTTTCGCGGCGGCGAGGACGAAGGCGTATTGAATCAGGCAGCGGCTGAACTGATGCGGCAGCCGTTTGATGAAGAAACGCTTGACGAGGAGTTTGCAGGTGCGGTGGATCATTTGCGGACAGCGGCGAACCGGCGTGTCTTTGAGGCGCTACAGGCAAAGGTGGCGAAGCTTGGGGTGACAGACTTGTCTGCGGAAGAAAAACAGCAATATCTGCATGCATTGCGACAAGGCAGTTATCAGTCGAATGATGCGTAAGTTATGGTAAAATCGAGCATTTTCCATTCTGACGCTTAACCGGGGCATGAATATGGTCATGGTAAGGGAAAAGACAACGAACAACAAATTGGCGAAGGCAAAGGCCGCCGAATTGCTGGCCCAGATGGCGAGCCAGCAGCAATCTTCGCCGAATGATGAAGAATCTCGGAAAATCCGTTTGAAAACGTTGATCAAGCTGGGCAAGGAACGTGGTTTCCTGACCTATGCCGAGGTCAATGATCACCTGCCCGATGAAGTCGTCGACGCCGAGCAGATCGAAAGCATTATCAGCACATTCAGCGACATGGGCATTCAGGTGTACGACGAAGCGCCGGATGCCGAAACGTTGTTGATGTCGGACAACCCGGCGCCGGCTGCTGCCGACGATGCCGATGTCGAAGAACAGGCAGAGCAGGCGCTGTCGACGGTAGATTCCGAATTTGGCCGCACGACCGATCCGGTCCGCATGTACATGCGTGAGATGGGTTCCGTCGAGCTGCTGACCCGCGAGGGCGAGATCGAAATCGCCAAACGCATCGAAGACGGCCTCAAGCACATGATTATGGCGATTTCCGCCTGCCCGACAACGATTGCCGAAATTATCGACAGTGCGGACAAGATCGCCCGCGATGAAATGCGCATCGACGAGCTGATCGACGGTCTGATTGACCCGAATGCGGCGGATGAGGAACTGGATGCCACCGGCGAATCGATTGATGAGAATGGTCTGGCGGACGACGAAATCAATGACGACGACGGTGATGACGACAGCGCTGCCGTTTCGGCCTCACTGCTCAAACTCAAGGAAGACGGGCTGGCGCGCCTGGCCGAAATCAAAACGCTCCATGGCAAGGCGCATAGCGCGCTGCTCAAAAAAGGTTCGCAGGATAAAAGCTATCTGCGTCTGCAGAAGAAAATTTCCGAAGCGATGATGGGCATTCGTTTCACCTCCAGAACGATCGAACGGCTGTGTGACGCCGTGCGCGCGATGGTCGATGAAGCGCGGGCGTGCGAACGCAAAATTCAGCGCATTTGCGTCGATACCGTGCGGATGCCGCGTCCCTATTTCATCAAGGCCTTTCCGGGCAATGAGCTGAACCTCGGATGGGCCGATGCCGAAATTACGGCGGCGGCGAGTAAGCCCTACGCCCAGACGCTTGCCCGCAATGCCCCAAATATCATCGAAGAACAGCGTAAGTTGCTGGCTTTGCAGGAGCGTATCGGGTTGCCGCTCAAGGAGCTGAAGGATATCAATAAACAGATGTCTACCGGCGAAGCCAAAGCGCGCCGCGCCAAGCGCGAAATGACCGAGGCCAACTTGCGTCTGGTGATTTCCATCGCCAAAAAATATACCAATCGCGGGTTGCAGTTTCTTGATCTGATTCAGGAGGGAAATATTGGTCTGATGAAAGCCGTCGACAAGTTCGAATACCGGCGCGGCTACAAATTCTCCACTTATGCCACTTGGTGGATTCGTCAGGCGATTACCCGCTCCATTGCGGATCAAGCGCGGACAATCC
>CALHZD010000052.1 GCA_938040985.1 uncultured Propionivibrio sp.
AAATCATGCATGCCGTGTTCGCGGAAGTAGGTGCGGATCGGCCCGTGCGGCAGCCAGTCAAAATCGCGGGCGACGTTCAGGCGGATGCGGTTGCCGGGCATGAGCGTGATCAGCCGCAGGCGGTCAAGCCGGACGAGCCGCCCGATGCATTCGGCCTCGCTGATTTGGTAGCGCTCGACAATGTCGGCGATTGCCCACTGGTTGAGCGCACAGACGGCGACAAGCAGAAGCTTTGCGTCGGAGACCAGTTCCTTTTCCTGCACGGCGCTCAGCGTGTGCAGGCGGTTTTCGGCCACCGCCGCTTCCTGCGCCAGTTCGGCGAGCGTGTAGCCGAGCAGATGCGCGATGTCGACGATCCGGTCGAGGCTGAAGCGCCCGGAGGCGAACAGGCGCTTGACGCTGGCTTCTGAAAGATGCAGCGCCTGCCCCAGATCGCGGTAAGTCATTCCCTGAATTTTGAGGCGGCGCTTGAGCGTGTTGACGAGCTGGCGGGTTTCATTCATGGCATGCACCTTAAAAAGTCTCGTTATTCGATACTAGATTAGATTATATCTAATACAAATAATGAGTTAGTATCTTTTTAATCCCCTTTTTGGCATCCTGAGCGCACCTTGTTTCAGGAGAACAATGATGAAAAACATCGCTCGATGCCTGCCCGGAGCGGCGCTGTGCGTCCTGCTGCTGGCCGCGCTGTTCCACGGGCCGGTTGCCCAGTTGCCCCATTACCATGATTTTGCCGACCAGACGCCGGTGCTGGGGATTCCCCATGCGCGGGATGTCGTTTCCAACCTGGGCTTTGCCCTCGTTGCGCTCTGGGGCTGGGCGAAGCTGAGAGTCGACGGGCGTTTCCGCGCATTGGGCGGCGGCGCGCCGGGCTACCGGCTGTTTCTGGTCGCCCTGTTGCTGACGGCGTTTGGCTCGGCCTGGTATCACCTGGCGCCGGATAACGCCCGCCTAATCTGGGATCGGCTGCCCATCGCGCTCGCCTGCGCCGGCCTGCTGGCGGGGGTCTGGGGCGAAACGCACGCGGCGAGCGAACGCAGCGGCGCGTTGCTGAGCGCGCTGCTGGCGGCGTTTGCCGTGTGCAGCGTGTTCTGGTGGTACGCCACGGAATTGCGCGGGCAAGGCGACCTGCGTCCTTACCTGCTGCTGCAAATCGCGCCTTTTATTCTGGCGCCGCTGTGGCAATGGCTGCGCGGCCGTCCGTCGGCTGAACGTCGTGCATTGGGCATCGCTTTGCTACTATACGCCGCAGCCAAAGCGGCCGAGCTGTACGACCACGAAATCGGCCGTTTGCTCGGCGGGCTGACCGGCCATACGCTCAAGCATCTGCTGGCAACGGCCGCCGCCGGTGTCATCGTGGCCGACCTGGCGCGGCGATCCCGTCAGCCCGCCGGTCAGAAACAAAGAAATAGCGAGAAACAGAAAAAGAAAGGATCTCCCATGCTCAAAGCCTTGCTGCGCTTTGTAATGAAAGCCCTATTCCGCGTCGAACTACAGGGCGATACGTCGGTGTTCGTCAATGAAAAAACGCTGGTCGTCGCCAATCACGAGTCCTTTCTCGACGGCCTGCTGATGGGGCTGATGATGCCGGTCGACGCCGTGTTCGTCATTCATTCGCAAATTGCGGCGCGCCCGCTTTTTCGCTTTCTGCTGCACTTTGTGCCGCATCTGGAAGTCGATTCCGCCAGTCCGCTGGCCATGAAGCAGGTCGTCAAGCTGGTGGAAACCGGCCAGCCGGTGGTGATTTTTCCCGAAGGGCGTATCACCAAGACCGGCTCGCTGATGAAGGTCTATGACGGCGCCGCCTTCGTCGCCGCCCGAACCGGCGCGACTGTCGTCCCCGTGCGCATCGACGGGGCGGCGCGCAGCTATTTTGGCCGGCTGGCGGGCATCTATCCGCGCAAGCTGTTCCCGAAAGTGACGATGACCGTACTGCCGCGCCGCGTGATTCCCATGTTGCCCAAGGAACTTTCCAACGGTATTTGCAGTCTCAACGAGGGCGTTGATCGACTCGCCATGGCGTGCGAGATGGAGATTGGCGCGGACGGTACGGTCAAGAACTATGAGATCATGCCGTGTGTCATCCATGTGGCACGCCGTCTTACCTATAGCCTTGTCAATAAAGTGCTTGCAGGGGAGGAGCCGTTTGTTTCGGACAACGAGGACATACGCCCCATGATGGAAACGCTCCGCCGTCTGCGCGAGGTGCTGCGTGCGAAGCGGCACAGGCGCGGCGCCATTGATTTTGATGTACCTGAGGTCAAAGTGAAACTGGATCCGGAGGGACATCCGATTGCGCTCATCAGGCGTACAGGCT
>CALHZD010000053.1 GCA_938040985.1 uncultured Propionivibrio sp.
CCCGCCTTGAAGCCCTTTATTCATAAGGGTTTCAGAACCCCCTGCCCGGAAACGCCCTATCCATGCGGGTTTCCAAGGAGAGTACCGGGAAACGCCTTATCCACGCGGGTTCGCGGGGCGCCTATTTTTCCCAATCAAACGTGCTCAGGCTGTCCACAATGCCGGCATCGGCCGGCGCGGTGGTGATGACACGGTGCAAGCCAAGCGCGCGCGCCTGCTCGGCAATGCGCGCATGCGGCACGAACAGCGGCAGGCCGCTTAACTGCCGGCGCGCCGGTGCATCGAGCAGCGCCCAGAGATGGCGCAGCCCCTCGCTTGACGAAAGCGTAACCGCATCCAGCCGCCCTGCATCCAGCCAGGCCATGAGCGGCGCGGCATCCTGCGGCGCGGTGCGCCAGTAGCAGGTGATGCATTCCACGTCCGCGCCGCGCGCGCGCAAGGTCTCGGCGAGCAGCTCGCGGCCGCCGTTGCCGCGCAGAATCAAGACCCGCTTCCCGGCGATGCGCGGCGCCTGAAAGGAAGGCAGCGCCAGCAAAGCCTCCGAATCGAAACGTCCGGAAGGCGCGAGCGCGCCTTTCACGCCGCGCGCCGCCAGCGCCGCGACCGTACTCGGCCCGATCGCCGCCGCCTGTACGCTGGACGGCCAGCCCGAACGCCCGTCCAGCAGTGGCGGCAGGCCGTATTCGACGGCATTCGGGCTAATGAAGATTGCCAGGGCATAGGCTTCCAGACGCGCGCCGGCGGCCCGTATGGGCGCCGTATCCGCGACGGGCGAGATTTCCAGCAAGGGAAAACTCAGCGCCTCGCCGCCGAGGCGGGCGATCATGCCGGACAGCGCGTCCGCCTGCGCTGCCGGTCGGGTGACGAGAATCGTCCGTCCATGCAGACTGCCCGGCGCATTCGCTTGCATCAGGCGCTCCCTTGCGCGGCTAGAATGTCGTCGGCCCCTGCCGCGCGTAGCTGCTGCGCCAGCGAGCTGCCCACATGCGCGGCGTGTTCGGGCGCGCCGCGCTGCTCACCGCGCACGATGCGCCCGCCGTCCGGCGTAGCGAGAAAACCACGCAGCCATAAAACCGGCGCGCCGGCATGCGTCTCGATCACGGCATAGGCCCCGAGCGGCACCTGGCAACTGCCGCCCAGCGTGCGCGAGAAGGCGCGTTCGGCCGCCACGCACTGCGCCGTCGCCGCGTCGTTGAGCGGAGCGAGCCACGGCAACAGGTCTTCCCGGCCGGCGGCGATTTCGATGCCCAGCGCGCCCTGCCCCGGCGCAGGCAGCGATACTTCCGGCGCAAGCACGGCGCGGATACGCGCCTGCAAGCCCAGACGAATGAGGCCTGCCGCGGCTAGGACGATCGCGTCGTACCGCCCCTCATCAAGCTTGCGCAGGCGGGTATCGAGATTGCCGCGCAGCGGTTCGACGCGCAGATGCGGATAACGGGCGCGCATGAGCGCCGCGCGGCGCAGGCTGGAGGTGCCGAGCAGCGCGCCGGCTGGTAGCGCGTCCAGATCGGCATAGCGGTTGGAGACCAGCGCATCGCAGGGATTCTCACGCACGCCGATCGCCGCCAGCATGAAGCCGTCCGGCATCTCCATCGGTACGTCCTTGAGCGAATGCACGGCCAGATCGGCGCGCCCTTCCAGCATCGCTGTTTCGAGTTCCTTGATGAACAGCCCTTTGCCGCCGATCTGCGCCAGCGGCCGGTCGAGAATCCGGTCGCCGCGCGTACTCATGCCGAGAATATCGACTGCCGTTTCCGGATACAACGCCCGCAGCCGGTCGCGGATATGCTGCGCCTGCCACATCGCCAGGCGCGATTCGCGCGAGGCGATCACCAGACGCGCAGGCGCCGCAGCCTGACGCCGGTCGCCGGCCTTTTTTTCCATCGCATCCATCGTATTCACCGCATTCGCCATATCCACCGCACCCAGCATACCCACGTATCCGCCGCGCCTGTTTTTCCGCACACCTGTTTTTCTTTGCTGCCCATGACTATCCACACCTGCTTGCGTGCGGCAATTTTAACAGCCCGACAGAGGCTTCAAGCGCAACCGGCTCGCCGGCCGGAAAGGTCAGCGAAAGTACAGTCAGGAATGATCCTTACACTCGGTCAAGACGATGCTCCCGCTCCGCTCGCCCTGTTGATGGACGGATATGCGCTTTACGCAAGCCCGGAACCTACCACCGACATTCCCTGTCTAGCCGGCGTACCCGAAATATTTCCGCCCAAGGATTTTCGCCCAAGGACGAGCAGACCGCCCAAACGCGCAGCGGCCCATTGAAACTTAGGGCTAAAATAGCGCTTGAACAGCGGCTGGACAAAAAACAGCGACGAGGGCGGATCACCCGCGCTTTCGGCATGAGGCGCTTACCGACAAGGAGAACGACATGGCATCGCAAGGCGAACCACTTGACACCAACCACGGCGTCGACGCCGATCCGCAGGAAACCCGCGAATGGCAGGAAGCGCTGGCGAGCGTCATCGAGCGCGAAGGCGCCGAGCGCGCTCATTTCCTGATTCAGCAGATGATCGCCCAGGCGCGCGAAGAAGGCATCAATATTCCTTACAGCGCTACGACCGCATACATCAACACCATTCCTGCTGACCGGCAGCCGCCCTATCCGGGCGACCCGGATATCGAAATCCGCATCCGCAATTACATCCGCTGGAATGCCATGGCCATGGTCGTGCGTGCCAACCGGAACACCAACGTCGGCGGCCATATCGCCTCCTTCGCATCTCAGGCCGCCCTGTACGACGTGGGCTTCAACTGGTTCTGGCGGGCACAGAACGAAACGCAGCGCGGCGACCTCATCTTTTTCCAGGGGCATTCGATCCCCGGCGTTTATGCCCGCGCCTTTCTGATGGATCTGCTGACTGAAGACCAGCTCAACCATTTCCGTCAGGAAGTCGACGGAAAAGGGCTGCCCTCCTATCCGCACCCGTGGCTGATGCCCCATTTCTGGCGTTTTCCGACGGTTTCGATGGGGCTGGGGCCGATCCAGGCCATCTACCAGGCGCGCTTCATGCGCTACATGGAAAGCCGCGGCCTTATCGAAGCGAGCGACCGCAAGGTCTGGGCCTTCATCGGCGACGGCGAAACCGATGAAGTCGAAACGCTCGGCGCCATCGGCATGGCGGCGCGCGAAAAGCTCGACAACCTGATTTTCGTCATCAACTGCAATCTGCAACGCCTGGACGGTCCGGTGCGCGGCAACGGCAAGATCATCCAGGAACTCGAAGGCACCTTCCGCGGTGCCGGCTGGAACGTCATCAAGCTGATCTGGGGACGCTTCTGGGATCCCATCATCGCGCGCGACAAGAACGGCCTGCTCAAAAAACGCATGCTGGAAGTCGTTGACGGCGAATTCCAGACCTACAAGGCCAAGCCCGGCGACTACATGCGCGAGCATTTCTTCAACACCCCGGAACTCAAAGCGCTCATCGCCGATTACACCGACCGCGACATCGCCGAGCTCAACCGCGGCGGCCATGACATTTTCAAGATTTTCGCGGCCTTCAAGGCCGCCGTCGAACATAAAGGGCAACCGACCCTGATTCTGGCCAAGACCGTCAAAGGCTACGGCATGGGCGAAGCCGGTCAGGCCATGAACATCTCGCACCAGCAGAAAAAGCTTGACCGCGAAGCGCTGATCGGTTTCCGCGACCGCTTCAAACTGCCCGTGCCCGATGACCAGATCGAATCGGTGCCTTTCCTGCGCTTTGCCAAGGATTCGCCGGAATACAAGTACATGCTCGAACGGCGCAATGCGCTCGGCGGCATCCTCATGCAGCGCATCGACAAGGCGGCGCCGCTGGAAATTCCGCCGCTTTCGGCCTTTGAACCGCTGCTCCGGGCCTCCGGCGAGGGACGCGAAATTTCGACGACGATGTCCATCGTCCGGCTGCTCAACATCCTGCTCAAAGACAAGACGATCGGCAAGCGCGTCGTCCCCATCGTGCCGGACGAATCGCGCACCTTCGGCATGGAAGGCCTGTTCCGCCAGATCGGCATCTGGAACCAGCAAGGCCAGAAATACCTGCCGGAAGACCACGATCAGCTTATGTTTTACAAGGAGTCAAAAACCGGCCAGGTGTTGCAGGAGGGCATCAACGAGGCCGGCGCAATGAGCGACTGGATCGCCGCCGCCACCGCCTATTCGGTGCACAAGGAGCAGATGATTCCATTCTACATCTGTTACTCGATGTTCGGTCTGCAACGCACCATGGATCTCTACTGGGCCGCCGGCGACCAGCGCGCCCGCGGCTTCCTGATTGGCGGCACGGCCGGACGTACGACGCTCAACGGCGAAGGGCTGCAACACGAAGACGGCCATTCGCTGGTGCTTTCCGGGTTGATTCCCAACTGCATCAGTTACGACCCGACCTTCGCCTACGAAATCGCCGTCATCATGCACGAAGGCATGCGCCGCATGTTTGTCGAACAGGAAGACGTGTTCTATTACCTGACGGTGATGAACGAAAACTACGAGCATCCGGAAATGCCGCAGGGCGTCGAAGCAGACATCATCAAGGGCATGTACCTCTTCCGCCGCGGCGCATCCGACGCCGGCAAGGCTCCGTGCGTGCAACTGCTCGGTTCCGGCACCATCTTCCGGGAAGCCATCGCCGCCGCCGATCTGCTCAAGGCCGACTGGGGCGTCGAATCCGATCTGTGGAGTTGTCCGAGCTTTACCGAGTTGGCGCGCGAAGGCGTCGACGCGGAACGCTGGAACATGCTGCACCCGACGGAAAAACCGCGTCAGGCGCACGTCGAACATTGCCTGAACGGCACACGCGGCCCGATCATCGCCGCGACCGACTATGTTCGCCAGTACGCCGAACAAATCCGCCCGTTCCTCAACCGCCGCTACGTCACACTCGGCACGGACGGTTTCGGCCGCTCCGACACGCGCAAGGCGCTGCGTTATTTCTTCGAGGTCGACCGTCACTGGATCGTCGCCGCCGCGCTCAAGGCGCTGGCGGACGACGGCGTAATCGAGCCGCGCAAGGTCGCAGAAGCCATCGCCCGATACGGCATCGACAGCAACAAGCCTAACCCCTTAACGGTCTGAGGAGACGCCATGAGCCAGATAATCGAAGTCAAGGTGCCGGACATCGGCGATTTTCATGATGTGCCGATCATCGAGTTGCTGGTTGAGCCGGGCGCTGCCGTGCAGGCGGAAGACCCGCTGCTGACGCTCGAATCCGACAAGGCCACCATCGACGTGCCCAGTCCGGTCGACGGGGTGCTCAAGGAGTTCACGGTCAAGGTGGGCGACAAGATTTCCGAGGGCAGCCTGATCGCCCGTATTGAAGGGGCGGCAACGGCCGCTGCGGCTGCGCCGGCGGAGAAAGCGGCAACTGCTGCCGCGCCTGCGCCGCAGGCCGCAGCCGCGCCGGCATCCGCCCTCGCCGCGCCGCCCACGCCGGCGCCGGCAACGCCCGTATCGGCGCCCGCCCGGAACGCGCCGGCCAATCAACCCCTCGAATGGGCATCCGCCCCCGCCGGAATCCCCACGGCCATCCCGCCCACGCCCGGCAAGACGACGCACGCCAGTCCGTCGGTACGCAGTCTTGCCCGCGAGCTGGGCATCGATCTGACGCAGGTCACGGCCAGCGGCCCCAAGGGACGGATTTTGCGCGAAGACCTCATTGCTTTTGTCAAAGGCGCCCTCCAGGCCAGGTCGGCCCCCAGCGCGGCGGGTGCCGGCATTGCCGGCCTCGACCTGTTGCCGTGGCCGAAGATCGACTTTGCCAAATTCGGCGAGATCGAAATCCAGCCGCTCTCGCGTATCAAAAAAATCTCCGGGCAAAACCTGGCGCGCAACT
Source organism: uncultured Propionivibrio sp. (assembly GCA_938040985.1). GTDB lineage: Bacteria > Pseudomonadota > Gammaproteobacteria > Burkholderiales > Rhodocyclaceae > Propionivibrio. The sequence continues at coordinate 5,832 of CALHZD010000053.1, forward strand.
GGGTCATGATTCCGGCGGTCACTTATCATGACGAGGCCGACATCACCGAGCTGGAAGCTTTTCGCCTTGCGCTCAACAAGGAAAGCGAAAAGGGCGGCGGCGTCAAGATCACCATGCTCGCCTTCATCATCAAGGCCTGCCAGCTCGCCTTGAAGAAATTCCCGGAATTCAACGCCTCGCTCGACGGCGATGCGCTGGTGCTGAAGAAATATTTCAACATTGCCTTCGCCGCCGATACGCCGAATGGGCTGGTTGTCCCCGTTATCAAGGGCGTCGATCGCATGACGGTGAGCGAAATCGCCGTCGAATGCGGCGCGCTGGCCAAAAAAGCGCGCGACGGCAAGCTCGCCCCGGCCGACATGCAGGGCGCCTGCTTCACCGTGTCCAGCCTGGGCGGCATTGGCGGCGTCAGCTTCTCGCCCATCGTCAATGCGCCGGAAGTCGCCATTCTTGGCGTGTCCCGTTCGCTCATGAAGCCCGTCTGGGACGGCGCGGCCTTCGTCCCGCGCCTGACCCTGCCACTGGCTCTGTCGGCCGACCACCGCGTTATCGACGGCGCGCTCGGCACGCGCTTTAACGCCTACGTTGCGCAATTGCTCTCCGACATGCGTCGGGCACTGGTCTGAGGAGACGCCATGAGCCAGATAATCGAAGTCAAGGTGCCGGACATCGGCGATTTTCATGATGTGCCGATCATCGAGTTGCTGGTTGAGCCGGGCGCTGCCGTGCAGGCGGAAGACCCGCTGCTGACGCTCGAATCCGACAAGGCCACCATCGACGTGCCCAGTCCGGTCGACGGGGTGCTCAAGGAGTTCACGGTCAAGGTGGGCGACAAGATTTCCGAGGGCAGCCTGATCGCCCGTATTGAAGGGGCGGCAACGGCCGCTGCGGCTGCGCCGGCGGAGAAAGCTTCGTCCGCCGCAGCGCCGGCGCCGCAGGCCGCAGCCGCGCCGTCATCTGTTCCCACCGCCTCCCCTGCGCCAGCACCCGCGCCCGTCGCGGCCGATGTGTACACAGGCGCCGTGGATATCGAATGCGAAATGCTCGTGCTGGGCGCCGGCCCGGGCGGATACTCGGCCGCGTTCCGCAGCGCCGACCTGGGCATGAACACGGTGCTCGTCGAGCGCTACGCCACGCTCGGCGGCGTCTGCCTCAATGTCGGCTGCATTCCGTCCAAAGCGTTGCTGCACGTCACCGGCGTGCTGGATGAAACCGCCCACCTGGCCGACTGCGGCGTCAGCTTCGCTGCGCCCAAGGTCGATATCGACCGGCTGCGCGCGCACAAGGCGGGCGTCGTCGCCAAACTGACCGGCGGCCTCGCCGGCATGGCGAAAGCGCGCAAAGTTACCGTTGTGCGCGGCCTCGGCAGTTTCCTTGACGCGCATCATCTGGAAGTGGCGCTGACCGGCGGTGAGGGGCAGGCACAGACCGGAGAGAAAAAACATATCCGCTTCCAGAAATGCATCATTGCCGTCGGCTCGACGCCGGTGCATCTGCCTTTCCTGCCGGACGATGCGCGCATCGTCGATTCCACCGGCGCGCTGGAACTGCGCAGCGTTCCCAAGAAAATGCTGGTCATCGGCGGCGGCATCATCGGCCTGGAAATGGCAACGGTGTACTCGACGCTCGGCGCCAAAATCGACGTCGTCGAAATGCTCGATGCGCTCATGCAAGGCCCCGACCGCGACGCCGTCAAAGTCTGGGAAAAACGCAACGCGCATCGCTTCGAGCGCATCATGCTGAAGACCAAAACCGTTGCCGTTGAAGCCAAAGCAGACGGGCTGTGGGTCAAGTTTGAAGGCGAACAGGCGCCGGCGGAGGCCGTACGCTACGACATGATCCTGCAATCGGCAGGGCGCACGCCCAACGGCAAAAAAATCGCCGCGGGAAAAGCCGGCGTCACGGTCGACGAACGCGGTTTCATTCCGGTCGACGCGCAAATGCGCACCAACGTGCCGCACATTTTTGCCATCGGCGATGTCGTCGGCAACCCGATGCTGGCGCACAAGGCCGTGCATGAAGCGCACGTCGCCGCAGAAGTCGCCTCCGGTCGCCCGTCGGGCTTCGACGCCAGCGTCATCCCCGGCGTCGCCTACACCCATCCGGAAGTCGCCTGGGTCGGCCTCACGCAGGATCAGGCCAAACGCGACGGGCGCAAGGTGGATACGGCCGTATTCCCCTGGGCGGCTTCGGGCCGCGCCATCGCCAACGGCGCCGACTACGGGTTTACCAAGCTGGTGTTCGACGCCGACAATCACCGCATCGTCGGCGGCTGCATCGTCGGCCCCTCGGCGGGCGACATGATCGGCGAAATCGCCTTGGCGATCGAAATGGGCTGTGACGCCATTGACATCGGCCAAACGATCCACCCGCACCCGACGCTCGGCGAAACCCTCGGCATGGCGGCCGAGGTCGCTCACGGTAGCTGTACCGATCTGCCGCCGGCGAAGAAAAAATAGCGGCGGCGCAACTGATGCACGTACGCCTTCCTGTCACTGTCACGACCAGCCCCCAGGCTTCTGGGGAATGAGCCGACAAAGCGCGCACATCGGAACAGGCCGACGACCTGTTCCCCGCGCCAGCGGGAATGAACCGCGGCTGCAAGCCCTGCCGACGGACAAATCCGCTGTTCCCCACGCCTGCGTGATCGTCCGCTCTGCGCGGGCACGCGAGCCAATGGCTATGAGTCGGCAAGATACTTACGATGAGTCAAGTCATCCGCTCTGCGAGGGCGTGTGAACTGACCATGCGAATTAGTTTTAACCAATTTAGCTTATTTGTCGCCCACGAGGGTATGTGCGGGTAGGTATGTAAACTGGGTGACTAACTTAACTGCACCGACCGGCAGGCCGTGATGCCCATCCATTCCGCGCCATTCACTGTGCAGCACCAACGATGCGGGCCTGCATGGCGTTTTTTCACATCGCCTGCGCGCATGACCTCCTGCTCCGCAGTCCGTATGGATTGGGCGTTTGCGGACATGCTGCCTTGTAGCCCTTTATTTACGCGGGATTCAGCGATGCCTATCCGCAAACGCCCAATTTACGAGGGGTTCAGAGAGGGGCGCACGCAATCCCTTTATTGACGCAGGTTTTGGAAGGGAATACCCGAAATTCCTTTACTGGCGCGTGCTTTAGGCAGGCCGCGAGGCCATGCGCGACTCTCGGTTGCCTAATTCATAATGGTACTGCTGTAGATTATTCCCGAATTCCACACCAATCCTGCAGGATTTGAGGC
>CALHZD010000054.1 GCA_938040985.1 uncultured Propionivibrio sp.
GTACTGTCAGCGGCTCGCCGCCTTGTCTTTTGGCAAAGTCGAGCCGCTATTTAAGTTCGCGAGGCTTGCTCTGAAATCCGTAAAAATAGGGCAGAAAACATAAAATGCCCCGAAATCCCCTAAATACAAGGGCTTCAAAGCATCACAAAACATAAATTAGAACACTGCACCCGACCAATCCTCTAAAACCCGCGTAGATAGAGCTTCTCCTTGGAGGTGCCAGTGGCTAAATGATTGGCGGGCAGGGCGCCCGGAGATGCCCTATTTATAAGAGATTCGGCGCTACCTCCTTCAGACGCCCTCAATACTCGGAGACGCCCTAAATATAAGGGCTGGCGAGCTGCCTCGCGCCGAAAAACGCGCGGCGGGCGTTTGCATGCTTTCGCCCAATTGATCTTGCATAAATTCACGGGGATAATCAGGTGCAAAAAGGGAGGACGATGTGGCCGATGCGGCATTACAAACCTGGTACGAAATCCTCGGCGTTGCGCCGGAGGCGGAGGCGAGCGGAATCCGGAATGCCTACCGCCGCGAGGCGATGCGCTGGCATCCTTCGCGCCATGTGGGAGAAGGTCAGGCCGAGGCGGAAGAACGCTTCCGAAGAATCGGTGCGGCGTATAAAACGTTGTCTGGCCCGGCGCAGCGCGCCGAATACGATGTCTGGCTAGCGACGGGGCAAGTCTCCGGTGTCAGCGGGGAAAGCCATCGGGTGCAGAAACTGCTGGCCTTTAGCGCGGGATTGAAGGAGTCGGAGGCGGCGCGCCTGTTCTTTGAACAGATGCTGGCCTTGTCGGCCGAACTCAAGCGCAAAGGTTATCGCGGCGGTCAGCGCCTGAAAATACTGGAAAGTCTGGGCTGCCCCGACAGTGTCGTCAGGGCGGTTGCCGAATATACGCAGCAAAAGCGCCGCCAGCACAGCCAGAGCGCCGAAAATCCGCAGAATGGCGCGAGCGACCGGCTGCGTTATTCGCGGTCGTCGGCTACGGAGCTGCCCGAGGCGATTGAGCTGGCGGAATGGTCGCAGATCAAGCCTTACTATGTGGCGGTGATCGGCGGCCGGTCTGCGGATGCGCGCATGGATGAAGCGACGTATCAAAAACATCTGGCGCGGTTTAAAAAGAGCCTTTCCGGCTATGTTCTGGCGTTCGTTCTGCTGCTCATCAGTCTTCTGTTTTCCGGGGGCGGCTGGTTGCTCATCGGCGGCGTGGCTGCCCTGATCTTGACGCTGGTCTGGCGCCTGCTGCTGGGCGAAAGCTGGGCGTTTCACCGCGAAAGAGCGATGCGCCGTTATCTGTCGGCCTTCAAGCGTTTTCACAATGACCCTGCCGCCGCCGGAGGGTGGCGTTTCAATTTGGGCGGGTTCTTTGGCGGCATCCTATGGCTGGCGTATCGGCGTATGTCGCGCTACATGCTGATCGCTATCGCGGCGGCGGTGCTCTTTGACTGGATTCAGATCTTCGCCGAATTGAAATTTGGTTTCCTCATCAGTGACAAGCTCTGGACGGCTATCGCTATTCCCATAGGATTCTTCGCTGACCGCATCTACTTTGAACATGCGCGCCAACGCATCAGAAAGGTGCTGCTCTATCCGCGCCGGCAGGCGCTGGCGCAACTGCGTGAGGATGGCGGCGCCAGCTGGATGGGCTGCCTGGGCTACCTCCTTTTGTTTATTATCTTGTCGCTGCCTGGGGCGCTTTATGAACGCAGCGTCGAAATGCGGCAGGCCATGCATTCGCAGGACGCACCGCTCTCCGAACAGCAGAGGGCTGATCAGGCGGCGCGCCAGAAGCTTGTCGCCGAGGCGGCGGCGCGCTCGATGCAGATCAGAAAAGAGCAGTTCGATGCGGTGGTCGCCGAAACGCAGGCGCGCTACCCGCAGCTCGATCCTCGGCATCCGCGCTATGACCGCGAGCTGGCCGAGCGCGTCAATGTGCGCACGCAGAATTACATCCGGCAGGGGCGCGATCCAGTTCGCGCCCGCCGGATGGCCGCAGCGGAAATCGACGCGGCGGGATCCGCGAGGCAGTCAAAGTCATCGAAGTAATCCGTCAAGCGCCTGACACTGGCGTCCCGCCTGCGCCCTGCTTATACTGCGCTGCGGTTTTATCCTTCACATCGTCATCACAAGGAGAGCGTCATGAGTACCCGTACCGAGCACGACACGATGGGTGAAGTTCAAGTGCCTTCCGAGGCTTACTGGGGCGCACAGACTCAGCGCAGCGTCGAGAATTTCAAGATTGGCGGCGAAACGCTGCCCAAGCCGCTGATTTATGCGCTGGCGCTGATCAAGAAAGCCGCCGCGCAGACCAACGCCGGGCTGGGTCGCATCCAGCCGGAACAGGCGGATTTGATCGTTCGCGCCGCCGATGACGTGCTCGCCGGCAAGCTGGATGCGCAATTCCCGCTTGTCGTCTGGCAGACCGGCTCCGGCACGCAGTCGAACATGAATATGAACGAGGTGTTGGCCAACCGCGCCAATGAGCTGGCCGGCACCGGCTTTGCCGCTTACAAGCCGGTGCATCCGAACGACCATGTTAATCACGCGCAATCGACGAATGACGTTTTTCCGGCCGCCATTCACGTTGCCGCCGCGCAGGAAATCAACCGCCTGCTCATTCCGGCCGTGAAAGCATTGCGCGATACGCTCGATGGCAAGGCGAAAGCCTTCGCCGGCATCGTCAAAATCGGCCGCACCCACCTGCAAGACGCCACGCCGCTGACCCTCGGGCAGGAATTCTCCGGCTACGTCAGCCAGCTTGACCACGGCCTCACCCGCCTGCAAGACGCGCTGCAAGGTCTCTACGAACTGCCGCTCGGCGGCACGGCGGTCGGCACCGGCCTCAATAGCCACCCTGACTACGCCGTCAAAGTCGCGAAACAACTCGCCGACCTCTCCGGCCTGCCGTTCGTCACCGCGCCGAACAAGTTTGAAGCGCTCGGCGGCCGCGATGCTGCCGTCTTCGCTTCCGGCGCGCTGAAAACGCTCGCCGCCAGCCTGAACAAAATCGCCAACGACGTGCGCTGGCTCGCTTCCGGCCCGCGCTGCGGCCTCGGCGAAATCAAGATTCCGGAAAACGAACCGGGTTCGTCCATTATGCCGGGCAAGGTCAATCCGACCCAGTGCGAGGCGCTGTCGATGGTCTGCTGCCAGGTCTTCGGCAACGACGTCACCATCAACCTGTCGGGCGCTTCCGGCAATTTCGAGCTGAACGTCTATATGCCGGTCATCGTTTATAACCTGCTGCAATCGATCCGCCTGCTCGGCGACGCCTGCAACAGCTTCAACGAGAACTGCGCCGCCGGCATCGAACCCGTGCCGGAGCGGATCGACTACTTCCTGCACCACTCGCTGATGCTGGTCACCGCGCTGAACCGCAAAATCGGCTACGAAAACGCGGCGAAGGTGGCGAAAACCGCTTACCAGAACGCCAAATCACTGCGTGAGACTGCCATTGAGCTTGGCCTGCTCTCCGGCGAAGAGTTTGACGTGCTGGTCAAGCCGGAAGAGATGGTGCATCCGAAATAAGCCGTGGAATGATGGAATGACGAAGTGATGACAGGGTGTGGATGACCGCCCGGTTTTTGCCGGGCGGCGTCTGCGCCCGATCTGTCTGACAATGCTTTGCCAAAGCATGAAGTGCGATGTTATGCAGTAGGGGAAAGTCAAGCGCAGTAACGTGAACGACCGGGCAAATACTGCAAACCAGGGAGGGAGAATCGTGGAGATGCGAAGCGGCCTGCTTCCGGATCTGGCCGAGGCCCGGCGAGAGTTTTTATCTTCGGGCGACGAGGATCGCTTGCCGATCATCGACGCGCACCATCATTTCTGGGATCTACGCAATCCTCATCCCTGGCTGACGCAGACGCCGCGCATCCCGTTCCGCTACGGCGATTACGCGGCCATCTGCAAGAATTTTCTGCCGGAGGATTACGCGCGGGCCTGCGGTATTCACCGCGTGCTGCGGCATGTGACGATGGAAGGCGAATGGTCGCCGGACGACCCGCTCGGCGAAGTCCGCTGGATGTTTTCTCTGGCGCAGCGATGCGGGGAGCCGCAGGCGCTGGCGGCGCAAATCTGGCTCGACCGTGACGACACCGAAAGCCTGATGCGCGCCTATACGACGCCGCCACTGCGCGGGTTTGTCCGCAGCGTCCGTCACAAACCGCGCTGTGCCCGGCGGGAGGAATATTCCAGCCGCTGGAATGTGCCCGGCTCGATGCGCTGTCCGGCATGGCGCCGCGGATACGCCTTGCTGGCGCGTTACGGCCTGATGTTCGAGCTACAGGCGCCGTGGTGGCATATGGCGGAAGCAGTCGAGCTGGCGCGCGATTTTCCGGCGACGACGATCATCATCAACCATGCCGGCCTGCCGGCGGTTCGCGATGCGGAAACTTTGCGCCAGTGGCGCGCGGCGATGGCGCAGCTGGCCGCCTGCGCCAATGTCCGGGTGAAAATTTCCGGGCTGGGCGTGCGCGGTACGCCGTGGACGCCGGCGCAGCAGGCGCCCGTCGTCGAAGCGCTGATCGCCGATTTCGGCGTCGATCGCTGCCTGTTCGCCAGCAATTATCCGGTTGATGCGCTGGTTGCGCGGCTAGAAGACATCTGGCAAGGTTTCAAAACGCTCACCCGCAGTTTTTCTCCCCAGCAACGGCTGGCGCTGTTTTGCGATAACGCGCTGGCCTTGTATGGTGTGCATTGACGGGGCTGATTGACATGACGATGATGACTGATAAGACTAGGAGGTTGCATGAAAACGCTGAAAACGATGTTGCTGTGCGGCGCGCTATGGGGTGTGGCCGCAGGGATGGGCTTGGGCGCGGAGGCGGCCATGGCGCAGGAAATCAAGGCCCGCTTCGGTACCTCGCTGCCCGATGAGCATCCGCAGACGCTGGGTGCGCGTAAATTCGCCGAGCTGGTCGGCGCCAAGAGCCAGGGCCGCATCAAGGTCACGGTTTATTCTTCCGCCCAGCTGGGCAGTGACCAGCAGATGCAGGCGGCCTTGCGCGGCGGCACCCAGGAATTCACCGCGCCGTCTACGGCGACGCTGGCGAACCTGGTCAAAGAGTTCGGCGTCTTCGGTCTGCCGTTTTCATTTGCCAGCGAGAAACAGGCGGACGCCGTCTTCGACGGCCCGTTCGGCCAGAGCATTCTGGCGAAGCTCGCCGAACGCGGTTTGATCGGCCTGGCTTACTGGGAAAACGGCTTTCGCAATTTCACCAACAGCCGGCGTCCGATCGTCAAGGCGGAGGATATGGCCGGACTGAAAGTGCGCACGATGCAGAACAACATGTACATCGACCTGTTCAACGGGCTAGGGGCGAATGCCGTCCCCATGCCGGTCAACGAACTGTTCGGCGCGCTTGAGACCCGTGCGGTCGATGCTCAGGAGAATCCGTTTACCGTCGTGTACGCGCAGAAGTTTTACGAAGTGCAGAAATACCTGTCGACGACCTATCATGCCTATGACGCTCAGGTGCTGATCGCTTCGAAGAAATTCTGGGACAAGCTGAGCGATGCGGACAAGGCGCTGATGCGGGAAGCAGCGCGCGAAGCGACGCTGTACCAGCGCCAGACGAGCCGTGACCTGAACACCAAGGCGCGCGCTGCGCTGGTCAAGGAAGGGATGCAGATTAACGAGATCAGCGATGCCGAGCGGCAGCGCATGCGTGAAAAACTGCAAAGCGTCGTCGCTAAGTACCAAAAAGTTGTCGGCGAGGAAACCGCCGCGGAATTCTTTGCCGCCATCGCCAAGGCGCCGAAATGAGCCGTTGATTTCGCCGCCGCATTCCCGCAACCTGAACGCTTCAAAACCTTGGAGAAATCGCCGTGAAAAAACGACTGACATTCGCCCTCTTCGCCGTTTCGCTCGGTTTGCTGGTCGCTCCTGCCTGGGGACAGGCGGCGCCGGTCAAACTGCGCTTTTCGCATTCGCACAACACTTCGGATTCGCAGCATGTCGCCGCCGTCGAATTTGCCAAGAAGGTCAAGGAACGCACGCAGGGCGGCGTTGAAATCCAGATTTTCCCGAACAACCAACTGGGTAACGATGTGTCGATGGTTGCCAGCGTGCGCGGCGGCACGGTGGATATCGGTGCGACGGGCACGCCGTTTTTGTCGGGCATCGTGCCGCGGCTGAATGCGCTGGATACCCCGTATATTTTTGAGAATCCCCAGCACGTGGCGAAGGTGATGGACGGCGCCATCGGCAAATCGCTGCTCGATGAGCTGGGCAATTTTCAGATCAAGGGGCTGGCCTTCTGGGAAGTTGGTTTCCGTTCGCTCGCCAACAGCCGCCGTCCGGTGAACAAGGCCGAGGACATCAAAGGGCTGAAAATCCGGACAACCCCGAATCCCGCGCACATCAAGATGTTCCAGCTACTGGGCGCGGCGCCGCAGCCCATGCCTTATGCCGAGGTGTTTTCGGCGCTGGAGACCAAGGCCGTAGACGGGCATGAAAACCCGCCCAACGTGATGCTTTCCTCCAAGATGTTCGAGGTGCAGAAATATCTTTCGCTGACGCGCCACGCCTATACGGCGCTGGTCGTTTTTATGAATAAAAAGAAATTCGAGTCGCTCAAGCCGGAATATCAGAAGATTCTGCTGGAGGAAGCGGCGGCCGCGGCCATTTTTCAACGGAATCTGAACGCCAAGGACGAGGCTGCGACGCTGGCTGAACTGCGCAAGCAGGGCATGGAGATCAACGAAAAATTGGATGTTGAGAGCATCAAGGCCATCGTCAAGGATGAAACGCGTAAGCTGTTCATCGACAAGCATGGGGATGCGCTGATCAAGGCGATTGATGCCGCTGCGCGCTGATTTCCCGGAGCGGACGCCATGACCGATCTGCCCAATGACCGCCTGCCGGAAGATGCTTTGCCCGAGGCCATTGTCGATTCGCATCACCATCTGTGGGATCTGGCGCGCATTTCGTATCCGTGGCTGGGCGAGGCTTACGACGCTTCGAGTTTCATCCTGGGCGAATATCGGCCGCTCTGTCGGAATTTTCTGCCCGCGGATCTGCGCGCCGCCTGGGGCGGCCTGCCCGTCGTCGCCACCGTGCATATCGAGGCCGAGTGCGCGCGCAGCCAGGCGCTGGCGGAAACGCAATGGGTCGTCGAGCAGGCGGGCGGCAGCGGTCTGCCCCATGCCGCTGCCGCTTATGTCGACCTGCTGGCGCCGGACGCCGACGAACGGTTGTCCGAGCAGACCGCCTATGCGCTGGTGCGCTCGATTCGCTTCAAGCCGACGACATCGCGTGCGCCTGGCGAAGAGGTACGCGATCGCCCCGGCGCTCTTGCCGATGGGCGCTGGCCGCAGGCGTTGGCGCGGCTTCAGGCGCATGGTTTGGCGTGGGATTTGCGCGTGCCTTTCTGGCATTTGGCGGAGGCGGCCGCCGTGCTGCGCGACTTTCCGACGCTGCCGGTTGTCCTGGAGCATACCGGGCTGCCGTGGGACCGCAGCGAGCGCGGGCTGACGGCTTGGCGGCAAGGCATGGCCGCGCTGGCAGCGTTGCCCAATGTGTGCGTTCGCCTTTCCGAACTCGGTTTGCGCGACCGCCCCTGGCGGCTGGAAGACAACTTGCCCGTCATCCGCGATGCCGTAGCGATTTTCGGCTGGCAGCGCTGCATGTTTGGCAGCAATTTCCCGGTCGCCGGGCTACGCATCAGCTATCCTGATTTAGTGCGCGCGATGGCGCGGGCGCTTTCGCATCTCGATGCGCGTGCGCGCCAGGCGATCTGGCGCGACAACGCGCTTGCCTTTTACCGTATCCGGAACGCGCCGGACGGCGCATGCGTTGCAGCAACGTTGTAGAAGACCATTGATAAGGAGAGCATCATGAAAGTTGCAATTACAGGCGGCGGCGGTTTTTTGGGTTATCGGCTGGCCCAGGCGCTGCATAAAAAAGGCAGCCTGCCGGACGCCGAAGGCCGGCAGCAGCCGATTTCCCAGATCGCCCTTTTCGACATGGTTTTCCCGGCCAATGCCGACTCGAGTTTCAAATATGTCCAGGGCGATCTGAACGACGAAAAAGCCATCGATGCGCTGCTGGGCACGGATACCGATGCCGTTTTCCATCTGGCCTCCGTCGTCAGCGGCGGCGCCGAAGCCGACTTTGATCACGGCTACAGAGTCAACCTCGACGGCACCCGCACCCTTCTCGCCGCCTGCCGCCGGCAAAAGGCGCCTGCGCGCCTGGTTTTCACCAGCTCCGTTGCCGTCTTCGGCGGCGACATGCCCGCCGTGCTCGACGATACGACGACGCCCAATCCGCAAGGCTCTTACGGCGTCCAGAAGGTCATTTGCGAATACCTCATCAGTGACCATACCCGCAAAGGGTATCTTGACGGCCGCGCCCTGCGTCTGCCGACCATCGCTGTTCGCCCCGGCAAGCCCAACCTGGCTGCCTCTTCCTTCGCCAGCGGCATCATTCGCGAACCGCTCAATGGCCAACCGGCCATCTGTCCGGTCGGGCGTGATACCGAAATGTGGCTGCTCTCGCCGCGCAAGGTCATCGAATCGCTCATTCACGCCTACGAACTTCCCTCCAGCGCCTGGGGAATCCTGCGCGTGGTCAATCTTCCCGGCTGCACGGCTGTCATCGGCGACATGATCGACACCCTGCGGCGAATTGCCGGCGATCGGGTGGCCGATCTGATCGACGTCAAGCCCGATCCGCGCATCGAGCCGCTGGTGCGTTCCTGGCCAGCGCGTTTCACCAACGAACGGGCGCATCGGCTGGGGTTCTCCGCTGACCCGGATGTCGAATCGATCATTCGCGCCTATATCGAGGATCAGGGTATCCGCGTATGAGAAGCGCACAGGGCACGCAGCGCGCGCCGGTGGCGTATGAATCATGCGGTCATGCTGCGGATGGCGTGGCGTGCGCAAGCGCCGCATTGGGGAAAATAAGGAGGGCGATGATGAAAAAGGAAAAACCCGTCTGGAACCGGGATAACTGGCCGATTGCCGCGGCGATGAACGGTTTCCCCGGCATCTTGCCGGATGGCAGCCTGGTGCAGGAGCAGTCGGTTTATCAATGGGCGGCGACCTTGCAAACGGTGGTCGATGCCGGCTTCTCCGAGTTTGATCCCAGCGACAGCTGGCTGCGTGTGGCGGATCTTTCGCCCGACCGGCGGCGCGAGTTCATGTCGCTGGTCAAGGCGCTGGGGCTGAGCATCCCGGCGATTTCCACGACGCGCAAGAGCAGCGTGATCGACCCGGTTCATGCCGATGAATATCTTGCCTACAACCACCGCGTGATTGACGCCGCGGCCGAGATCGGCGCACAGTCGGTGACGTTCGGCCTGTTTGGGGAATTGACGGAAGCGCAGCAAAAATCCCTCTGGTTCTGGACGGCGCAGGGCGTCAAGAATCCGGACGACCCGGACACTTACCGCAAAGCGGTGGCGCGCATCCGCGAACTGGGCAAGCATGCTGAAGAATGCGGTATCGAGGTGTCGCTCGAAATGTATGAGGATACCTATATCGGCACGGCGGATGGCGCGGTGCGCTTCGTCAATGACGTCGACGTGCCGGCCGTCGGCATCAATGCCGATATCGGCAACCTGGTGCGCCTGCACCGGCCGGTTGAGCATTGGTCGTCGATGATCGACAAAGTGGCGCCCTACGCCAAATATTGGCACGTCAAGAATTACATGCGCGTCGAAGATCCGGAGAAAGGCTTGATTTTTTCGTACCCGACGCCGCTCGCGCTGGGCATCATCAACTACCGCGCCGCGATCCAGAAATTTCTGGCGCATGGTTTTTGCAGCGCCTTCCTGTGCGAGCATTACGGCGGCGACAGCCTGAGCATTTGCGCGATGAACCGGGATTATCTGCGGACGCTGCTGCCGCGCTGAGGCGGTACGCATTGGAGTTTTGATGTGGTTGTTTCTGGCTGACAGGGCAAATCGCGGCGCCGCGGTTTTTGCCCTTCTTTGATCGGGAGATCCTCATGATGCATACCCACAAGTTTCTGGTCGTATTGGCCACTGCCGCACTGTCCTGTCATGGAACGCAGGCGATGGCGCAGAATGCCAAGGAGCGCAATATCCGCCTGGGACACGGAATTGCGGCCGAACATCCGCTCGGACAGGCGTCCGTTAAATTTGCTGAAATCATGAACCGCTTGAGCGGCGGAAAAATGAAGGTCAAGGTTTATCCCGCCACCCAGCTGGGTTCGGAAACGCAGATGATTGCCGCCGTGCGCGGCGGTGTTCAGGAGATGACGATCGTTGCTTCGGCGCCGGTCGCGACGATCATCAAGGAATACCTGCTTTTCGATTTGCCGCTGCTGTTCCAGAACGAGAAAGAGGCCGACGCCGTGCTTGACGGCAAACTGGGCCAGCGCCTGCTCGATCTGGCGCCGGGTAAAGGCATGGTGGGACTGTGCTACTGGGAAAACGGCTTCCGCCAGGTGACGAACAGCAAGCATCCGGTGGCGAAGATGGAGGATTTGTCCGGACTCAAACTGCGTGTCATGCAAAATCCGGTGTATATCGATTCGTTTAAAGCACTGGGCGCCAACGCGATTCCCATGCCGTTTACCGAGCTGTATTCGGCCATGGAAACCAAGGCGATCGATGCGGAGGAAAATCCCGTTCCGATCATCCATGCGAGCAAATTTTATGAGGTGCAGAAATATCTGAGCCTGACCAACCATGCCTATGCGCCGTATCTGGTGCTGGTCAGTAAAATCTTTTGGGACAAGCTCACGCCTGAGGAGCAGGCGCAGCTGCGCACAGGCTGCTATGAAGGGCGCGCGTTCCAGCGTAATCTGAACCGCAAGATGACTGCCGAGCTGATCGAGGATCTCAAGAAAAGCGGCATGACGGTTACGCCGGTTTCCGAAGCGGAGACGGCAAAGATGCGCGAGCGCCTCAAGCCGGTTATCGAACGCTATACGAAAGATATTGGCCCGTCGATCGTCGAACAGGCGCAGCGCGAAATTGCCGAGGTGCGCGGTCGTTAGCCTACCCTGACGGTGGGGCCGGGACTGGCTCCGGGCCGGCCGTTGAGCGGAGCGCTATTCAGGCTGGCGACGGGGCGCTTCTGGAAAATGAGGCGCCGGTGCGATGACAGGAGGCATCTTGTGGTTCTGAAAAAGCATGCCGGAAGGCGCAGATCGATAAAAACGTTGCGAGGTGGATATGAAATGGCTTGATGCTTTGATTAGATTCGTTGAATGGGTGCTGGTCGTGATGTTCGGCATCATGGCGATTCTGGTATTCGGCAACGTGGTGCTGCGTTATGGTTTCAATTCCGGCATTGTTTTCTCGGAAGAGGTGTCGCGCTTTCTGTTCATGTGGCTGACCCTGATCGGCGCGCTGATCGTCATGAAAGATCATGGCCATCTGGGCATGAACAGTCTCGTCAGCCGGCTTGGTGAGCGCGGGCAGCGCATCTGCCGTTTCCTGGCCGATTCCCTGACCCTGGCATGTTGCCTGCTGCTGGTGCATGGCACCTGGCAGCAGGTGATCATCGGCATGGACGACCATGCACCGGTGACCGGCATTCCGATGGGCATCGTCCAGTCTGCGCTGCTCATTTCCAGCATCGGCATGGCGCTGGTGCTGGCTTATGGCCTCTGGCGGCTGGTGACAGGGCGGATGAGCAAGGAAGAACTGGTGCCCTCCGGCGATAACGCCGCAGAATAACCGGACCGGGAGATGCCATGACAATCGCGACCTTTCTGATTGCTTTGCTGGGCGCCATGGCGCTGGGGGCGCCCATTGCCTTTGCCCTGCTCATCTGTGGTGTTGCCCTGATGGTGCAGATGGACAACTTTGATACGCAGATCATCGCCCAGAACCTGCTCGAAGGCGCCAATAACTATCCGCTGATGGCCGTTCCGTTCTTCATGCTGGCCGGTGAGCTGATGAATGCTGGCGGCCTGTCGCGACGTGTCGTCGAAGTGGCCGATTCTCTGGTCGGCCACGTGCCGGGCGGGCTGGGCTACGTGGCCGTGATTACGGCGGCCGTCGTCGCCAGTATCTCCGGTTCGGCGGTTGCCGATACGGCGGCGGTGGCCGCGCTGCTCATCCCGATGATGCGCAATGCCGGTTACAGCGTCCCGCGTTCTGCCGGACTCATCGCCGCCGCCGGCTGTACGGCGCCCGTCATTCCGCCGTCGATTCCCTTGGTAGTGTTCGGCGTGACCACGCAGCTGTCGATCACCAAATTGTTTATGGCCGGCATTGCGCCCGGGCTGATGATGGCGGCGGTGTTGGCGGTGACCTGGCGGCTGGTTTCGCAAAAGGAATCCAGCCATCTGCATCCCTTTGACGCCGGGCGTGTGCTCCGGGCGCTGCGCGACGGCGTGTGGGCGCTGGTGTTGCCGGTCGTCATCATCGGCGGCATGCGCGCCGGCATCTTCACGCCGACGGAAGCGGCCGTCGTTGCTGTCTTTTATTCGCTGTTCGTCGGCCTGTTCATTTACCGTGAGCTTCAATTCCGCAAAATTCCGCACCTGATGCTGATCGCCTTGAAGGTCTCCAGCACCATCATGTTCCTGGTTGCCTGCGCCATGGTGTCTGCCTGGCTGATCACGATTGCCGACATCCCGTCGCAGACCATGCATATTCTGGAACCGTTCATGGGCAGCCCGACGCTGCTGATGCTGATCATCATGATTCTGGTGGTGGTGGTCGGCACGGCGCTCGACCTGATGCCGACGGTGCTCATTCTCGGCCCCATTCTGGTGCCGGTCGTCAAGCAGGCGGGCATTGATCCGTATTATTTCGGCGTGCTGTTCATTATGAACAACGCCATCGGCCTGCTGACGCCTCCAGTGGGGACGGTGCTCAACGTGGTGGCCGGCGTTTCGCGGGAGGGGCTGGACAGCGTCATCAAGGGCGTTTGGCCGTTCTTGCTGGCGGAAACGCTGCTCATGTTCCTGCTCGTGTTTTTCCCGGCGCTCGTCACCGTTCCCGCCAGCTGGCTGTATTAGCGCACAATCATGATCCGGTTTACGCCGTGCCCTTGGCAACCGTGGCATGGCGCGTCGGCTATATGCCCTACCGGCTATGCTTTCCGGCGGCGACATGTTGCCGCATTCGGCTGAATGCGGTTGCACGTCCGGTCAATCCCGGTCAATCGCCGGTTCGGGCGAGGAATGTACTCTGCCGGAAAATATTCTTGAGTTCGCCCGGAGAAAGCGGCTCCGCAGAAAGCTGATGGTTGCCCTTGACCCGGCGGAAAATCGGACCGTCGCGGATTTCGGATAATGACAGCCAGGCCCGCAGGGCGGCGACCGGACAAAAACGGGAGGCGTTGGACGGCAGCGCGCGCCGCTGCCCGCCCAGCACGATCGTCATGGCGGCCGCATCGAGGGCGATGTCGGCGCGGCGCAGCCGGCTGACTTCTTCGAGATCGGTGATGCAGAAGTAGTTGAGCAGCACGAACGCGCGGTCGCGGGTGAAGCGCAACAGCGCCGGAAAGTCGTTCTGCGCCGCGGCCGCAGCAATCTGGTCGCCCAGCCAGTCAGCCGCCGCCCGGATGGACGGCGGGATGGCGATCTCCCACAGGGCGATTTCCGGGGCGGTACGCGTCGTACCTGCATCGCCCGCTTCGTCCGGTTCAGACGCGGGCGACAGCGAAGAAGAAACGCGCGTTAGATCGGCTCTCGCGCGTTTTTTTTCGCTATGCTGTGCGTGGCGTGTCATGCAGCAGGCGCCTGATAAGCGCGGCTCATTGATAGTCGTAGCGCAAGCCGAGATAGAAGCTGCGCCCGGCGCCCGGATAGCCCCAGTACATTTCGTTGGCGCGGTCGAACAGGTTGTTGACCTCGGCGCGCAGGGTCAGCGTATTGCGCCCCCAGTCTGCAATGCCCTTGTCTACACTCAGGTCAACCACGGTCCCTGAGGGGCGCTCAAAGTAGGGCGCCGGGTATACGCCCCGACTCCAGTCGCGGGTGAGCAGCTTGCCATAGGTCACGGCGTTGATGCGGCTCTTGAGTTTATACCCGGGATGCGAGAAATCGACGCCGTAATTGAACATCCACTCCGGTGTGTTCGGCAGGGTGTTGATCTTGTTGCCGTTATAAGTGATGAACTGTGTTTCATCACCGCTCTTGCGCGTTTCCAGCCAGGTGAAACCGAGATAGGGCGACAGGCTCCAGGGCTGGGCGAAGGCCTTGCCGAGATCGGCGCGCAGATTGCCCTCCACGCCGGACAGGGTGGCCGTCTTGATGTTCTGGAACTGGTAAAAGCGTGGCATGCCGGTGACGGATACGCCGACGATCTTGTTCTTGTAGTCGGAATGGAAGTACGTCAGGCTGGCGGTGAGCATGCGCCATTCGAGATCGGCGCCGATTTCCCAGGTGTCGCTTTCTTCCGGCTTCAGGTTGGCATTGGGGTTGTACCAGTCGCTACCGCCGACCTGGCGCGGCGAAGGCATCTTGAAGCCTTCGGCGTAGTTGGCGCGCAGCTTCAGCCCTTCGACCGGCAGCCAGGCCAGGCCGTAAGAACCGCCGAAGTGATCATCCGAATAACTGGCGCCGTCGACAGCCGTATTCTTGTATTTGTCGTAACGTCCGCCCAGCGAGAAGATCAGACGCTCGTCAAGGAGGCGCAGCTTACCGGAGAAATAAACACCGTTGTCTGCCATCTTGGGTTTTTTCGTCGCATTGCTTGCATAGTGGCGGTATTCGAGTGCATCTGCGCCGAGCGAAAGCGAAACCATCTGGCCGTTGTAGTTCCCCTGTGCATTCATTGTCTGAGTTTCAATGAAGTCGGTATAACCGTAGGCTTTGTATTCATTGTCTTCACGACCGGTCGTATAACTTGCCGACCAGTCGAATGCCTTGTCCTGGGTCTTGCCGGTATAGGAAATCGCCGTGTTATCAAATTTCTTGTGATAACCGTTATAGAACGCTGAGGGCGTATTCTGACTAAACGGGCGAATGCCGCCATTGTTCGTCGGCAGGTTGGAAACACTGTCTCCACGCTGATAACTCAATCCAATACGGTGATTTTCAGCAAAGGTGTAACCCAAATCGAGGTTCGCTGCCGTGTTTCGATCGATATCGGTGTGATACCAGCGCCCGCCTTCGGCAGTCGTGACGTCTTTGCGTGAAAAATTGGTCAATCCCAGCGAAAGATCGAAGCCGCCGAGTGCGCCGCCAAGCGCCAGTTTTTCGCGGACCAGGCCATCGCTGCCCCCGCCTGCCTCAAGCGAAAAATATGGTTTGTCTGCCTTGCCCTGTTTGGTGATGATGTTGATGACGCCGCCCAAGGCAGACGAGCCGTACTGCACGGCGGACGGTCCGCGAATAATCTCGACCCGCTCGACATTGGCTAACCCCATGATACCGAGATTAGCGCTGCCGGTACGGCGTCCATTAACAAGTACAAGTACGGTATTTTCAGGTTCGTTGCTCATGCTCAGATTGCCATAGCCGCGAATCTGGACATAACTCGTATCGCCGGTCGTTACGATAAGAAAACCTTGCTGTTGCGCAAGCTCGGCTACCGTTGAAGCGGTAGATGCTTTGATTTCCGCTTCGTCGATGATAGTTACATTGTTGCTCAGCTCCCTTTTCAACTCCTGGGTGCGGCTCGCGGTGACGACCACCGTGTCCATCGTGCTTTCGTCCGCCTGCGCCGTGCCGACCAGCATCAGTGCGGCCGGAATGGCGGCTAAGGTCATGGGGAGGTTTCTTGTCATGGATCTTCCTTCCTGATCGATCAAATGAATGATTACCTGAAAAACCGTAAGCATCGAAGCGCCTGCGAACGGGCGCGCCGATGCTTTCCCGGCGTGCGTTGCCGCATTTCATGGGGTGCCGTAAAAGTCGTCACCCCGGCCTCCTCGGCGGTCATGTCCAGTGAAAGCGTAGTGGAGGTCGGGGTGACATTGATCGGTTGCGCCGGCGTGCTTCTAGCGCTGCCGGCGCTAACTTGGGGAAAATGTATCGGAGTGCAGGGCAAGCGGGAAGGCGGGCAGGGCGATAGAGCCGACAGGCGCGCAGGCTGCCGCCGGATGGGCGCGGGTATATCCGCCGGGCTGAGCGGCAAAGCGGGTAAGGAAAACGTGAACCGCAATGTTTGCGGTATGCGGGATTTACGCTGCGCTGGCGCAGGGTAAAACGGCGCATGAAGGCATGGCGAGACCTGCCGCGCGGAAATCTCTCCCGCAAAGGCGGGCAGTCGCTCATCTGCCTGTCCTGTATGCCTGTTTGCTGTGATCCCTGTGATACGCATCCTGCCGGTTTCCCATCTTTCCTGTTTCTGACCGCCCGAAGCGTCCGCGCGTGCGTTGGCGGATGCCTTGCGGATATGGCTCAGGATGTCGGATCGGTCGTCCGGTCGATGCGTTTGGCTTGCCGAGCGCGGCTATGGCAGTAACCATAGTGCGCGTATGAATAACCTGGGCTGAGCCACATTTCGCCAGAACCTTTCCCTTCACCCCGAGGATTGGCACTGCTCCTGCTTCAGGCCGGTCTTCTGGCTCGCCTTCTTCCTCCGCCGACGCCTTCCCAT
>CALHZD010000055.1 GCA_938040985.1 uncultured Propionivibrio sp.
GGTTGATGGCGATATGCCGGCTGTCGGCGAAATTCTGTACATCGGCGATGGCCTGCGTATCGTTTTTGTTCTGCATTGCGTTCATTGCGTGTCCTGTCATTGGGATAGTTGAAAATGCGCGTTAACCGTGCGGATGATACCGTTTGCGTCGAGGCCGGCGTCGGCCAGCAGCTGCGCCTGGTCGCCGTGTTCGATGAAGCGGTCGGGCAGGCCGAGGCGAAGAAAGCGGACCGTGCATTCCGCATCTTCGAGCGCGCGGGCGACTTCGGCGCCGGCACCGCCGATCAGCGCGTTCTCTTCGATGCTGACAAGCAGAGAATGTTCCCGCGCCAGTTCGAGAATCAGCGCCTGATCAATGGGTTTGACGAAACGCATGTCGGCAACGGTGGCATCGAGCGTTTCTGCGGCCGCGAGCGCCGCTGCCAGCACGCTGCCGAAAGCCAGCAGGGCGACCTTGTGCCCCTTACGGCGGATGAGTCCCTTGCCGAGCGGCAGTTCGCCGAGTGATTTATCAACCGACGCGCCGGTGCCGACGCCGCGCGGATAGCGCACGGCGCAGGGGGCATCGTGCCGATAGGCGGTGGTCAGCATGCGGCGACATTCGTTTTCATCGGACGGCGTCATGATGACCATGTTTGGGATACAGGTCAGATAGGAGAGGTCGAATGCGCCGTGATGCGTCGGTCCGTCGGCGCCGACGAGACCGCCGCGATCGATGGCAAAGACGACCGGCAGGTTTTGCAGGGCCACATCGTGCAGCAGTTGGTCGTAGCCGCGCTGGAGAAAAGTCGAATAAATAGCGACGACCGGTTTTAGCCCTTCGCAGGCCAGGCCGGCGGCAAAAGTCACGGCGTGCTGCTCGGCGATGCCGACATCGTAGAAACGTTCAGGATAACGTTCTGCGAAAGCCGTCATGCCCGAACCTTCGCACATAGCCGGCGTGATGGCGACGAGTCTGGAATCGGCTGCGGCCATGTCGCACAACCAGTCGCCGAAAATCCGGGCGAAACTCGGTTTGGCCTCTGCGGCGTTGTCGACAATGCCGACCTCGGGCTGGAAGCGGGAAACGCCGTGATACAGAATCGGGTCGGATTCGGCCAGCTTGTAGCCTTGCCCCTTGCGTGTCAGGACGTGCAGAAACTGCCGCCCCTTGAGCTTTTGCAGGTTTTGCAGCGTGGGAACGAGCGCGTCGAGGTCATGCCCGTCGATCGGGCCGATGTAGTTGAAACCAAGTTCCTCGAACAGCGTGCCCGGCGTCAGCAGGCCTTTGACATGGCCTTCAACGCGATTGGCGAATTCGAGCAGCGAGGGCGAAACGGACAGCACTTTTTCTCCGGCGCGGCGAGCGGCGTTAAAAGCGTTGCCTGACAGAATGCGTGCCAGATACTTGTTGAGCGCACCGACCGGGCGGGAGATCGACATATCGTTGTCGTTGAGGATGACGAGCATGTCCACGTTGGCGATGCCCGCGTTATTGAGCGCCTCGAAGGCTTGTCCGGCGGACATGGCGCCGTCGCCGATGACGGCGATGGTGTGCCGTTCCTCACCTTTAAGCCTGGCGGCGATCGCCATGCCGAGCGCCGCTGAAATCGACGTGGAAGAATGGCCGACGCCAAAGGCATCAAACTCGCTTTCGCTGCGCTTGGGAAATCCCGACACGCCGCCGTACATGCGCAGTCTGGCCATGCCTTCGCGGCGGCCGGTCAGTACCTTGTGCGCGTAAGTCTGGTGGCCGACATCCCAGACCAGGCGATCTTCCGGCGTGTTGAAGACGTAATGCAGCGCGATTGTCAGCTCGACAGTGCCGAGATTCGACGACAGATGCCCGCCGGTGCGCGAGACCGAGTCGACAAGAAAATTGCGCAGCTCTTCCGCCAGCTGCGGCAGCTGCTTGCGATCCAGTGCGCGCAGTTGCGCGGGGTGCTGGATGGTGTCGAGCAATGGATAGGCGGTCATGGAATCGATGTCGGGCTGAAGGTAAGTCGCCAGTCAATTAGGCGATAGGGCAATGACGACTCGGTTTTGACGTAGGAAAGATGTTGGTCTGCCAGAAATTTAGAATTCTAGAATTCCCGGCGGACAAAAAATTCGGTCAGTTCGGTTAAACGGCGTGCTTTTTCGCCAAAGGGCTTCAGCGCCGAAATTGCCTGCGTTTGCAGTTGCTCCGCCAGATCGCGCGCACCTGCCAGACCGAGCAAGCTGACATAGGTGGGTTTGTCGGCGGCGGCATCCTTGCCGGCAGTTTTGCCCAACGTCGTCGTATTGGCCGTACAGTCGAGCATGTCATCGATCACCTGAAACAGCAGGCCGGCTGAGGCGGCAAAACGATCGAGCCTCGCCAGCGCCGTTTCATCGGGCGGCTCGCCGCACAGTGCCCCCAGCAGGACGGCGGCGCGTATCAAGGCGCCCGTTTTGAGCGTGTGCATCTGTTCCAGTTCCGGCCGGCTTAGCGCCTTGCCCACCGCGTCCAGATCAATGGCCTGCCCGCCGGCCATGCCGCGCGAACCGCTCGCCTGCGCCAGCAGAAACGCCTGACGCAGCCGGATTTGCGGATTGCCGGATAGGGGGTGTGCCAGCAGTTCAAAAGCCAATGATTGCAGGCTGTCGCCGACGAGCAGCGCGGTCGCCTCGCCAAATTTGACATGGCAGGTCGGTCGGCCGCGGCGCAGTACGTCATCGTCCATGCAGGGCAGGTCGTCGTGTACGAGTGAGTAAGCGTGGATGCATTCGACAGCGCAGGCGACGGTTTCCAGCTGTGTTGCCGGCGCGGCGGACAATTCGCCGGCGGCAAAGGCGAGCAGCGGACGAATCCGTTTGCCGCCGCCCAGGCAGGCGTAACGCATGGCTTGGTGAAGATGTGCGGGCGTTGCATCGGCTGCGGGCAGCAGGCGGTCAAGCGCGTCCTCAGTCTGCGCCTGCACATGCCGCATCCAGTCAGGAAAAGAAAGATCGGATAAAGAGCAATGGTCAGACGTATTCACCGACGTATTCATTGCGCCTCCCCGCGCGCATCGAACTCGCGCAGCGCCCCGTTTTCAAGCACTTGGATCTTTTGTTCGGCATCTTGTAGAAGCTGCTGGCAGTGATTGAGCAGCGCGCTGCCGCGCCGGTAGGCGGCAATGGATTCTTCAAGCGGCAGGCGGCCGTCTTCCATGCTGCGCACCAGTTGCTCCAGTTCGGCGAGCGCCGCCTCGAATTTCAGCCCGGTGATGGCCGTTAAGTCGTTGGCATCGTGCGTAGCCTGGGGTTCTCTGGACGATGCCGAAGTATGTTTTGCCATAAGCACACTCGAATGAATCAACACAAATGAATTAACACACCGTCGCTGAAAAGCGGCGTTTATGGGCGCTAGCGCCTCCTTGTAAAATTTATGGACAGGCCGGTAAAACCAGCGAAAAACAGGCGAAGTTTACACGCTTTGCGCGCTTTTTCCTCACGCATGCTTCATGATTCCGCGCACCATCCCCCAAGTGCGCCGTTCGCACACGGTACGGCAATGCAATGCGGCGCCAGGTGGCCCATCGGGAGGATGCTAAACTTGATTCTGGGTACGCAAGAAAATATGCGACGAAGGAGACTGCCATGATTGTGGTTCAGCATTCGCCAAGGTTGGTGCAAGTCAACATTTACGGAGAATTCACGCTGGCTGACTATCAGGAGTTCGAGGCGGCGGCGCTGGCGGCGGTTAACGCCGAAGGGCCGCCTGATCTGCTGTTCGATCTGCGTGAAATGACCAGTGTGACGCTCGATGTGGCGTGGGAAGATATCGTTTTTGCGCGCGCCCATCCCGGCGATTTTCGGCGGATTGCCGTCGTGACGGACAGCCAGTGGGTTGCCTGGAGCGCCTGGCTGACAGATATTTTTGTAGGCGCCGAAATGCGCATTTGCAACGACGATGCGGAGGCTTCGGCCTGGTTGCAGGGGGGCTGAGATGACCGATTCCCAGCGTGGCGCCACTGAAACCTCTGGTTCAAATAGACAATGCCAGCTATCGCCGGTCTCGCCGCTGGTCGACTGCGCAACGCTGGCTGCGCATCTGAACGATGCCGGCTGGCGCATCATTGACTGCCGCCATCTGCTTTCCGATCCCGACTATGGCGAACGCGCGTATGCCGAGGGGCATCTGCCCGGCGCATTTTTCATGCATCTTGACCGTGATCTGTCCGGCGCGAAAAATGGCTGCAATGGCCGTCATCCTCTGCCGGAACCGCAAACACTGGCGGCGAAGCTCGGTGCTATTGGGATTGCGCGGCAGACGCAGGTTGTCGTCTATGACGATGCGGACGGCATGATCGCCGGCCGCTTGTGGTGGATGCTGCGCTGGCTCGGGCACGAGAAGGTTGCGCTGCTCGACGGCGGGTTTAAGGCCTGGACGGATGAGGGACGGGCGCTGACACGTACGCTCCCAGAGATCGAGCCTGTACGGTTCAAGTATGTGCTGCCTGAGCCTGGCCGGTGGACGGTGAGCGCCGACGAGGTGCTGAGCAATATCAGGCGGCAGGATTTTCTGGTGGTCGATGCCCGTAGCACTGACCGCTTTTGCGGTGAGAATGAAACGATGGATCCCGTCGGCGGCCATATCCCGGGCGCACGCAATCGCTGCTTCAGAGAAAATCTCGATACTTCCGGGCGCTTTCGCCCGGCCGCCGAATTACGCCGTGAATTTCTTGCCCTGTTCGCCGGTATGCCGCCTGAACGGGTCGTCATGCAATGCGGTTCGGGCGTTTCTGCCTGCCACAATCTGCTGGCGCTTGAAATCGCCGGCTTGTACGGCGCCCGCCTGTATCCCGGCTCGTGGAGCGAATGGTGCAGCGACCCGGCGCGGCCCGTGGCGATAGGCGCTGCGGCGGATACTTCTCCGGTTGCACGCTGAGAAATCGGCCCAGCGCCCGACTGGGCGCTGGGATTTAGGTGGCTGTTGGCCTAGGGCATTCGCCAGGTATTAGCCGGATAGATCGGTACGGTAGGCGTAGTCGCCGCTATCCTCTGCATCCTTCGCGTCCCCTATATTCGCTATTTCCGAAGTTTTGCGCTGCTGCTCTGCCAGCGCCCAAGCGACGTGTTCGCGAACCAGCGGCGAAGGGTCGTTCTGCCGGCTATGCAGGGCGGCTTGCAGGTTCGGATCGGGCGGCGCGTTGCCGATGGCGACGGCGATGTTGCGCAACCAGCGCTCGTGGCCGATGCGCCTAATCGGGCTGCCGGCCAGCCGAGTCTCGAAGACTTCACGGGTCCAGGCAAATAATGCCGCGAGCGGCGCTTGATTCAATCCCGTGCGCGCGGCAAAGGCCGGGTCGCCCTGTTGGGCGAAGCGGTTCCACGGGCAGACGGCCTGGCAGTCGTCGCAGCCGTAGATGCGGTTGCCGATCAGCGGCCGCAGCTCGGGTGGAATGGCGCCGGAAAGCTCAATGGTCAGGTAAGAGATGCAGCGGCGCGCGTCGAGTTCATACGGTGCGGTAATGGCGCCCGTCGGACAGGCGTCGAGACAGCGCCGGCAGTCGCCGCAGTGGTCGGCCGCAGGCGGGTCGGCCGGCAGCGGCAGGTTAGTATAGAGTTCGCCGAGGAAATGCCAGGAGCCGGTGCGCGTTACGGTCAGCGTATGTTTGCCGCGCCAACCGACGCCGGCGCGTTGGGCAAATTCGGTTTCCATGACCGGTGCGGAATCGGAAAAAACGCGGTAGATGAACGGCTGGTCCGGTGCTTCGTGGCGCAGCGTGTCGGCGATGAAATCCGCCAGTTTCTGCAACCGCGTACGCACCACCTTATGATAATCGCGGCCGCGGGCGTAGCGCGAAATACAGGCTGATTTGCTGGACGCCGGGTGAGCATTTGCGTGTCCCCCCAATTTTTCGCCGCGGTCGTTTTCTCCGGCATTTGCGGGGCTGTCTACGCTTGGCGGATGCGTTTCGGTTTGTATATACGGTTGCGGCCAGTAGGGCAGGCGCAGGGAAATAACAGTCAGTGTGCCGGGCAGTAGCGCCTTCGGGTCGCCGCGCAGTCCGGCGTGTCTGGCCATATAATCCATACCGCCGTGGCGGCCGCGCGCCAGCCAGTGCGCCAGTCGTTCCCGCGTCTGTTCCGGAAGGTTGGCGGGGGCAATGCCGACGCCGGTAAAACCCAATGCTTGCGCCTGTTTTTTGATGGTCTGCGCCAGATTGTCCCAGCAAAATGCCGTGCGGGTTTTGGCCGATGCTCTAGCTGCCGGGTTCGCGCTGCGTGCGGCGTGCTGAGCGTCTGCGAGCGAGGCGTCATTCTCATGCATAGGCGGCATCATAGCTCGGAAATGCTGAAAAAATAGAGGGCAATTTCTGAGGCAGACGATGAGGCAGCAATCCGGCCATTTGCGTGCAGGGACTGCGCTCCAAGCGGTACAAATTTGCGTGTAAAATGCTTGGGCATATGGCGGGCGTGTCGATTCATCTATTGAACGAGATAAACATGAGGTGATTAATGGCGAGTGCGGCTCAAAAATAACTTATCACCCAATGGCCGGCGGTTGGCAAAATGGTTCTGCTTGGATCGACTTAAAATACGGGGCTGCTGAAGGGGGAAGCGCCTGTTTGCTTTGATGGCATCGTCGATCTCAATGAAATCGTCTCTTTACTGCCGAAACTCCGAAAAAACTTGTGCGGCTTCGTGTGACAATGGTGAGAATGGTGACAATGGGCTAAAAAGCCGATCATGTAATACCCGTGAAAATGGATAAAACCAGAAGGCAGGCGAAACGGTAAACGGGTAAACGCAAATGAACGCAGAAACCAAGAGTGTGGAAAATGTAATTACGTCGGCGGCGACATTCACGCTGCCTCTGCCGGATGAAGCGGCGACGCAGGCGCTCGGACGGGCATTGGGGCCGTTATTGGCGCCAGGCATGGTCGTCTGGCTCGACGGCGACCTCGGCGCCGGCAAGACGACGCTGGCGCGCGCGGTGTTACGCAGCCTGGGATACGAAGGGCCGGTCAAAAGTCCTACCTACACATTGGTTGAATTTTATGTTGTTTCGAGATTATACTTGTACCACTTTGATTTTTATAGATTCAATGATCCAAGTGAGTTTGAAGATGCCGGCTTGGGTGAATATTTCCGCGACGATACGCTCTGTCTGGTCGAATGGCCGGACAAGGCAGCTGGTTACGTGCCTGCGGCTGATCTGCGCATTGCTTTCCATTTTGTCGGAGAAGCCGGGCCGAAAAGCCGCCCGGCCGATGGGCGCAGGCTTGTACTGCACGCTTATAGCGCAGCGGGGCGGCAATGTCTGAGCAGCCTCCGTGCCGGTTACTCAAGCGCCGCGAACTGATCCGCGAACTGCTGCATGCTGGCGGCGCGGCGCTCCTTTTTTCCGTGACGCCGTTGGGTCGTGCGGCGGTTTCGCGCGCTGCCGGTGTCGTGGCGGTGCGCGTTTGGCCGGCGGCCGACTATACGCGGGTGACGATCGAACATCGCGCCCCGCTTAAATTCTCGCATTTCACGATCAAAGATCCGCATCGTCTGGTCGTCGATCTGGAAAATGTCGAATTCAACAATGTGCTGGAAAGCATGGCGGGTAAGATTTCACCGGATGACCCCAACATCAAACTGCTGCGTGCCGGCCGTTTTAAACCGGGCGTCGTGCGCCTAGTCATGGAACTGAAGAATGAAGTCAAGCCACAGGTTTTCGTGCTGCCGCCGGTGGGTCAGTACGGCTACCGGCTGGTGCTCGACGTGTATCCCCTGGAACCGCCCGATCTCCTGTCGCAACTGATCAAGAAGCACGACACGCCGGACGATCCGGCGCCGGCGGAGAACACGGCAGCGGAGGAAACATCCGCCAGGGCGGCAACTGCGGGCGATTCTTCGATAATGGGGGATAGAAAACCGGGCGTTCCGACCGATAAGGCCGGCGCATCGGGCGATGCGCAAAAGACCGTACGCCGCAAGAAAGGCGGCGGGCGGATGCTAACGATCATGATCGATCCCGGTCATGGCGGCGAAGACCCCGGCGCCGTAGGCAGTCGGGGCAGCTATGAAAAGCATGTGACGCTGGCCATCGCCAGGCGACTGAAGTCGAGAATCGACAATGAGCCGAATATGCGCGCCGTGCTCACGCGCGATACCGATTATTTTGTACCGCTGAATGTGCGTGTGCAGAAGGCGCGGCGTATTCGCGCCGATCTGTTTCTTTCGATTCATGCCGATGCTTTTATCCGTCCCGACGCAAATGGTTCTTCGGTTTTCGCCCTCTCTGAGCATGGTGCGTCGAGTTCGGCTGCACGCTGGCTGGCAAAGAAAGAAAACGAGGCCGACCTGATCGGCGGCGTCAACATCGCCGTCAATAGGGATCCGATGCTGGCGCGCACGCTGCTTGATCTTTCGCAGACGGCAACGATTAGTGACAGTCTCAAATTCGGCGGTGTTGTGCTCAAGGAAATCGGTCAGATCAACCGGCTGCACAAAAATCACGTCGAGCAGGCCGGTTTTGCTGTGCTCAAGGCGCCCGATATTCCGTCAATCCTTGTCGAAACGGCCTTTATTTCTAATCCGGAAGAAGAAAAGCGGCTGAACGACAGCGCTTATCAGGAAAAAATGGCGCAGTCGATTTTCAACGGTATCCGCAAATATTTCGCCCAAAATCCGCCGCTGGCCAGGCTGCCGGCGGCGCTTGCCGCGCTGGATTAGCCAGCGTTTGTTGATGGCGTCGGAGGTGCCGTCTGGCCTGGCCTGGACGGATGTGCTCCCTATACCGGCCTGACGTTCAGGGCGTCAGAATCTCGCCGGGCAATGAAAGCGCATCGGTTTATGTGTAACCGGATGCGTAAAGGCCAGAAACTCGGCGTGCAGCAACAAGCGGCTGGCCTTGGCCTGCGCAGCCGGATCGGCATAGAGCGGGTCGCCGAGAATCGGATGGCCGATCGCCTGCATATGCACGCGTAGCTGGTGCGTGCGGCCGGTTTCCGGTGTGAGCGCAAGGCGCGTAGCGTTGCGTTGTGCATCGTAGGCGAGTGTCTGGTAGTGCGTCAGCGCGGTCTTGCCATTGACCGGATCGACGATATGCCGGGGACGGTTGGGCCAGTCAACGCAAAGCGGTAAATCGATGCGGCCATTTTCCGGGGCGGGACGACCCTCGACAAGGGCGATGTAACGCTTTTCAACCTTGCGATCATGGAACAGCCGGCTGAGCCGGCGATGCATATCGGCGCCGCGCGCCAGAACGAGAACGCCGGATGTGTCGTAATCGAGGCGGTGGACGATCAGCGCATCGGGAAATTCCTGCTGAACGCGGCGGATGAGACAGTCCTGCTTGTCTTCGCCGCGCCCGGGCACCGACAGCAGGCGCGGCGGTTTGCTGACTGCGAGCAACGAACGGTCGGCGTAAAGGAGGGTAAAGCCCGAAGCGGGGGGGACGTCATCAGGATGTGTCGGCAGAATCGGCGGGGTGGACATTGGAACAGGGCGGCAATATGACGGCGTGTGATGATCGTGAATGAAAGCCGGCGAATGAAAGCCGTATTGTCGCGCGAATCGCACTGGAAAATGGCGGATTTACCCGGTTTTTTGACTAAAGAGATTGCCTGAAAAAAGTACAGGGATAGAATGCTGGGAGCCCCTGGGGCTGGTTTGCGGTTTGCGTACACGCTTGAGCGCGCACAATACAACAGGGATGATTTGAAGATGAATAAGGCCTTTGTCCGGGAAAGCGAAGACGAAAGTGAGGACGAAACCGGCTTCGACGCTGCCCCCGGGTTGCCGCCGGGCACGCGCAACTACATGACGCCCGGCGGTTATGCGCGGATCAAGGAAGAGCTTGACCATTTGCTGCATACGGAGCGCCCGGCTGTCGTCGAAACCGTGCAGTGGGCGGCTTCTAACGGCGATCGGTCAGAGAACGGCGATTATCTGTACGGCAAGAAACGTCTGCGCGAAATCGATCGCCGCGTGCGTTTTTTGACCAAGCGGCTGGATCTGGCGGAAGTGGTCGATCCGGCGGCGCGTAAGGAAGGAATCGACCAGGTATTTTTCGGTGCGACGGTGACGATACGCGACGTAGACGATGCAGCGGACGAGACACAGACCTACCAGATTGTCGGCGTCGATGAAACAGATTTTTCGCGCCGCCGGATCAGCTGGATTTCACCCCTGGCGCGCGCGCTGCTCAAGGCGCGCGAGGGCGATCTGGTGCGTTTCCAGAGCCCGCTCGGCTGGCGTGAGGTTGAAGTCGTTGAAATCGCCTATCGCGCCATCGAATCCTGAACCTTGCCGATGAATACTTTTTTCTCCCGGCTGTTGCCGGCGCAGCGCGGCATGTGCATGGTGCTCGGCATGGTTGTGTTGTTTACGCTGATGGACGTTCTCTCAAAATATCTGTCGCGTTTTTATCCCATCAATCTGATTCTCTGGGCACGGTTTTCCTTTCACTCTCTCCTGTTCATCGTTTTTCTCGGCCCGCGCATCGGCTTCTCGCTGGTTCGCACCCGGCGGCTGCGTTGGCAGTTGCTGCGCGGTTTCACCTTGGCGGGCGCGTCTTATTGCTTTACGGCGGGACTCAAGTACCTGCCACTGGCTGAGGCGACTTCGATTGCATACCTCAATCCGATTTTCATTGCCCTGCTTGCGGTGCTGTTTCTGGGTGAGGATATGCCGTTCGGCAGTTGGGTGGCGAGTTTTGTCGCTTTTGCCGGCGTGCTGATCGTCGTACGCCCCGGCGGCGGCCTGTTTACCTGGGCGGCGTTGCTGCCGTTTATTAATGCGATTCTTTTTGCCTGCTATCAGGTGATGACCCGGCGTCTGGCAAACATCGAAAACCAGTATTGCCTGATTTTCTATCCCGGTCTGGTCGGCAGTGTCATCTACACGTTGCTCGTTCTGCCGGAGTGGGTTACACCGGGCGCGTTGCATTTCTGCATGCTGGTGCTCATCGGGCTGATCAGCGGCACCAGCCATCTGGTTATGATTCGCGCGCTCAAACTGGCGACGGCTTCCTATCTGGCACCGTTCGGCTATACGCAGCTGATTTGGGTATTGCTGGCCGGCTATCTGTTTTTTGATGATTTTCCGGATGCCTGGTCGCTGGCTGGCATTGCTCTGCTCATCGGCAGCAGCCTGTATTGCGCACGCCGTCCGCGGCAGCCGGGCGCGGCGGAAGAAGAATAATCGAATTGGTGGAACACGCCTTTTTGACAAGGCAGGGCGTATCTTGCCGGAAAACTGGGCGCATCCGCGACCCCGCTTGAAAGCGCCGGATTTGCCCCCATTTGCAAGCCGATCGCCATTTTTGGCGGCGCGCCCGTTTGATGCGCTGGCGCCTCACCGCGGCGAGATCCGGACTACATTCAAATAAATCCTAATTAATGGAGTGACTGCATGAGCGAGAACAAACAAACGCTGGGCTTCCAGGCCGAGGTCAAGCAACTGCTCAACCTGATGATTCATTCGCTGTACAGCAACAAGGAAATCTTTCTGCGCGAACTGATTTCCAACGCTTCCGACGCCTGCGACAAACTGCGTTTCGAGGCGCTGAACGATCCGGCCTTGCTGGCTAATGATCCCGACCTGAAAATCCGCGTGTCCTTCGACAAGGCGGCGCGCACGATTACCGTGTCGGATAACGGGATTGGACTTTCGCGTGAGGAAGCCGTCGAGCATCTGGGCACTATCGCCAAATCCGGCACGCGCGAATTCTTCGCGGCGCTGACGGGCGATCAGAGCAAAGATGCGCACCTGATTGGCCAGTTTGGCGTCGGATTCTATTCCTCATACATCGTTGCCGACAAAGTGACGGTCGTTTCTCGCCGTGCCGGGCTGCCGGCTGATCAAGCGGTCAAATGGGAGTCGACGGGAGAAGGTGAGTTTTCGGTCGAAACGGTCAACAAGGCTGGGCGCGGCACCGACGTGACGCTGCACCTGCGCGAGGGAGAGGATGAACTGCTCTCCGGCTGGAAGCTGCGCCAGATCATTCGCAAGTACTCCGATCACATCACGCTGCCGATCCTGATGAAACAGGAAAAGTGGGATGAGGAGAAAAAGGAGCAAGTCGAGACCGGCGAAGAAGAGACCGTCAATCAGGCTTCTGCGCTCTGGGCGCGGCCACGGTCGGAAATCAGCGATGAGCAGTACCGGTCGTTCTACAAGCACATCGCGCACGATTTTGAAGATCCCTTGGCCTACGTACACGCCAGGGTTGAGGGGCGGCAGGAATACACGCAGCTGCTTTATATTCCGCAACACGCGCCCTTTGACCTGTGGGACCGCAACGCGCGCCACGGCATCCAGCTGTATGTGCGCCGCGTGTTCATCATGGATGATGCCGAGAAACTGATGCCGCTGTATCTGCGCTTCGTGCGCGGCGTCGTTGATACGAACGATTTGCCGCTCAATGTCTCGCGCGAAATTTTGCAGGAATCGAAGGACATCGAAGCGATTCGCGGCGGCTGCGTCAAGAAAGTGCTGGGGTTGCTTGAAGGATTGGCCAATAGCGAAGAGGCCGCCGAAAAGGAAAAATATACCCGCTTCTGGCATGAATTCGGCCGCGTCTTCAAAGAAGGCGTCGGCGAGGATTTCGCCAATAAGGAACGCATTGCCAAACTGTTGCGCTTTGCTTCGACGCATACCGATACGCCGGAAGAAAACGTTTCGCTTGCCGACTACGTTGCCCGCATGAAAGAGGGGCAGGAAAAGATTTATTACGTGACGGCTGAGACGTTTACTGCGGCCAGAAACAGCCCGCATCTGGAGATTTTCCGGAAAAAAGGGATCGAAGTGCTGTTGCTGTCCGATCGCGTTGATGAATGGGTTGTCGGCTATCTGACCGAATTTGACGGCAAGCCGCTGCAATCGGTGGCCAAAGGCGGCCTTGATCTGGGCGGGCTGGAAGATGCGGCGGAAAAAGAGGAGGCCGAGCAGGTCGCCGGCGAATACAAGGCGCTGACCGAGAAAATCAAGGCGGTGTTGGGCGAAAAGGTTAAAGACGTGCGCGTGACGCATCGCCTGACCGATTCGCCGTCGTGCCTCGTGGCCGACGAGTACGAGATGGGCGGCAATCTGGCGCGCATCCTTAAGGCTGCCGGTCAAAAAGCACCGGAGATGAAGCCGATTCTTGAAATTAACCCGAAACATCCGGCGGTGCTGCGGCTGAAGTACGAAGGCGAGGGCGCGGATTCCCGCTTCGATGACTGGGCCAATCTGCTGTTTGAACAGGCGACGCTGGCCGAAGGCGGCACGCTCGATGACCCGGCCGGTTTCGTCAAGCGCATCAATGAACTGATGCTGGCGCTATCGGGGAAATCGAACGGAATCGGGGATCAGAAAGACGCGCCGCCTTCAGAGGCGGCCTGATGTAAAACGGGCAAAATGAAAACGCCTCTCCCGTCAGCAGGAGAGGCGTTTTTTTGTGCGCTTTTGCGCTTTCTTTTTTATACGCGTGTGAGCGATTTTCCGGCAGCGCGCAGGTTACTTCTTCGCCCTTTTCTTCAAATACCGATTGACGCAACTCTTGCGCTTGTGCTGTGGCTGTGTCTTGCAGGCGGCGCGTGCTTCCTGACGCGCCACGCGGCGCAAATGGTGTTCCTCGCAGCGCTTGATGTTCTTGGCCTTGCGGCATTGCGCAATGACTTGCGGTTTTTCCGGTTTGGGCCGCACTTCCGCAAGGATCGACGCCGGCTGCTCCGATGCGGGCGGCGGCGGAGGGGCGATTTCCGCACCCAATAGCGGCGCGCCCGGCACGCCCGCCGGCCCTTGCTGCGCTATGGCCGGCAACGCCAAAAATAGCGCCGAACTCAGAGCAAGCAGGGATAACCGCCGGGTTTTCATCGGATTTTCCTTTCAAAGGGTAGAGCGGGTAGAGAAAGCGTGAGAAAGCGCATAAAGGGTACGCGGAATGGCCGCGAATACATGGGCGAATTTTAATACCTTCATTTTCGATGTTGCACGCAGTTTAACCAAATGAAACAGTTTTCTGCGCCCGTGTCAATGTGCCGTTGGCATTGAGTCAGCCGCGTTTTGTCGGGTATAGTGCCGCAGGTTGCAAGCCGGAAAACCATAATGAACGCACAACGCCATACAAGCTATAAAAAGACCGATCGCACCGGGCCGGATCACCGCCTCACCGTGGCCGAAATTCTCGGCTTTCTGGTCAGCGACGGCTTGGTCGATCCGGGGGAAGCCAACGCTATGCTGGCTGAAAGCCGCCTGAAACGCTTAACGGAACACCCGCTGGTCATCATCGCCGATCAGAAGTGGAAATCGCTGCGCGCGCCGCACGCACCGCTGACGCTCGATGCGCTGGGCGAATGGTTTGCCGAACGTCTCGGTATGGAATATTTCCACATCGATCCGCTGAAGATCGATTTCACCGCCGTCACCGACGTGATGTCCAGCGCTTACGCGACGCGCTTTGGCATTCTGCCGGTGAAGGTGACGACGAGCGAGATCGTTGTGGCCACCATCGAACCCTTCCTGCGCGAGTGGGAAAAGGAAATCGAGTCGATCAGCAAAAAAAGTATTCGCCGCGTTTTTTCCAGTCCGCCGGACGTGGCGCGCTACCTCGTCGAGTTTTACAACCTGGCGCGCTCGGTCAAAAAGGCGGCGCAGCTCAAGGCGCAGGCGGGCGGGCCGAACACCGCGCTTTCCTCTTTCGAGCAACTGGTGCAACTCGGCCAGGCCAACCGGCAGTTCGACGCCAACGACCAGCACATCGTCAACATCGTCGACTGGCTGTGGCAGTACGCTTTTGAACAGCGCGCCAGTGACATTCACATCGAACCGCGGCGCGAACTGGGCATCGTCCGCTTCCGCATCGACGGCGTGCTGCACCAGGTCTATCAGATTCCGATGAGTGTGATGACGGCGATGACCAGCCGCATCAAGATTCTCGGCCGCATGGATCTCGTCGAAAAACGGCGGCCGCAGGACGGGCGCATCAAGACGCGCACCGCCGCCGGACAGGAGGCTGAACTGCGCCTGTCGACGCTGCCCACGGCCTTCGGCGAAAAACTGGTCATGCGGATTTTCGACCCGGAAGTGCTCGTGCGCAATTTCAGCGAACTCGGCTTTAGCGATGACGACCGCGCCAAATGGCGCACGATGACGGAAAGTCCGCACGGCATCATCTTTGTCACCGGGCCGACCGGCTCGGGCAAAACTACGACGCTCTATTCCACGCTCAAACAGCTTGCCACGCCTGCCGTCAACGTCTGCACCATTGAAGACCCCATCGAAATGGTCGAGGCCTCCTTCAACCAGATGCAGGTGCAGCCGGTCATTGACCTGGGCTTTGCCGAAGGCGTGCGCGCGCTGATGCGGCAGGACCCGGACATCATCATGGTCGGCGAGGTGCGCGATCTCGAAACTGCCGAAGTCACCATTCAGGCCGCGCTGACCGGGCACCTGGTGCTCTCCACGCTGCATACCAACGACGCGCCAGCGGCCATCACACGCATGCTCGATCTGGGCGTGCCGCCGTATCTGCTCGGCGCCACGGTGATCGGCGTCATGGCGCAGCGGCTGGTGCGCGTGCTCTGCCCGAACTGCAAGCAGGCGCATCCCGCCACGCCTGAGGATGAAGCCCTCTGGGATCGCCTCGTCGCCCCGTGGAAAGCCAACCGACCAGCGCAGTTCTATTCGCCGGTCGGTTGCCTGGATTGCCGCATGACCGGCTATCGCGGCCGCATCGGGCTGTACGAAATCCTCACGCTTTCGCCGGACATCAAGCAGGCCATTGCCGACAATGCCGAAGTCGCCAAAATCCGTGATCTTGCTTATCGGGAAGGGATGAAACCGCTGCGTATCTCGGGCGCCATGAAAGTCGCCGCCGGCGTAACGACCCTGGCCGAAGTCTTCAACGTCGCTCCGCCGTCCGAGCGGAACTGATCTGAGCACAGCGGTATCCTTTGCCAAACTACGGCGTTGCTGTGTTGGCCTGGCCTTGCCGTACTAATCGTACTGTCTGCGGCTTGACCGCCTTGTCTTTTGGCAAAGTTGAGCCGCTATATAAGCTTGCAGAACACCTACCCCGAAATCCCTGCAAACAGGCCAGAAAACATAAAACGCCATGAAGCCCCCTAAATACAAGGGTTTCAGAGCATCAAAAAACATAAACTGGAATACTGTGCCCGATCAATTCTCTGAATCCAGCGTGGATAGGGCGTTTGCGGGCAGACTCCTCTGAAACCCTTATAAATAAAGGGCTTCCAGGCAGGTGCCTTAAAACCCTTTATCCACGTGGGTTTCAGAGGCGCCTATCCGGAACTCCTTTATCCACGCGGGTTGCAGAAGGGTGTCGGGCGGGTGTCGGGCGCGAAGCGCATAATCCGCGCGTCTCAGGCTTCCGGCGGCCGCGTCGGAAACTGCATGATTACCGCCAGCCCGCCGGTAGCTGCCTCGCCCAGCGAAACTGTGCCGCCGCAGCCTTCGACGATGCGGCGGACAATCGCCAGCCCTAGCCCGCAGCTGCCGCGCGTGGCGCGCGCCAGCTCAATCTGGGCGAACGCCTCGAAGGCGCGCCGGCGCTGCTCAGGGAGAATGCCGCGGCCATGATCGCTGATGCACAGGGTCACCGTTGCAGGCGTTTCAGCCATTGCAGCCGTCTCAGCTGCGGCGACTGTTTCCGCCGCTGGCAGCGCTTTACCTTTCCGGCTGTCCGCCATGCCTGCGGCTTGTGCCGTCAGCGCTACTTCGACCGGTGGAGCGCCGTATTGCAGGGCGTTGTCGATCAGATTGTCAAGCAGACGATGCAGACTGCCGTGGTCGATCGCTACGGCGCAGGATACGGCGGCCGCATCCACCTTCATCGTTACCGGACGCCCAAGTTCGCGCTGGCGCGCCACTTCGTCGCTGACGGCGTCAGCCAGAACGAGCGGCGCACACGTTGTTGCCGCTAAAGCCGC
Organism: uncultured Propionivibrio sp.; assembly: GCA_938040985.1. GTDB lineage: Bacteria > Pseudomonadota > Gammaproteobacteria > Burkholderiales > Rhodocyclaceae > Propionivibrio. The sequence goes on from CALHZD010000055.1 coordinate 16,854, forward strand.
TGTCTTTCCGCTTTCATGGCGGGGCGGGGCGCTGCGTAGAAAAGACAGGCATTGGCCGACGATCCGATCCATGTCCTCAATGTCGCGTTCCAGACCGGCGCGCTCGCTGTCGCTCTCAAGCAGGGCGGCGCGCACGCGCATTCTCGCCAGCGGCGCGCGCAGATCGTGCGTCAGGCCGGCCAGCATTTCGCGCTGTTCGGCCTCAGCCTGCGTCAGTTGCGCCCGCATGGCGTTGTGATGTTCGGCCAGATGGCGCACTTCCCGCGGCCCCTCGGGGATGAGCGTATGCGCGCGGCCATCGCCCGCCGCCGTGACCGCCGCATCGAGCCGGCGCAGCGGGCCGACGATGCCGCGCACGAACAATCCGGCGATGAGCGATACGGCGGACAGCGCCACGCCCAGCTTCAGCCACAGGTCAGGCGGCATGCCGCGTGGCCGAAAGCGCGGCGGCGGCAGGATCAGCCACCAGCGCTCGCCGCCGGCCGCAAAACCGATCCACAGGTTGCCGCGCGCCTGCCCGGCCTGACGCAGTTCGATGGGTTCGCCGAGAATCTGCCCGACGCGCTCGCCCAGCCCCTGCGCAAAGCCGAAAGCCGGTCTATCGGGCGGCACTTCCGTCCCATCGGGGCGCAACTGCAGCCATTGTTCACCGGGGGCGGCTGCCTCCAGGCGCTGCCGCGCGCGCACGTCCAGCCCCGGCAGCAGCGATTGCAACAAACGCACCTGCCCGGCAACATTGCGCGCCGTCTGGTGGCCGTGCGATTTTCGCCCCTGCTGAAAAAATAGCGAGAAGGTCGCAATCTCGGCGACAGCAACGACCGCCAGCACCAGTAACAGCGTGCGTCCTGCCAGCGAATCGAAGAATTGTCGTAATCCGTTCATGTGGCGGCCTCCGGCGCGGCGCCGCTTTCCACGCTGTCTTTGCCTTCGCCACGATTGCCATGATCGCCGCCATCGCTGCCATCGCTGCAATCGGGCATAAAGACATAACCGACGCCCCATACCGTCTGCAGGTAGCGCGGTTGTGTCGGGTCGGTCTCGATTAGGCGGCGCAGGCGATGGATCTGCACATCGATGGCGCGGTCGAACGAGGCGCTTTCCTCACCGTGCGTCATCTCCAGCAGGCGCTCACGCTTCATCGGGCAACCGGCGCGGCCGATGAGGACGTTGAGCAGGGCGAATTCGCCGCTGGTCAGCGCAACGGTCTTGCCCGCGCGTGACAGGCAACGCGCGGCGCGGTCGAATTCCCACCCGCCGAAGCGGAAAACGCCTGTTGCCTCGACCGGCGCTGCGGCTGGCCGGCTGCCGCGCCGTAGCACGGCCTCGATGCGCGCGACCAGTTCGCGCGGGTCAAACGGTTTGCCGAGGTAATCGTCAGCGCCGATTTCCAGCCCCAACACCCGGTCAACCGGTTCGGCGCGTGCTGTCAGCATGATGATGGGGGTCGCTTCCCCTTGCTGGCGCAGGCGGCGGCAGGCGGCCAGGCCGTCTTCGCCAGGCAGCATCAGGTCGAGAACGATCAGGTGCGGCTGGTAGCGCGCCAGAAACGCGTCGAGCTGCTGCGTATTTGGTAACAGCAGGGTGTCGTAGCCATGCCGGCCGAGGAAAGTTGCCAGCAACCGGCGCAGTTCGGGATCATCGTCGATGAGCAGGATTTTTTTCATACCTTGAATTGATTGCGCGGCACGCGGACGTGAGCAAGAAAAACATGGAAAAACCCGGAATGCGGCATGAGCCATAGGGCGTGTCCGGCATTGTATGACGCGGCGGAGTTTGCCGAAGGCATCCGAAACAATTTGAAACGTTCGCGCCCGGTCATGAAATCATTTGCAATGCCATCGTCCGGATAATGCCATTGTCCCGGCAACGGAATGTGTATATGCCGGCCAATCAACTTAAGGAGCCGAAAACGTATGAATACGAGACCTCGCAAACCTTGCTTTTCTGCCAAAACGCCGCAGCGGCTCGCTGCCCTGGCGCTTTCTCTCGGACTATCCACCGCTGTTTTTGCCGGCCCGCCCTGCGGTCAAGGCGAAGCCCGCTGTGACGGCGGCCCGGGCTTCCACCATCGCCACGACGGCCCGCGCCATCACGGCATGGGATTGGGAGTGGGATTGAACTTCGGCTTCAGCCCGCGCCTGCACGACGAACTGAAGCTCGACGCCAAGCAGGAAGCGCTCTGGCAGGAGGCCCTGAAATTCTCCAGAGAGAGCTTCGATGGCGGCCGCGAACGCTTCCGCAAGCATCATGAGGAAATTGCCGCAATGCTCAATCAGCCGGATGCTGATCTGCGCGTGATTGCCAAACACATGGACGATCTGCGTGCAGAAGGGCGGAAACAGCACGAGGTTGTGCGCGAACGCTGGCTGTCGGTGTATGACGCGCTTAGTCCGGGGCAGAAAGAAAAAGTCCGCCTCTTCCTCAAGGAACGTAGCGACCGACACGGCTTGGATTGCGATCGACCCGGCCGTCGTGGCGGCGGCAAGCTGGGCGGCAAAAACGGGCGACCGCCGCAGACGCCGGCTGAAAATACGCCGCCTGCGCCGCGCTGATTTGCGCCGAACCGGAACGTCCCTAAATACGCCGCCTGAGTGACCCGCCCGGTTTTTCCCCGCAGACGCGGTGGAAGAATCGGGCGGCGGCGTGATGTACAGGCGAAGCGCAAAATCCGGCCCGATTTATCGGCTTGATCGCCCAGCCAATGAAAGCGGATATAAGCCGGATATGAACCGGATATCCGGTGCGCCGCTGCGGGGAATGCATCCTTTTCACTCGCTTGTCGAAAGCGGCGTCAGGCCGTATCGGCTGTCATGGAGACGATCAAGGGCGGCGCACAGTCAGACACAAAGCGGGCGCTTGGCTATAATCGGCGCTGTCTTTCAACCTGATCGAATCATTCCCATGCGCATGCTTCGCCTATTTTTCTGTCTGCTGTTTTTCCCCATTTTTGCTGCCGCCCAGCAAGCGCCCGTCCCGCCGACGCTGGATGCCAAGGCCTGGCTGCTCGTCGAATATGCTTCCGGCCAAACGCTGGCCGCGCAAAACCCGGACGAGCGGCTGGAACCCGCTTCGCTGACCAAGCTGATGACGGCCTATCTGGTCTTTGCCGCCATCCGGCAAGGGTCGCTCAAACTCGACCAAAGCATCATGGTGTCAGAAAAAGCCTGGCGATCGCAGGGTTCGCGCATGTTCCTCCGGGTCAATACGCAGGTTCCGGTGGAAGACCTGATCAAAGGCATGATCGTCCAGTCGGGTAATGACGCTTCCGTGGCGCTGGCTGAAGCCGTGGCCGGCAGCGAGGAAAATTTTGCCCAGAAGATGAATGAGGAAGCCAAGCGCCTCGGCATGACCGGCAGCAGTTTCCGCAACGCCGCCGGCATGCCCGACCCGCAGCATTACACGACAGCCAGTGATCTTGCCCGGTTGACGATGGCGCTGCTGCGCGACTTCCCAGAAGAATACGCCAAGTATTACTCGCTCAAGGAATTCCACTACAACAAGATCACCCAACCCAACCGCAACCGCCTGCTCTGGCTTGACCCCAGCGTCGACGGCGTCAAGACCGGCCATACCGACGCTGCCGGTTATTGTCTGATTTCCTCGGCCAAGCGCGATTCCCGCCGTCTGATCGCCATCGTGCTCGGCACGGCATCGGAAAAAGTGCGCGAGCGCGAATCGCTCAAGCTGCTCAATTTCGGCTTCCAGGCTTACGAAGTGGTGAAGTTGCAGGCCAAGGGCGAGCCGCTGGCGACGCCGCGCCTCTGGAAAGGCGCGCAGAACAGCGTCAAGGCCGGCTTTGCCGATGAATTCGTCGTCGCCGTTCCGCGCGGGCTGGCGCAGAAGCTGACCTCCGAGTTTGTGCCGCAAAAACCGCTGGTCGCCCCCATCACGCAAGGGCAAACCGTCGGCGTGCTCAAAGTCAGCCTTGATGGCAAACCTTACGGTGAATACGCGGTTGCCGCGCAGGAATCCGTCGAGCCGGCTGGTTTCTTCGGCCGCCTGATCGATGCCATTTTGCTCTGGTTTCAGTGAAATGCCGCTACGCGGACAGGCGACTCCGGAAGCGCCGTGCTATCTGAATGGTGAGTACCTGCCGCTTTCACAGGCACGTATCTCGCCGCTGGATCGCGGGTTTCTTTACGCCGATGGCGTGTATGAACTCATTCCGGTTTTTGCGCGTCGCCCATTCCGGCTCGACGCGCACCTCGATCGCCTGCAGCGTTCGCTCGACGGCATCCGCCTGCCCAACCCGCATCCCCGCGCGGCATGGGTGGAAATCATCCGCTCTCTAGTCGATACCGCCCCCTGGGATAACCAGTCGCTTTATCTCCAGATCACGCGCGGCGCGGGCACATGCCGCGACATGCCGTTTCCGGAAGCGTCATCGCCTACGGTGTTTCTCTTTGCCGCGCCGCTGGCCGAGCCGAGTGCGCGGCAGCGCGAAGCCGGCCTCAAGGCGATGACCGTTGCCGATATTCGCTGGGGACGCTGTGACCTGAAAACGCTTGCCCTGTTGCCCAATGTGCTGGCACGCCAGGCCGCCACCGAGGCCGGCTGCGACGAGGCCATCTTGCTTCGTGACGGTTATTTGAGCGAAGGAGCTTCTTCAAATATTTTTATCGTCCAGAATGGCATCATTCTGGCGCCGCCCAAGGATCACCACATGCTGCCCGGCACCACCTACGATGTCGTGCTCGAACTTGCCGTACAGCATGGCGCGCCCTACCAAATCCGCGCCATCAGCGAAGCCGAAATGCGCACGGCCGATGAACTCTGGCGCACTTCGTCCAGCAAAGGCGTGCTGGCCATTACGACGCTCGACGGGCATCCGGTCGGTCGGGGCGAGAATGCCGGCAAGCCGGGGCCGCTGATGCGCCGGATGCACGCCTGGTACGATGATTTTCTGAACGACGAGATTCGTCGGAATCCATTGCCCTGAATAGTGTTTTCGCTCCCTCATGACCATGACGACCGATACGACGACCCCTGCGAAGAACTCTGAGAACTCTGCGAAGCCCGACCAGGCGCCGGCAGATACCTTGCTCGAATTTCCCTGCGCTTTTCCGCTCAAGATCATGGGACGTGCCGACGACGCACTGGCGCCGGCCGTGCTGGAGATCGTGCGGCGCCATGCGCCGGATTTCGACGGGAAAACGATGGTGACGCGCGCCTCTTCCGCAGGGAACTATCTCAGCCTGACCTGTACGATCAACGCCACGTCGAAGGCGCAGCTCGACGCGCTGTACCGCGAGCTGTCTGGCCACCCGCTGATCAAGGTCGTTCTGTAGGCGAACGTCGTTTCCCCCGGCGATCCACTATGTTCGCCATGTCCGCCACTTCTGCCACTCCTGCCACTCCCGCCATGTCTGCCGCTCCGCTGACCTGCCTGCCCATCAGGGTGCGCAGGCTGGGGCGCGTCGAATACCGGGATGCCTGGCAGTCGATGATCGACTTCACCGCCGCCCGTGTGCCGCAAACCCCCGATGAACTTTGGCTCTGCGAGCATCCGCCGGTCTATACCCTCGGGCGTGCGGGCAAGCCCGAACACCGGCTGTCTGATAACGGCATCGAAATGATTCGCGTCGATCGTGGCGGCCAGATTACCTATCACGGTCCCGGCCAGGCCGTCATTTATCTGCTCATCGACCTGAACCGGCGCGGTCTGGGCGTCCGCGATTTCGTCAGTCGCATCGAGCAGGCGATGATCGACCTGCTGGGTGAATACGGTATCCATGCCGGACGGCGGGAGGGTGCGCCCGGCGTTTATCTCGATACGGAGAACGGGCCGGAAAAAATCGCCTCGCTCGGCCTGCGCATCCGGCACGGTTGCAGCTATCATGGGCTGAGCCTCAATGTGGATATGGATCTAACGCCCTTTACGGCTATCAACCCCTGTGGTTATGAGGGATTGAAAATGACCCGAATGGCGGATCATGCTGATCCTTGTCCCACATGGAGTGAAGTCGCCGAGCGGCTTGCCGCGCACTTGCAGCGCGAACTGATGGCCGAGCAGACGGTCTGAAAACCAGACGTCAGGATCGCAACCCGCCCACAACGAAATGTCCGAAAATCCGTGCCGCTAAAAATCCACAATCCCCAGCGCCGTCGCGCATGGCCAATGCCGGCGGATAAATCTTCGCTACACAGACAGAAACCGCAACAGGTCGACAACACGATGATTGCGCAAACCGTAGCCGAACGAGACTGCCGAAGCGCATGGCAAAATGCACGGGAGAGTGCACCAAAAAGCGCACGAAAAAGCGCGCAAAAAATTGCACGAAAGCAGGACGCGGCGCCGGCGTTAGGGCAAGCCGTATCGCACGAACCGCGAACATGGCAAAAACGGCAAAAACTCCAGGAAGCGGCATGAACGAAAACAGCCTCTCTGCGCCCGTCAAGGAGCGGCGCGAGCAAAAACTGGCGCGCATCCCGGTCAAAGTGGTGCACACCGGCGATCCGCTGCGCAAACCGGCCTGGATTCGCGCCAAGGCCGGCAACGAAGCCGGCCGCTTCGGCGAAATCAAGCGGATGCTGCGCGCGCAGAACCTGCATACCGTCTGTGAAGAAGCCGCCTGTCCGAATATCGGCGAATGCTTCGGGCGCGGCACGGCGTCCTTCATGATTCTCGGCGACATCTGCACGCGCCGCTGCCCGTTCTGCGATGTCGGCCACGGCCGGCCGCTGCCGCCCGATCCGCAGGAGCCGGCCAGCCTGGCGCGCAGCGTGGCGCATCTGCAGCTGCGCTACGTCGTCATCACCAGCGTTGACCGCGACGATCTGCGCGACGGCGGCGCCGGCCATTTCGCCGATGTTGTCGCCGCCGTGCGCAGCGCATCGCCGGGCACGCTGGTCGAAACGCTGGTGCCCGATTTCCGCGGCCGCCTGGATGCGGCGCTCGACGCATTGAGCCGCAGTCTGCCCGATGTGCTCAACCACAATCTCGAAACCGTGCCGCGCCTGTATCGCCAGGCGCGCCCCGGCGCCGACTACGCGCATTCGCTGCGGCTGCTGCAAGAATTCAAGGCGCGCTACCCGCAGGTCACCACCAAATCCGGGCTGATGGTCGGCTTGGGCGAGACCGACGAAGAAATCCTCGCCGTGATGCGCGATCTGCGCGCGCACGATGTTGAGATGCTGACGATCGGCCAATACCTGGCGCCTTCGCCGCACCATCTGCCGGTGCTGCGCTACGTGAATCCGGAAACCTTCGCCATGTACGAGGCGGAAGCCGTAAAAATGGGCTTTGCCGGCGCCGCCTGCGCGCCGATGGTGCGCTCCAGCTACTGGGCCGACAAACAGGCGCATCAGGCGGGCGTGGCCGAATCGGTGTAGGTTCTGCTTCGCGCCACCGCGTAGCCGCCGGTTTTCGTTGCAATGTTTCTTTACCCCGCCGATTAGACCAGCGGCGGAGTCCGCGTAAACAGGGCATCTCAGAGCGCCTGCCCGGAGACGCCCTATTTACAAGGGCTCCAGAGCATCCCCTTTGGAAATTCACGCAAATAAAGGACTTGCGGGCACTTCTCTGAAATGCCCTAAATACGCGGGCTAGCGGGCAGGCCTTATGAAATGCCCTATTTACAAG
>CALHZD010000056.1 GCA_938040985.1 uncultured Propionivibrio sp.
GATTTCCGGCGGCGCAGAAATAGCCAACCACCTAATAGGAATACCAGAATCCCGCCACCACCGGCTAGAAGCATTGGATCTTCAAGCAAAGTTTCAAAAAAACCCGGTTCTGGCGCCGGTGGTTGAGAGGGCGCTACCGGGCGTTTAGCGGGCTGCTCCTCTGCCGCAGGCTGGACTTCCGCTGACGAGGCGGTGGTTTGTACCTGTGTTTCTGGCTGACTAGCCGGAGTTGCTGGAGTTGTCTGCGACTGTGCAGCATCAGTCGGCGGTTCCGCCGAACCTGCGGCCAGCAAAGTGGGGGCTGCAGAAGACTCAATGGCGGGTTTAGGTGGCTCAACAACTTCCGGGCGCGTCGGTTCAGAGGCAGGCACCGCACTCTTTCCTTGATTTGCATCGGCCTGTTTCTGCAGCTCGGCAAGTGTTTGGTCTTTTAGTTCAAGCAACTGCTGTAATTTAGCGACATTTTGCTCCAGCATTGCCACACGTTCGCTTGCTTCTTTGAGCGCTTTGTCTCGTGCAATGGCATCCTCTCTTCCGGCGGTTCGCCCTTGACCAGACCTTCCGGCCCCAGATCCGGATACCTTGACCTGATCCCCGGATTCTCCAGGTTCTGGGAATTTATCTTCAACCTTTGCCGTAATCTTGCCGGCGACGCCCTGACGCGCCTCACTGTCCGCAGCGGGCGATTTTGCCGCAATAGATGCTAGTCTGCTGCGATAGGCATGCCACTCAGCCGTTTGCGTAGCAACGATTCTTCTTGCTTCTCTGGGTGAAATCGACTCAACAGTCCCCTTATCAGGAATCGTCAAAGTCTTTCCTGTCTTCAGACGATTCATGTTGCCGCCACCAAACGCCTGCTGGTTAGCGCGCAGCAGACCAATCAACATTTGCTCCAATGTCACGCCATCCGGGCGGGTTTCTCCTGCAATCTTGCGCAGGGTATCACCCTGTTTGACGACATAGGTATCACCGCTGCCACCGCCGGTATTTGCAACAGGAGTACTCGCTGTCCTTGTTTTGACAGACATTGCTGGCGCTGGTGTCTGACTACCGCTGGCAATGCGGGCATATCCTTGCCCCTGCACTGCCGCTATGGCACGCGCACGGGTCTCTTCCGAAATCGATGATGGTGAAGAAGCCACTGCAGGCCGCCCTGGCGAGGATGTTGCAGATACAACTGGCACAGTTGCAACTCGCGTATTTTTAAGTACAACCTCAGGCGGATCAAGTAAGAACGTATATTCACGCACCAAGCGGCCTGTCGGCCAATTCAGCTCAACCAACACATCAACCAATGGTTCACTAATCGGCGTATCCGAAGCAACCCGAATCACTGGCTTTTTACCAGCTCGCCTGTCGAGCGTAAACGTGATTCCGCGCAACGATGTCGTGTAATCGAGCCCCGCCTGTTTAAACGCCTCTTGCGAAGCCAGCTGCGCACGCATACCTGACAATTCCGCCGCCGTTGCATTAACTTCGATTTCCGCACGCAAAGGCTGCCCTAGCGCTGAAAAGACGACTACTTTTCCAAGTCCTGCAGCAGAAACTTGTCCCGGCGTCGCCAAAAACGCCAAGCTGGACGCCAAGCTGGACGCCACAGCGACGACCGACATACGCAAGCCTAAGGGCTTAGTAAATCCACAAGAATTATTTTTCACGGCACACCCTGAACTTCTTTTATTGGAAATATTAAATTAACATCATGGAGTTAGCCATGCAAGCTAAACATGCTTCTAAACTTAAGAGCGTTGTAAAAAAATCAGGGCGTAACCCCTGATTTTTTATATAGGCAACACAACGGTATTATCCCAAACAAATTAATCAAGCAAGATGCGCAGCATCCGGCGTAAAGGTTCGGAAGCACCCCAGAGTAATTGGTCGCCTACCGTAAAGGCGCCAAGGTATTCCGGACCCATCGCCAATTTGTGCAGACGACCAACGGGAACGGTCAGCGTACCTGTCACGGCGGCGGGTGTTAGCTCACGCTCGCTTAATTCACGCTCATTGGGTACAACTTTGGCCCATTGATTGCTTTTGGCAATGATGTCAGCAAGTTCATCGACCGGCACATCTTTTTTAAGTTTAATTGTCAGCCCCTGCGAATGGCAACGCATTGCGCCGATACGCACGCATAGACCATCCACCGGAATGCTGCCGGGCGAGCGGAAGGGCGGCAGACCAAGAATCTTGTTACATTCGGCGCCGCCTTTCCACTCTTCCTTCGACTGTCCATGTTCGTAAGCTACGTCGATCCAGGGAATCAGACTGCCAGCCAACGCCGTATTACGGAAATTTTTAGTTGGAAAAACGGGGGAGCGCATCGTTTCAGCCACCTTGCGATCAATATCAAGAATCGCCGAAGCGGGATTAGACAACTCCGTTTTGACTGCCTCATGCAGTGCCCCCATCTGTTCGAGCAGTTCGCGCATGTTTTGCGCGCCCGCGCCAGAGGCAGCTTGATAGGTCATTGCCGACACCCATTCGACGAGATTTTGGCGGAACAATCCGCCCAGGCCCATCAACATCAGCGAAACCGTACAATTACCACCAATCCAGTTCTTTCCCCCTTTGGCCAGCGCATCTTTGATGACGTGTAAATTGACGGGATCGAGGACAATCACTGCCTCCTTGTCCATACGCAGTGTCGATGCCGCATCGATCCAATGACCATTCCAGCCCACTGCCCTGAGCTTTGGAAAGATCTCCTTGGTGTAATCGCCGCCTTGGCAGGTAACGATAATGTCCATTTGTTTGAGCGTTTCAACGGACATTGCATCGTGCAGCACACCGCCATCCTTACCGCCCAGCGATGGCGCTTTAGCGCCCACCGAAGAAGTTGAAAAATACACCGGGTCAATATGGGCAAAATCACCTTCTTCCACCATGCGCTGCATTAGCACCGACCCCACCATGCCACGCCACCCGACCAGACCAACTTTTTTCATTGCCATTCCTTAACCTAAAAATCGTAGAAATCGTAAAAACAAAAAATCAAAACACAAGCAAATCCGAATTGCTTTATCACGCTTTTTACAGATTTTTCAACACTGCCTCACCCATTTCTCTTGTACCTAACTTTTGGGTCCCCGGTTCATAGATATCGCCTGTACGATAACCTTGCGCCAACACTTTCTTGACCGCCGTTTCGATGCGTTGGGCAGCCTCTTCCAAAGCAAAGGTATAACGCAGCATCATCGCCGCCGACAGAATCGTCGCCAGAGGATTGGCAAGGTTTTTACCCGCAATATCCGGCGCCGAACCGTGGCACGGCTCATACAGCCCTTTGTTGTTCGCATCGAGCGAAGCCGAAGGCAACATGCCGATGGAACCCGTCAACATCGACGCTTCATCGGAAAGAATGTCACCAAATATGTTGCCGGTAACAATCACATCAAACTGCTTCGGCGCACGCACCAGTTGCATGGCGCAGTTATCGACCAGCATGTGCGTGAGCGCCACATCCGGATACTCAGAGGCCAGTTCGCTCATCACATCGCGCCACAATTGCGTCGTTTCCAGCACATTCATCTTGTCGATCGAGCATAGTTTTCTGCTGCGCTTGCGCGCGGCCTCAAAAGCCACGCGGCCGATACGACGAATTTCTCCTTCGTCGTAATGCATGGTGTTGTAGCCATAGCGCTGCTGTATCCCATCAATCGAGCGCAATTCAATACCGCGCGGCTGACCAAAATAGATATCCCCCGTCAATTCGCGCACGATTAGAATATCCAGACCCGATACGACGTCCGGCTTGAGTGTCGAGGCATTCGCCAGCTCGGGATACAACACCGCTGGGCGCAGGTTAGCGAATAGGCCAAGTTGCTTTCGGATGCCGAGCAATCCGCGTTCCGGCCGCTGTTCACGCGGCAACCCGTCCCATTTCGGCCCGCCAACGGCGCCAAGCAACACGGCATCGGCGGCTTGCGCCAGCTTTTGTGTCGCTTCCGGATAAGGATCCCCCGTCGCGTCTACCGCACAGCCACCCAGCAGCGCATGTTCTATTTCAAAGCCCAGGCCAAGCGCTTCGAGCACTCGCACGGCTTCTGCCGTAATTTCAATACCAATGCCGTCACCCGGTAAAACACAGATTTTCACTGGCGTTTCCTTTTATTTTTCGTCTTCTCTTTGACAATCATGCAAACAGCCAAGGCTGACTGGCGCGGCGGCGCTCCTCAAACGCGCGGATTTTGTCAGCATGGCGCAATGTCAGGCCAATATCATCCCAACCATTGAGCAGGCATTCCTTACGGAACGGATCAATGTCGAAACGGAGCACACGTCCATCCGGGCGCGCCACTGTCTGGGACGGCAGATCGACCGTCAGCCGGAAACCTGGCGTAGCTTCCACATCCCGGAACAGGGACTCAATTTCATCGGCCGGCTGCGTAATCGGCAGAATGCCGTTCTTGAAACAATTGTTGAAAAAAATGTCGGCAAAACTTTCGGCCAGAATGACGCGAAAGCCGTAGTCAAGCAAAGCCCAAGGCGCATGTTCACGCGAACTGCCACAACCGAAATTTTTGCGCGTGAGCAGAATCGTCGCGCCCTGATAGCGCGGCTGGTTGAGCACAAAATTAGGATTCCGGGGGCGCTGAGTGCAATCCTGTCCCGGCTGACCGACATCCATGTAGCGCCATTCGTCGAACAGATTCGGGCCAAACCCTGAGCGTTTGATCGACTTCAAGAACTGCTTGGGGATGATGGCGTCGGTATCGACGTTGACGCGATCAAGCGGCGCTACCAGGCCTTCCAGACGATCGAATTTCTCCATGACCGTTTTAGCGCTTATCGCGCCGCACGTTCGATAGCCTGACCGCCGCGTTCAATGTCCCGTCCGACGCCCTGCACCGTATTGCAGGCGGAAAGCGCTATCAGGGAGGCCACGATAGCAAGCACGCTTACGATTTTTTTCATATCAGTCTCCTTGCAACAAATTACGAACATCGACGAAATGGCCAGCGATCGCCGCTGCCGCCGCCATCGCCGGGCTTACCAGATGCGTACGACCGCCAGCGCCCTGGCGGCCTTCAAAATTACGGTTCGACGTTGATGCGCAACGCTCTCCCGGCAGGAGCCGGTCGGCATTCATCGCCAGACACATCGAACAGCCCGGCCGGCGCCACTCGAAGCCCGCATCGATGAACACCTGATCGAGCCTTTCACGCTCTGCCTGTTCGCGCACCAGACCGGAGCCGGGCACCGCTAGCGCTTGTTTGATGTTAGCGGCAATTTTTCGTCCTTTCAGCACCTGCGCCGCCGCACGCAAATCTTCAATGCGCGAATTGGTGCAGGAACCAATGAAAATCTTATCCACCAGGATCGCATCAACCGGCATGTTGGGAACCAGCCCCATGTACTGCAAAGCGCGCTCAATCGCCTCGCGCCGGATCGGGTCGCCTTCCCGCGCCGGATCGGGCACCTTACCGCTCACTGGCACGACCATCTCCGGCGAAGTTCCCCAGGTCACCTGCGGCTGGATGTCGTCAGCGCACAGCTCGACGATGCGGTCAAAATGCGCGCCCTCATCACTGTGCAACGTCCGCCAGTAAGCGACGGCAGCGTCCCACAGATCGCCTTTCGGCGCAAAGTCGCGCCCTTTCAGGTAATCGATTGTCACCTCATCAACGCCGACGAAGCCCATCCGCGCGCCGGCCTCTATCGCCATATTGCATAGCGTCATGCGTCCTTCCATCGACAAACTGCGCACGGCGCTGCCGGCAAATTCAATGGCGTAGCCCGTCCCTCCCGCTGTACCGATGCGGCCAATCACCGCCAGCGCAATGTCCTTGGCCGTCACTCCCCTGCCCAGCCGACCGTTGACGCGGATCAACAGCGTCTTTGATTTCTTTTGCAGCAGACACTGCGTGGCCATGACATGCTCGACTTCCGAAGTGCCGATGCCCAGCGCCATGCAGGCGAATGCGCCGTGCGTGCTGGTATGCGAATCACCGCAGACAACCGTCATCCCCGGCAGGGTGGCGCCATTTTCCGGGCCGATCACATGAATCACGCCTTGCCGCCGGTTCTTGAAAGGAAAATAGGCCAGCGCGCCGGTTTCGCGGATATTCGCATCGAGCGTTTCAACCTGCAAACGCGACACGGGGTCTTCGATACCGCATTCCCAATGATCCGTCGGCGTATTGTGATCGGCGGTCGCCACGATCGAAGAAACGCGCCATGGCCGGCGTCCGGCCAGTTTAAGCCCCTCGAAGGCTTGCGGACTGGTCACCTCATGAACCAGATGACGGTCGATATAAATCAGCGCCGTGCCGTCTTGTTCTTCATGGACGACATGGCTTTCCCACAATTTTTCGTACAAACTTTTCGGCATCGATCAACCACCTGCAAACCTACAGAATGACGAAGCCAGACCTGCCGCCGGACCCGCCGCGAGGAGCAAGGATTATCGCATGGACGCCTACGACTGTCAGTAATTTCGGGGGGTTACCGCATCGCAACGTGCAATGCCACAACGGATCTTTCCGGATCGTTTGCCCTGCTTGCTCGATGCTTTCCGTTTCCGCCAACCCGACAGGGTTTCGCACGGATTTATGCCGGAGGCGCCGGAGGCGCCGAGGCAGCGCCGATTTCCGGCGTTTGGCAAACCACATCGCCACATTGTCCGCGATGCCGCAACGCATGGTCGATGAGTACAAGCGCGAGCATGGCCTCGGCTACGGGTACGGCGCGGATGCCAACACATGGGTCGTGGCGACCCTGCGTTTCGACCATCACTGGCTGCCCGGCCAGATTGATCGAACGGCGTGGCAGGCGGATGCTTGACGTAGGCTTGATGGCTAGATTGACACGAATGTCCTGCCCGGTCGAAATGCCACCCAATACGCCGCCCGCGTGATTGGAGAGGAAACCGGCGGGCGTCATTTCATCGCCGTGTTCCGAACCTTTCTGCGTCACGGCGGCAAATCCCGCGCCGATCTCGACGCCTTTGACGGCATTGATGCCCATCATCGCGTAAGCAATATCGGCATCGAGCCGATCGAACACCGGCGCGCCCCAGCCTGGCGGCACCCCGTGGGCTGTCACGCAGATTTTTGCGCCCGCCGAATCGCCCGATTGGCGCAGCGCATCCATATACGCTTCCAGTTGCGGGACGCACGATGCATTCGGCGCAAAGAACGGGTTATTACCAATTGCCAGCGCATCGACAAAAGGGATCTCGATTTCACCCAGCTGGCTCAGCCATCCCCGGATGCACACGCCGTAGCGCGCCTTTAGCCACTTGCGCGCTACGGCCCCCGCGGCTACGCGCACCGCCGTCTCGCGCGCCGAGGCCCGGCCGCCGCCGCGATAGTCACGGAAGCCGTATTTCTGCGTATAGGTATAGTCGGCATGTCCCGGCCGGAAAGTCTCGGCAAGATTGGCGTAATCCTTGCTGCGCTGATCCTGGTTGCGGATCAGCAGGGCAATCGGCGTGCCGGTCGTCAGCCCGTCAAAGACGCCGGAAAGAATTTCCACTGCATCCGGCTCACGCCGCTGCGTTACATGGCGCGAAGTCCCCGGTCTGCGGCGATCCAGTTCGGCCTGGATATCGGTCTTATCCAGCGCCAGTCCGGGCGGGCAGCCGTCGATGATGCACCCGATCGCCGGGCCATGCGATTCACCAAAAGAAGTGACGGTAAACAGGGTTCCGAACGTATTGCCAGCCATGAGATTTTCTCGCGCGTGATAAAAAGCAAAGACGGGCTGAGTCTAGCATTCCCCGGCATACCGCAGGCGCTTTTTCCCTGGCCGCTGCCGGCCATACGGCAACAGGCCGGGCAAGTCTGCCCGGCCTGTATCACTACGCATTGACGTCGCGCCTGAAAACGCTTTCAGGCGGCATGAAAAGCCCGGATTTCAGATCAGTTCAGATCGACCGGGACAAAGAGCCGCGCGCTTTCGCGCTGGACGAGCAGCGCCACGCGCTTGCCCGCTTTGGCAATGATGCTGCGCAGCTGATCAGGGGTCGATACCGCCTCCCCGTTGACCGAGAGGATGACATCGCCGCGACGGATGCCTGCCCGCGCCGCCGCGCCCTGGGCGTTTTCAACCAGCAAGCCGCCGCGCAGTTCGAGCTGCCGGCGCTCTTCGCCGCTCAGCGCGCGCGCCGTCACGCCCAGGCGGCCGGCCGCTTCGGCGGAATTCTTGCCGCCGGCGCCGGTTAATTTCTCATTTTGCTGGCCGCCGACCTTGACCGACATTTCGCGCGATCCGCCCTTACGCCAGACTTGCAGTTTGACCGTATCTCCCGGACGGGCGGCGGCGACCAGCGGCGGCAATTCGTTCGATGAAACGATTTCCTTGCCGTTGATCGACAAAATCACGTCGCCTGCTTCCAACCCGGCCTTGGCCGCCGGGCTCCCGTTTTCGACCGAAGCAATGAGGGCGCCGGCCGGTTTGTTCAGGCCGAAGGATTCGGCGAGCGACTGGTTGACGTCCTGAATCGTGACGCCCAGCTTTCCGCGCTGCACTTTCCCGTGTTTGACGATCTGTTCCTGAATACTCATCGCCACATCGATCGGAATGGCGAACGACAGCCCCTGATAGCCGCCCGATCGGCTGTAAATCTGCGAGTTGATGCCGATCACCTCCCCCGCCATATTGAACAGCGGGCCGCCGGAGTTGCCTGGATTCACGGCCACGTCGGTCTGGATGAAAGGTACGTAGCTGTCGTCCGGCAGCGAGCGCGACTTGGCCGAGATGATGCCTGCCGTCGCACTGTTCTCGAAGCCGAACGGCGAGCCGATCGCCAGCACCCATTCGCCAACGCGCGTATTTGCCGAACTACCGATCTTGACCGTCGGCAAATTGCGTCCTTCGATGCGCAGCACGGCCACATCGGTCGTCTTGTCCGCGCCAAGGACTTTTGCCTTGAATTCGCGCTTGTCGGTCAGCTTGACGACCACTTCGTCGGCGCCGTCGATCACGTGCGCGTTGGTCAGGACAAGGCCGTCTTCCCGAATGATGAAACCCGATCCCTGGCCGCGGATGCGCTGCTCGCCACGTTGCTCCGGAATGCGGAAATGGCGGAAAAATTCAAAAAACGGGTCGTCCGGATCAAGGCCGGGGAAGCCCGGAAACCCCGATTGGGTTTTCGTCGTACCGGAAACGCTGATATTGACCACCGCACCACCATGACGCTCGACGATGGCGCTCATATCGGGCAGCGCCGAAGCCGCCGGCGCGGCCGCTTCAACCGGCCAGAGCGGGCGTTCCTGCCATGCCGAAACCGCCATGATCGAGAAAGCGGCGATAGTGGCGACAGCAGCGGTCGTCAGGCTGCGTTTAAAGGTTCTGGAATTCTTCAGCGTCATGATCGACATTCTCCTTGCAAAACCAAATACAAAAGAAATAAGGAAGATGAAATACGGGCAGTTGCAGACCACTGACCATTTCTACGGCAGCCATCCTAACAGCGAAAACTTAACTCAGACTTAAGAAAAATAATTTCGGGTAAAACTTTGCGCAACTGTAGGCATGCGCCAAATTGGTCGCCTCCGAGGGGTTTGTTAAAATTTCGCCCTCGCTTGAGTGCATTCTTTGTTCGTCCAGATTTCCGCACAGTATTCGGAAGCGTTCAGGGATTGTTCCTTTCAACATCGAATCCACAATAAAAATCTTCCATGAAAACTTCCGCGTCCACATCCGCATCTACCTCCTGGTCTTCCCGAATCGGGTTCATTCTGTCCGCCGCCGGCTCGGCCATCGGCCTGGGCGCGATCTGGAAATTTCCCTACACGGCCGGCACCAACGGCGGCGCCGTCTTTTTTATGCTCTTCCTGTTATTTACGGTGCTGATCGGCCTGCCCGTGTTGCTGGCCGAGTTTTATATCGGTCGCAAAAGCGGCAAAAACGCCGTAGATGCATTCAGAACGCTGGCGCCTGGCAGCCAGTGGCCGTGGGTCGGGCGCATGGGCGTTGCGGCCTGCTTTGTGCTGCTGTCGTTTTACAGCGTAGTCGGCGGCTGGGTGCTTAATTATGTGGTGCATGCCTTTAGCGGCGCAGTACATCCAGGTGCGGATTTCGGAGCGCTGTTCGGCGCAACCATTGCCAGCCCGGCCAACGCGCTGGCTTACCAGGCGGTTTTCATGCTGCTGACGATCGCCGTCGTTCAAGGCGGCATTGCCGAAGGCATCGAAAAAGCCAACCGCTATCTGATGCCGGCGTTGTTTATCCTTTTTCTCGTGCTGGCCGTACGCTCGCTGACGTTGCCGGGCGCGATGAAAGGCGTCGAATTCCTGCTCAAGCCCGACTGGCGCTACCTGAACCCACAAACCATGCTGATCGCGCTCGGCCAAGCGTTCTTTGCACTGAGCATCGGCGTCTCGGCGATGATCACTTACGCGGCGTATCTGGGCCGGGACCAGGACGTTTTCCGCGCCGGCAACAGCGTCATGTGGCTCAATTTGCTGATTTCTCTGCTCGCCGGCCTGGTTATTTTTCCTGCGGTTTTTGCTCTTGGTTTCGAGCCGGGTCAGGGGCCGGGGCTGATTTTCGTGGTGCTGCCCGCCGTCTTCATGCAAATTCCTTTCGGCCGGCTGCTGTTCGGCGTTTTCATGGTGCTGGTTTCGTTTGCGACCCTGACCTCCGCGTTCGCCATGCTGGAAACGGTGATCGCCTCTTCGATCCGCGACAACCAGGGCAAACGTCGCAGTCACACCTGGCTGATCGGCACGGCAATCTTTATCGTTGGCATTCCTTCCGCACTGTCATTCGGCGCGTGGAAAGAGCTGACTTTCTTCGGCAAGACCGTCTTTGATTTGTGGGATTACCTGATCACGGCGTGGATCATGCCTATCGGCGCCCTGTGCATCGCCCTCTTTACCGGCTGGTGCCAACAAAAGGCCGACGTACTCCAGCACATGCGCGAAGGCAGCAGCGCCGCATCCACCCTGCCTGCCTTGTGGCTGGCTGCATTGCGCTACCTTGCGCCGTTGGCGATCCTGCTCGTCTTCGCCAATACCCTGGGCTGGATCTAAATTCCGGACGCCACTGAAAGGAGCCCTGAGTCCCGCGTATTTAGGGCATCTCAGCGCACGCGCTGTGAAACCCTTACAAACAGGGTAACGCCGAATACCCTGCCCCGAAATCCTTGCAAACAGGCCAGAAAACATAAAACGCTCTGAAACGCCCTAAATACAAGGGCTTCAGAGCATCAAAA
This sequence comes from uncultured Propionivibrio sp., assembly GCA_938040985.1. GTDB lineage: Bacteria > Pseudomonadota > Gammaproteobacteria > Burkholderiales > Rhodocyclaceae > Propionivibrio. The sequence continues at coordinate 11,162 of CALHZD010000056.1, forward strand.
AACATAAACTGGAAAATAATGGCTTCTTTTACCAAAATACGGCGTTAGCTCGCCTTGCCGTGTTACTCATACTGCCTGCGGCTTACCGCCCTGTCTTTGGCAAAGGGAGACGCTATTTCAGAAGGTGCTTGCAGGCAGCCGCAACGGGTTGGCGTTGGTGGGAATGAGCGGAAATGAGCAGGCAGGCGCAGAGCGGGTATCATCGCCGCTGTAATGGCGGCAATCGCGCTATTTTTATGGAGAGGAGTCAATGCGTCTGCTGTTGGTCGAAGATGATCCGATGATCGGCGATGGCGTGCAGCGTGGCTTGCGTCAGGAGGGGCATACCGTCGACTGGGTGCGCGACGGCGCGGCGGCGCAGCTGGCGCTTGCCGAGGGCGTGCATGAAATGCTACTGCTCGATCTCGGGCTGCCGCACTTGTCGGGACTCGACCTGCTGGCCGGCCTGCGCCGCCAGGGCGTCGAACTGCCGGTGCTGGTGATTACCGCGCGCGATGCCGTTGCCGACCGCGTCAAGGGGCTTGATGCCGGCGCAGACGATTATCTGGTCAAGCCTTTTGATCTTGACGAATTGTCGGCGCGCATTCGCGCCCTCATGCGGCGGCGCGGCGGACGCGCTTCGCCGCTGATCGAACACGGGGCCTTAACGCTTGATCCGGCCACGCGCGCCGTGACGCTGGATGGGCGTCCCGTCAGCCTCTCCGGGCGCGAGTTCGCCCTGCTGCACGCTTTGCTCGAACGGCCGGGGATGCCGCTTTCGCGCGCCCAGCTTGAAGAGCGCCTTTACGGCTGGGGCGAGGAGGTGGAAAGCAATGCCGTCGAGGTGCATATCCACTCGCTGCGGCGCAAACTTGGCGCAGCCTGGATCCGCAACGTGCGCGGCGTCGGCTATCTGGTGCCGGAGCATCCGTGAAATCACCATGAACTCGCCATGAACTCGCCATGAACTCGCCATGAACTCGCCATGAACTCG
>CALHZD010000057.1 GCA_938040985.1 uncultured Propionivibrio sp.
TTTCTTTGGCGAGGCAAAGAAAGTCAGCGGGGCGCGCTGCCGCTCAGCGCTACAGATTCAAAAAAGCTCCAACGGTAGAAATCAAAGCGCATGCTGTGGCGATTCTTATTTTTTGTTTTAGGGTACCTGCCTGCTAGCCCGCGTAAACAGGGCATCTCCGGGCAGCCTACCCGCCAGCCCTTTATTTATAAGGGTTTCAGAGGTGACTACCCGGAAACACCCTATCTACGCGGGGTTGCGGGCAGCCCTTTTAAAAACTAGACAATCTATAGCGGCTCGACGTTGCAAAAGACAAGGCGAGCCAGCGCGGTATTCCGGCCGGACGTAGAGGCGCTTTATTTCGCGGCACGCCGGGCTGTGGCCTACGGGGCGGCATCGCACTAAAATAGGCGGCATTGCATCTGCATTGAATATGGCAGAAGCTTCCGCCGATTGTTTTTCGCTTTCTTTTCTGTTTTTTCATTGCTCCCATGTCTGATTTTTTTCCTTCGTGGTTTTCCATTCCGCTGCTGCCCGCCTCGCTTTGGCTGCCGACGGCGGCGCTGGCCGCCGTCCTGCTCGATCGCTTTCTCGGCGAGCTGCCGCGCTTTCATCCGCTGGTCGGCTTTGGCGCATTCGTCGATCTGCTCGAAAAGCTGCTGAACCCGTCGCCGCAGCGGGGCGACAATGCGCTGGAAAGCCGCTTCATCGGCCTGCTCGCCTGGGGGACGGCGGTGCTGCCGTGGGTGGCGCTGGCGGCTTGGCTGACCTGGCCGCGCAAGACGCCGATTAATTGGCTGTTCGACACGCTGCTGCTTTATTTTGCGCTGGGCGGGCGCAGTCTGACCGAGCACGCCGAGCGCGTCGCGCGCGATCTGGCCGCCGGCAATCTGGCGGCAGCGCGGCGGCACGTCGGCTGGATCGTGTCGCGCCGTACCGACGATCTGGACAAATCGGGCGTCGCCAGAGCAGCGGTGGAATCGACGCTGGAAAACGGCAACGACGCGATCTTCGGCACGCTGTTCTGGTTCGCGCTTTTTGGCGGCGCCGGCGCGGTGCTCTTCCGGCTGGCCAATACACTTGATGCGATGTGGGGCTACAAAAACGAACGCTTTCTGCATTTTGGCTGGGCGGCGGCGCGCATTGACGATGTGCTTAACTTCATCCCCGCGCGGCTGACGGCGCTTTCCTACGCCGTGTGCGGCAATACGCGGCAGGCGCTCGATTGCTGGCGGCAGCAGGCCTCCGGCTGGGAAAGCCCGAACGCCGGGCCGGTCATGGCCGCCGGCGCGGGCAGCCTGGGCGTCGTGCTCGGCGGCGCGGCGATTTACCACGGCAATGTTGAAGAACGCCCGCCGCTGGGCGTCGGCCGGCCGCCGCGCGCTGAGGACATTTTCCGCGCCATCGCGCTGGTGCGCCACAGCCTGATGCTGTGGGTCGGGCTGTTCCTGCTCGGCGGGGCGTTGATTGCCCTGCGTAACCTGATTGCCATTATCGGAGGCGCGGCCGGTGCTTGAACATGGCGGCAGACTGCGCGCCGCAGCGCAGCAATACGGTATTCCGCTCGTCGACTGGCTCGACCTGTCGACCGGCATCAACCCCGACACCTATCCGGTGCCGCCACTTGACCCGGCCTGCTGGAACCGCCTGCCGGAAGACAACGACGGGCTGGAAGCCGCCGCCGCAGGCTATTACGGCAGCGAGCGCCTGCTTGCCCTGCCCGGCTCACAGGCCGGCATCATGGGCTTGCCGGCGATGTTTCCCGCGCAAACCCTTGTCTGCGTTGCGCCGATTTACGAAGAACATCCGTATGCCTGGCAACGCGCTGGGCACACGGTGCGCCGCCTGCCGACGCTGGCGCGCGCGCTGGCCGGGGCAACGCCGCTGGTTCTGCTGTGCAACCCGAACAACCCGACAGCAACGGCGACGCCGCGCGCCGATCTGTGCGCTGCCGCCGACCAGCTGCACCGGCGCGGCGGCTGGCTGATCGTCGACGAAGCCTTTGCCGATGCCGAGCCGGAAAACAGCATCGTTTCCCTGGCTGGGAGCGACGCGGCGCCCAACCTGATCGTTCTACGCTCGCTCGGCAAATTCTTCGGCCTGGCAGGGGCGCGCGTCGGCTTTGTGTTCGCTGCGCCCGAAAAACTCGCCACGCTGCGCGAAATGCTCGGCCCCTGGCCGCTCGCGCATCCCTCGCGGGCGGTGGCGCGCCAGGCGCTGTGCGATACCGCCTGGCAGAAGGCCGCGCGACACCGCCTGATCGCCGGTTCACAACGGCTGGCCGGCATGCTCGCGCCACTCGGCGAAGTCGGCCGCACGGCGCTGTTTTGCACTCTGCACAGCCGGCGCACCGCCGAGCTGGCCGATCATTTTGCCCGTCACGCCATCCTCATCCGCCGCTTTGACGAACACGGCCTGCTCCGTTTCGGCCTGCCGGGCGCCGAAAGCGAATGGCAGCGTCTGCACACGGCGCTGGCCGCCTGTCCGAAAGGGTAATGCCGCATGACGCCGAATAGACTTCTTTGGCTTTGCTTCTGGCTGCTGTCTGCATCGAGCGCGCTGGCCGCCGGCATCAGCGTGCGCGACGACACCGGCGCGACGGTCAGCTTGGCGCAGCCGGCGCAGCGCATCGTTACGCTGTCGCCACATCTGGCGGAAACCGTGTTTGCCGCTGGCGCGGGCGGACAGATTGTCGGCACGGTCGATTACAGCAACTATCCCGAAGCCGCCCGTCGCATCCCGCGCGTCGGCGGTTATTCGCGTTTCGATCTGGAAGCCGTGGTGGCGCTCAAACCCGATTTGATCATCGCCTGGGAAGGCGGGAATGCGCCGGCGCACCTGCAAAAACTGCGCCGCCTGGGGCTGCCGGTCTATCTGTCGCAGATCAACCGGCTCGAAGACATCGCCGGCGAAATCGAACGGATCGGTGCTCTAGCCGGCACCCGCCAGAGCGCGGATACGGCGGCGCGCACCTTCCGCCAGCGTCTGGCGGATTTGCAGGCGCGCTACGCCGGCCGCCCCGTGGTACGCACGTTTTACGAAGTCTGGCACCAGCCGCTGAAAACGATCGGCGGGCAACAGTTCATTTCCAGCGTCATCCGCCTGTGCGGCGGCGAAAACGTGTTCGGCACACTCACCGCCACGGCGCCGGATGTGACCGTCGAAGCCGTGCTGGCCGCCAACCCGGAAGCCATCATCGCCAGCGGCATGGGCGAAGCGCGCCCCGAATGGCTGGACGACTGGCAAGCGCGCCCCGGCCTGCTGGCCGCACAACGGAAAAACCTCTTTTTTATTCCGCCCGACCTGATCCAGCGCCACACGCCGCGCCTGCTCGACGCCGCCGAGCGGCTCTGCCAGCACCTCGAAACGGCGCGCAGCCGGCGGCCGGCGGGTAGCCGGCAATAGGGAATAGGGAACAGCGCATGCAAACTCGCCGCCGCGCCCTGCTGATTCTCGCCGCTCTGAGCCTATTGACCTTGATCAGCCTGCTGCTTGCGCTCTCGCTCGGCAATGTTCCTCTCGGGCTGAGGGAGGCGCTCGCCGCCCTGTTCGGGCGCGGCGAGGGGATGGCGGTTGAGGTCGTGCGCAGTCTGCGCCTGCCGCGCGCCCTGGCCGGGCTGGCCTGCGGCGGCCTGCTCGCCGTCTCCGGTGCGCTGTTGCAGGTGCTGCTGCGCAATCCGCTGGCTGATCCGTATGTACTCGGCATTTCCGGCGGCGCCAGCGTCGGCGCCCTGCTCGTCATGCTTCTCGGCCTGACCGGCGGCATCGGCGTCGGCGCGGCGGCGTTCTGCGGCGCGCTAGCCGCCATGTTCATGGTCTTCGGCCTGGCGCACGGCAACGGCGGCTGGACACAGACGCGGCTGCTGCTCACCGGCGTCATCGTCGCCTCCGGCTGCGGCGCTGCCGTGGCGCTGATGCTGTCGATCGCGCCGGACTACAAGCTGCACGGCATGCTGTTCTGGCTGATGGGCGATCTCTCGCAGGCAGGCAATCCGGCGCCGGGGCTGGGGGCGCTGGCGCTGATCGTTCTGGTGACGCTGCCCGTTGCGCGCGAACTCAATCTGCTGGCGCGCAACGCCGATCTGGCGCAAACGCTCGGCGTCGAAATCGGCCGTCTGCGGCTTGCCGTTTACGTCATCGCTTCGCTGGCAACCGCTACCGCCGTGACACAGGTCGGCTCGGTCGGCTTCATCGGCCTGATCGTGCCGCACCTCACCCGCCTGGCCGTCGGCAACGACCAGCGCATTCTGCTGCCGGCCTCGGCGCTGGCGGGCGGCAGCTTGCTGATGGTTGCCGATACGCTGGCGCGCACGCTCATCGCGCCGCAGCAACTGCCCGTCGGCGTGCTGACCGCGCTGATCGGCGTGCCCGTTTTTCTGTTTCTGCTCTCGCGCGACCCGCACGCTTCTTCCGCGCATTCTTGAAAGAAGCGATGGGCACAAAGGGCAAGCCGATGAAAACGATGGAATCTCCCCCCCTATCCGGCGACAAGCACGCGCCGATCCTGCAACTGCGCCGGTTGTCGGTCGGCATCGGTGAGCGCCGTTTCTGCCGCGACCTCGATCTGACCTTGCGGCCGGGAGAGCGGCTGGCGATTCTCGGACGCAACGGGACCGGCAAATCGACGTTGCTCTCCGTGCTCACCGGGCTGCGCGCGCCGCTGTCCGGCGAAGTGCACCTGGCCGGACGCCCCTATGCCGCCTTCAGTGCGCGGCAGGCCGCGCAATTGCGCGGCTGGCTGCCGCAGGCGCAGCGCGACGCCTTTGCTTCGACGGTATTGGAAACGGCATTGATCGGCCGCCATCCGCACCTTGACCGCTGGAACTGGGAGTCGGAGGACGACGTGCGCATTGCCCGCACGGCGCTGACCGCCGTCGGGCTGGATGGCATGGAACGGCGCGACGTGCAAACGCTTTCCGGCGGCGAACGGCAGCGTCTGGCCGTCGCCACCCTGCTGGCGCAGTCGCCGCGCCTGTTTTTTCTTGACGAACCTTCGACCTACCTCGATCTGAAACACCAGATCGCCGTGCTCGAAATTTTTGCGCGGGAAGCGCGCGAGCGCCAGGCCGCCGTTGTCATGGTGCTGCACGAACCGGCGCTGGCGGCGCGTTTTTGCGACCGGGCGCTGCTGATGTACGGCGACGGATGCGTCGATACCGGCAGCATTGCCGAGATGCTGACGGCCGAACGTTTATCCGCGCTGTTCGAGTATCCGCTGGCGCGCACAGAATGCGGCGGCTACGCCGGCTTTATCGCGCAGTAGCGCGCAAGCGGCTTCAATAACGACTTCCTTTGCCAAACCACGGTGCCGCTGTGTTGGCCTGGCCTGGCTGTACTCCTCGTACTGTCCGCGGCTTGTCGCCTTGTCTTTGGCAAAGTCGAGCCGCTATTGAAGTATCTCGGAGGGGGTGCCCTGAACCCCCCTTATTTAGGGCGTTTCAGAAGAGGCGCCTGGAAACCCTTATAAACAGGGCATCTCCAGGCACCCTGCCTGCAAACACCCTATTTATAAGGGCTTCAGAGGTACCACCCCTGGGGTACCCTATCCACGCGGGTTTCCGAGCATATCCCTTTCGCGCATTCGATCACTACGAAGCGCCCAAAAACCCCTTAGGCGCAGCCGTAGGCGCGGGGCAGCTTGGCGGAAGCAAGGGCTTGATTGTTTGAGCGCAGCGAGTTATCAAGCCCGC
>CALHZD010000058.1 GCA_938040985.1 uncultured Propionivibrio sp.
ATGCCCGGAAACCCGTGTAGATAAAGGGCTTGCGGGTAGGGTGACCGGAGACGCGCTGTTTACAAGGGCTTCAGAACACTCCTCTGAAATCTGCAAAAAAACCGGGCAGAAAACATAAAATGCCCTGAAGCGCACGTAAATAAAGGGCTTCAGGGCATCAAAAAACATAAATCGGAAATTGCGCCGATTGACCCGCTGAAGCCTACATGAATAAAGGCGCTCCGGGCATTTGTTTTCCGCCTTTCCGTCTTTAGCTGCCGGCAATGGCTTCGGCGATGGCTTTGCCGAGATCGCCGGTCTTGGCGGTGCCGCCCAGGTCGGGCGTATGCGGCCCCTCGGCCAGCACCGTTTCGATGGCGCGCAGTACGTCAGCCGCTGCCTGCGGATAGCCCAGGTGATCGAGCATCATCGAGCCGGCCCAGATCTGCCCGATCGGATTGGCGATCTGCTGTCCGTAAATATCCGGCGCGGAACCGTGTACCGGCTCGAACAGCGAAGGAAAGCGGCGCTCTGGGTTGAGATTGGCCGACGGCGCGATGGCGATGGTGCCGGTGCAAGCCGGGCCGAGGTCGGAAAGAATATCGCCGAATAAGTTAGAAGCGACGACGACATCGAAATAATCTGGCCGCCGGACGAAATTGGCGGTCAGGATATCGATGTGAAACTTGTCCGTGCGCACGTCGGGAAACTCTTCGCCGATGGCGGTGAAGCGCTCGTCCCAGTAAGGCATGGAGATCGAGATGCCGTTCGATTTGGTCGCGGAAGTCAGGTGCTTTTTGTCGCGCCGCTGCGCCAGCTGGTAGGCGAAGCGGATGACGCGGTCGACGCCGATGCGCGTGAATATGCTTTCCTGCACCACGAATTCGCGTTCGGTGCCTGCGAACATCTTGCCGCCGATGCTGGAATATTCGCCCTCGGTGTTCTCGCGCACGATATAAAAGTCGATGTCGCCCGGCTTGCGGCCGGCCAGCGGCGATTTGACGCCCGGCATCAGGCGCGCCGGACGCAGGTTGACGTATTGGTCGAATTCGCGCCGGAACTTGAGCAGCGAGCCCCATAGCGAGACATGATCGGGCACGCGCGCCGGGTCGCCGACGGCGCCGAAAAAGATCGCGTCGTGGCTGCCGATCTGCGCCTTCCAGTCGGCGGGCATCATCGCCCCGTGCTTGAGGTAGTAATCGCAGCTCCAGTCAAATTCGTCCCACTGGATGGCGATGCCGTGCTTGCGCGCCGCCGCGTCGATGCAGCGCAGGCCTTCCGGCATGACTTCTTTGCCAATGCCGTCGCCGGCGATGACTGCAATTTTGTGAGCTTTCATGGCGTTTTCCTTTTCGGTTGGCGAGACGGGGAAACTGCCCTGTTTTTATGCCCTTTTTTACGCCAATGCGCAAGTGCGAACGGCCAAGAAAAACGGCTGCTTTTCACGACGGAAAGATCGCTTCATCGACCAGCGCCTTGGCGAAAACGCCGATGCAGAGCAAACGTAACGCACGCTTCAGTACGCACGGGAGATTTGTACATGCCTGACCCGCGTTAGTGTGCACTGTTGATACGGGAACTACAGGCGGGGGCATTACAGGCGGGCGTATTAAAGCGGGAAACAAATAATTGCCGCTGAACTTGAGATCACGTTGTTCGCCGCACGTTCTCTTTCTTTCCGGCTCATCGGCGCTCATGGCACTGCGTTTGCCGCTCCGGTGAGTTATTCGTCGGGTATGCAGAGCATTCAGTGTCGAAGGAAGACGCAAGCTACCCGTACGCCTCCGATGTCGTAAATTTTCGTCGTCATTCCGGCTGGGCCGTGTGCAAAAACTCGCCGGCCCTGGGCAGCTTTGTCCCCGGTGGCGACCGTGCAGAAGCGCGGGGAAAGAAGGATTAAGCGGTCATTTCATGAATTGCACGGCATCCGCAAAAGCTGGCCGCGCGGCCTTGTGGTGAGGAACTTCGCTGCGATTATGGTTGCAGCACGGCAATGACCGGCGCGTGATCGGAAGGGCGTTCATGCTTGCGCATCTCGCGCTCGATCAGGGATGCCGTGCAACGCTGTGCAAGCGGCGCGGAAAGCAGGAGATGATCGATGCGCAGGCCGAGATTTTTCTGGAAACCGAGCATGCGGTAATCCCACCAGGAAAAACTTTTCTCGGGCTGGTCGAACAGGCGAAAACTGTCTTTCAGACCGCAATCGAGCAGGGCGCGAAAGGCGGCGCGCTCGGCCGCCGAACACAGAATTTTGCCTGACCAGGCAGCCGGGTTATGCACATCACGGTCATCCGGCGCGATGTTGAAATCGCCGGCGATGGCCAGATGCGGGTGCGCGGCGACTTCTTCACGCAGCCAGCGGGCGAGCGCCGCCAGCCAGGCGAGTTTGTAAGCATATTTTTCGCTGCCGACTTCCTGACCGTTTGGCACGTAGGCGCAGATGACGCGGATGCCGCCGATCGTTGCGGCGATCAGGCGTTGTTGCGGGTCGGGAAAATGCGGGTTGCCGATGGTGATATCGGCAAGCGGCTGGCGCGCGAGCAAGGCGACGCCGTTGTAGGTCTTCTGTCCGGCGAAGGCGACGGCATAGCCCGCAGCCTCAATTTCGAGGCGGGGAAATTTGGCGTCTTCCAGCTTGGTTTCCTGCAGGCAGACAACATCGGGCTGGCGTGCTGCCAGCCATGCCAGCAGTTGCGGCAGACGGACCTTCAGAGAGTTGACGTTCCAGCTAGCAAGCTCCATGACGATTCGTCCCGTTCCGTGGTTCGCGCATTGCCGCCCTTTCCGGTTTTTCACGCCGTGCCGACGCACTGGCGTGCCGCAAAGTGGTGGCGCTGATTGATCGGCTTATTGGGATTGGGTGAATGCGCCCGACGGCTTGCTGCCATAGGGGGCCTTGGCGGGATAGCCTGCCAGATCAAGGATATTGTTCCAGGCGGCGGTCTCGATGCCTTGCAGATTCTGCGAGCCGATGCTGACGCTGGGGAAAACCATCTGACCGCCAAAACGCGGGCTGACGGCGTCGATTTCCTGTCTGCTGCTGAGTATTTTTTCGGTGAAGGGGACGCCGCGTCCGTTGAGCAGGTCGCGCGCCTGTTTACATAGATCCACGCAATCGGCGCTCGTGTAGAGCGTTACCGGAAATCTTTCGGCGGCCTGCCGCGCGGCGTAGGGGATCTGCGATGAACCCGCTGCCGGTGATTTGTTATTGACGGTCGCGTTGATGCCCGCGGGCGGCGGTTGGTCGGAATAGACCGTGCGACCGCTTTTCTTGTCGACCCAGCGGTAGGTCGTTTGGGCATGCGCCGCAGCGATACAGGTCAAGGCGGTGAACAGCAGCGCGGAGCGCAGGGCAATTTTGACGTTCATGGTCTCCTCCTTTATTCGATAATCATACCACTGTGGCGCAGCAGGGCGTCCACCCGGGGTTCGCGGCCGCGAAATGCGCGGAAACTGTCAGGGGCCGGGCGTGAGCCGCCGACGGCAAGGATTTCGTCGAGAAAGCGTTTGCCGGTTGCCGGATCGAAAGGATCGCCGGCCTCTTCGAAGGCGGCGTAGCAGTCGGCGGAAAGGACTTCCGCCCATTTGTAGCTGTAGTAACCGGCCGCGTAGCCGCCGGCGAAAATATGCGAGAAGCTGTTGGCAAAACGGTTCCACTCCGGTGGCGAAAGGACCGCGACTTCACGACGCACGGCCTCAAGCAGTTGCAGGATCCCCTGCTCGCCGGCAGCCGGATCGAAGCGGCTGTGCAGCAGCATATCGAACAGCGAAAATTCGATTTGGCGCAGCATCTGCATGCCGCTCTGGAAATTTTTTGCCGCGCGCATTTTCTCGAACAGCGCGCGCGGCAGCGGCGCGCCGGTTTCAATGTGCGCGCTCAGTGTCTCGATGACCGACCATTCCCAGCAATAGTTTTCCATGAACTGCGAAGGCAGTTCGACGGCATCCCATTCGACGCCGCGGATGCCGGACACGCCCGATTCGTCGACCCGCGTCAGCAAATGGTGCAGGCCGTGCCCGGTTTCGTGAAACAGCGTTTCGACTTCATCATGCGTCAGGGTGGCGGGCAGCGGGCGGCCGTTTTTTTCTCCGACCGGGCGCGCAAAGTTGCAGACCAGATAAGCGACAGGCGTTTGCACGGAGCCGTCGGGCAGCCTGCGCCGCGCGATGGCTTCGTCCATCCAGGCGCCGCCCCGTTTTGTTTCGCGCGCGTACAGGTCGAGATAGAACTGTCCGACAAGTTGGCCGGCCGCGTCCGTAATGCGGAAAAAACGCACATCGGCGTTCCAGACCGGCGCGGTGTCGGGGGCAATGCGGACGCCGTACAGCGTTTCGATAGCGCGGAAGAGGCCGGCGAGGACGGTCGGCTCCGTGAAATAAGGTTTGACTTCCTGAGCGGAGAAGTCGTAACGCGCCTGCCGCAGTTTTTCGGCGGCATAGGCGTAATCCCAGGCTTCCAGGGTGGGCAATCCCAGCGTTTGGGCGGCAAACTCACGCAGTTCGGCCAGATCTTTCTCGGCGAACGGGCGCGCCTTGGCGGCCAGGTCGCGCAGAAAAGCCAGTACCTGCTCGACCGATTCAGCCATTTTCGGCGTCAGCGAAACCTCGGCAAAATTGGCGTAACCCAGCATGTGGGCTTCTTCTTGCCGCAGTTCGAGCAGGCGGCGCATGAGGGGGGCATTGTTCAGCGCAGGCGGGCCGAATTCCGAGGCGCGCGTGACATAGGCGCGATAGAGCGCTGCGCGCAGCCGGCGGCTGTCGGCGTATTGCATGACGGGAAGATAGGACGGCATGTGCAGCGTGAATTTCCAGCCGTTGTTGCCTTCTTTCTCCGCAGCCTCGCGCGCGGCCTGGATGACATCGCTCGGCAGGCCGGCGAGTTCGGACTCGTCGCTGATGTACTCGGCAAAGGCATTGGTGGCGTCGAGCAGGTTTTCAGAAAATTTGGCGGAGAGCGCGGCCTGTTCTTCCTGGATTGCCTGAAAGCGCGGCTTCTGCGCTTCCGGCAGTTCTGCGCCGGAGAGGCGGAAGTCGCGCAGCTCGTTGTCGATGATGCGCTGCTGCGCCGCCGACAGCGAGGCGTAGTCGGCACTGTCGCGCAGCGCCTTGTATTGGGCGAACAGCGCGAGATTTTGCCCCAGTTCGGCGTAGAAACGCGACACTTCGGGCAGCAGGGCGTTGTAGGCTTCGCGCCAGTCCGGAGTGTCATTGACCGAATGCAGATGACCGACGATGCCCCAGGCGCGCGAGAGTCGTTCGATGCCGTCATTGAGCGGCGCGACAAAATCTTTCCAGGTGGCGGGAACGGTGCCTGTCGTCAGCCGTGCGACGAGCGCGCGGGATTCGGCGAGCAGCGCATCAATGGCGGGGCGGACGTGTGCCGGTTCGATGCGGTCAAAACGGGGGAGTCCGGAAAAATCAAGCAAAGGATTGGCGTCAGTCATGGTGAATGGTTTGATAGGTGATAGTTGGTATTTCAGGCGCTGCGGGCGGTTGTGGCCGCCCGGAACGCTTTTTTCTACAGCGTCGATCCGCTGCCTTGCAGAAAAACTTGCCGGATCAGCGCAAACGCGCCGGGGCAAGCCGGCAAGAAAGGCGATACTCAGCGCGGATCAGCCAGCTTCCGGCCGGTCAGACGTTCGTAGGCCTCAATATATTTGGCGCTGGTGCGCGCAATGACCTCGGCGGGCAGTGCCGGCGCGGGCGGCTGTTTGTTCCAGCCGATCGCTTCCAGATGGTCGCGCACATACTGCTTGTCGTACGAGGGCGGATTATGGCCGGGCTGATAACTGTCTTTGGGCCAGAAACGCGATGAATCGGGCGTGAGCGCCTCGTCGATCAGATACAGCGTACCGGCGGCGTCAACGCCGAATTCAAACTTGGTGTCGGCAATGATGATGCCGCGTTCGAGCGCGTAGGCAGCGGCTTCCGTATAAAGCTGAAGGGCCGCCGCACGCGCCTGCTCGGCAATCTGCGCGCCGGTTTTGCCTGCGCGGGGCAGGATGTCTGAGAGGGCTGCCTCACAGTCGGCCTGCATCCGGGCGAAGGAAATATTCTCGTCGTGGCCTTCTTTTGCCTTGCTGGCCGGGGTGAAGATGGGTTCGGGCAGGCGGGCGGCCAATTGCAGCCCCGGCGGCAGCGCAATGCCGCAGACGGCGCCGCTGCGCTGATAATCCTTCCAGCCGGAACCGATCAGGTAGCCGCGCACGACGGCTTCGATCGGCAGCGGCTGCAGCCGTTTGACGACGAAGCTGCGGTTGCGCACCTGCGCGCGTTCTTCCGGTGTGACGACTGATTCCGGATCAATCCCGGTTAGTTGGTTGGGCAGAATGTGCGCCAGCCGGTCGAACCAGAAATTGGCCAGTTGCGTGAGCACCTGCCCCTTGTGCGGAATCGGGTCGGGCAGTACGGCGTCAAAGGCGGACAGGCGGTCGCTGGTGACGATCAGCAGCCGGTCATCATCAATGGCGTAGATGTCGCGGACCTTGCCGCGTCCGAGCAGCGATAGACTTTTGAGCGAGGACTGGTAAAGAGCTTGGGTCATGATTAGGTGCAGGAGAATAAAAAAGAAGTCGGCGTCGGCCTAGGTCGTCAAGCGAAATGTAGCGAACGGTCAGGCCGGTAGGGCCGGTTGGTAAAAAGCGCTTTCTCTGTGAGACTGCGCGCCGGAGACAATACGGTAAAACATGCCGGCATAGCAGAAGGAATCAGATTCATCAAATATTGTTTTTCGGTTAAAGCGCCGCTTGCTTTAGGCAGTAGAACCCGGGGTTATCGGGCGTGCTTAATTTCTTCCAAATCGGGGCGGCGCATCACAGGCCAACATAGGCCGCACCTCATTGCAATGCTGTGTTGAAACGCCGACCGTAAGAAGCGGCAAGACCAAGCTTGTTGCTATCTGCCTGGCCTTGCGAATGCTTCAGGTCGCCCGTATCGCGCGCGGATACGGGGTGGCGCGACAGACTCCGATGGCGCGACAAGTCATCAGCGGACGATCTGATCGAGCTCGCCTCGACTGTAGCGTTCAGCCATCGTGCTGAGCGGAATCGCCTTGATCTTGCCAGCCTGACCGGCGGCGCCAAAGGCCTCGAAACGGGCGCGGCAGAGTTTCTTGGCGGCTTCGCGCGCGGGTTTGAGGTAGTCGCGCGGATCGAATTTGCTGGGGTTCTCGACAAAGTAGCGGCGTATAGCGCCGGTCATTGCCAGACGAATGTCGGTGTCGATATTGACCTTGCGCACGCCGTGCTTGATGCCGCGCACGATTTCTTCGACCGGCACGCCGTAGGTTTCCTTCATATCGCCGCCGAATTCGCGGATTTCGGCCAGAAATTCCTGCGGTACGGACGAAGAACCATGCATGACCAGGTGCGTATTCGGAATGCGCGCATGGATTTCAGCGATGCGGTCGATGGCCAGAATGTCGCCGGTTGGGCGCTTGGTGAACTTGTACGCGCCGTGGCTGGTGCCAATGGCGATGGCCAGTGCGTCGCACTGCGTCTGTTTGACGAAATCGGCAGCCTGCTCGACATCGGTGAGCAGTTGTTCGCGCGTCATCGTGCCTTCGGCGCCGTGGCCGTCTTCCTTGTCGCCTTTCATCGTCTCAAGCGAGCCGAGCACGCCCAATTCCCCTTCCACCGAAACGCCGATCGAGTGGGAGAATTCGGTGACTTTCTTCGTCGTCGCCACGTTATATTCGTAGGAAGAGACCGTTTTGCCGTCCGCCTGGAGCGAACCGTCCATCATCACCGAGGAAAAGCCGGAACGGATCGCCGCCATGCAGACCGCCGGCGATTGGCCGTGATCCTGGTGCATGACGATAGGCGTGTCGGGATAGGCTTCAAGCGCCGCCAAGATTTGGTGGCGCAAGAAAGGTTCGCCGGCATATTTGCGCGCGCCGGCCGAGGCCTGCATGATGACGGGCGAGTCGGTTTCGCGGGCCGCTTCCATGATGGCGATGACCTGCTCCATGTTATTGACGTTGAATGCCGGCAGTCCGTAGCTATGTTCGGCGGCGTGGTCGAGCAACTGGCGCAATGAAACGAGTGGCATGATTTCCTCCTTGGTCAATGAAACGGTGGAATGTGCATGTTCGGGGCGGCGGTATGGTCGGCTTCCCCGATACGCATGATGGACAGTGTGTTGGTGCCGCCGGATGTGCCGTGACGGTCGCCGTAGGTGAGGACGATGAGGTCGCCTTCGGCGGCTACGTCAGCTTCTATCAGCCGACGCTCGATTTCGCGCCGCATACCGGTACGGTCGTCGGGCATTGGGTCGATCAGCAGGGGCGTAACCTGGCGGAAAAGTGACATTTTGGGTAATGAGGCGGCTTCCTGCGTCAGCGCGAAAATCGGCACGCCGCAATCGAGGCGGCTCATCCAGAGCGCCGTAGAGCCGGAACTGGTCAGCGCAACGATCGCCTTGACGTTCAGGTGATAGGCGGCGAACAGCGCGGAAAGAGCGATCGACTGATCGATTCGGGTAAAAACGCGGTCGAGAAATTCGCGGTCAAGCGTGATCGGCATCGATTTTTCCGCTGCCCGGCAGATGCGCGCCATGGCCTCAACCGTCTGCACCGGGTAGCTTCCTACGGCGGTTTCGGCCGAAAGCATCACGGCGTCGGTGCCGTCGATGACGGCGTTGGCAACGTCGGAGACTTCGGCGCGGGTTGGTGTCGGCGCGTGGATCATCGATTCCATCATTTGCGTGGCGGTGATCGCCAGTTTGTTCCGTTCGCGCGCCATGCGGATCATACGTTTTTGCAGCGCCGGCACCGCCGCATCGCCGACTTCGACTGCCAGATCACCGCGTGCGACCATTAGTCCGTCGGAGGCATCAAGAATTTCCGCCAGCGCATCGACGGCCTCGACGCGTTCGATTTTTGCAATGGTCAATGCGTCCCCGCCCGCAGCCCGCATCAACTGGCGCGCCATGTACATATCCGAGGCGCTCTTGGGGAAAGAGACGGCGAGAAAGTCTGCACCCATCTGCGCCGCTATCTTGATGTCGTCCATATCCTTGGCGGTCAGCGCCGGCGCCGAGAGGCCGCCGCCCTGGCGGTTGATGCCCTTGTTGTTTGACAGCTCGCCGCCGTGGCGCACGCGCGTATGGATTTCCGCGCCGGCCACATGGCTGACTTCCAGGACGATGCGGCCGTCGTCGAGCAGCAGGATGCTGCCGCGGTTGACGTCGTGCGGCAGATTCTTGTAGTCGAGACCGATGCGTTCCTGGTTGCCGAGCTTGCATTGGGCGTCGAGAATGAAGCCGTCGCCTTCTTTCAGCAAGATTTTGCCGTTCTCGAATTTGCCGATACGTATTTTCGGCCCCTGCAGGTCGGCCAGAATACCGACGGGACGCTTGAGAGAAGCGGCGACCTGGCGCACAGTATCAGCCAGTGCGATGTGGTCCTCCGCCTTGCCATGCGAGAAATTCAGCCGAACGACATCGACGCCGGCCCGCAATAGGCGCTCCAGCGCCTGCGGGCTGCTGGAGGCCGGACCGAGTGTGGCAACGATTTTGGTGTGGCGAATCATGGCGTGCCCTTAAAGCGCGGCCGGCAAAACCGCTGGGAAGGCATTGGAAATGCTGCCGTTTGGAATCGCTGTCCAGAGGGTGATTTCTCTGGAATTCTACTGTAAACCGCCCGCTGTCCACAGGGCGGTTTACAGCGCTGTTGCATCGTATTCAGAGGTTGGCCGAATGCCACCACCTGCTGTATTTGTCGCGCAGCTCGTGGTGCGAAGGCATCGGGTAAAAAGCCATGTCGTGACCGTTGCCGATGTAGAAGCCGCGCTTGACCATCCGGTAGGGAAATTCGAGCGAATGTACGCGGTGCACCAGCTTGGTCTGCTTGGCGCTTGGCGCCGTACCTGTCGGCGGCTTAAGTTCAAGCAGGGCCTCGCGCAAGTGATGGATGAACGAGTAAGGCAGATCGCCCACCGGTCCGTTTTCCGGGTCGTTCGCCAGCGCACCAAGTTCAAGTTCGACAAAGAACAGGCCGGGGAAGCGAATGAATTTTTCCGGGTGAAGCGTCACGCTTTCGTAGAAATGCCCCGGGTCAAGGTTGCTGACGACGAGACTGTTGACCGGCACCATGTCCTGATACAGATGCAGGCTGTATTCCGGATCGCGCGGAATGCTACTGCCCCGTTCGATACCGATGGCCTGACCGTAAGCGGTCGTCAGATAAAGCTTGCCGAGCGCGCTGACCGGAAGGTGTTCAAGTACGCGATAGACCGAGATGTACACCGAATGTTTGGGACGGCCCTCGGCATTGGGGACGCAGCGGGCAAAGGCGCTATCGATGTCGAAATATTCGTTGCGAAAATTCGGATCGACCTCGAAGAACATGCTCTGTCCCTTGGACTTATAGCTGTTGCCCGTCGAATAATACTGGCCGAACCGTTCCGGCGGCAGATTGGAAGCAATGAGCGCTTCCGGGATTAGCGAGAAATAGAGATGAATATCCATGTTATGTAACCTTTTCGATAAATTTTCTCATCCACTCGATTTTTGATTTTCCTGCAAACCGTTCGTACATACAAGCCAAGTGCGCATTTGCGGGCTGTTCCGTGCGTATGATGCCGCGACGTGTTTTGCCATTTGTCCGGCTGCATTTGGCAGTAAGCCGGATAAATGGCGGATTATGCTGGCGTTGCCGCGCCTGAATGTTCGGGCGGCCGATGCCTGCGGCTCAGCCTGCGTTGCGCGATTCGAGAATTTCCACGGCAGGCAGGCGTTTGCCTTCGAGAAATTCGAGGAAAGCGCCGCCTGCGGTAGAGATATAGCCGACCTTGTCCTTAATACCAAAAACGTGAATGGCCGATACGGTGTCGCCGCCGCCAGCCAGCGTAAAGGCCTTGGAAGCCGCGACGGCCTCTGCCAGCGCTTTGGTGCCGCCTGCGAAGGGCGCCATTTCAAAGACGCCGACCGGCCCGTTCCAAACGACGGTGCCGGCCTGGGCGATGATGCCAGCCAACGCTTTGGCCGATTGCGGCCCGATGTCGAGGATCATATCGTCGTCGGCGACTTCATCGACGCTTTTTACCGTCGCCTGCGCCGTGGCCGAGAATTCCTTGGCGACGACAACATCGGTTGGCAACGGCACCTTGACTTTATTCATGACGGCTTTGGCCTGATCAACGAGATCGGGTTCAGCAAGCGACTTGCCGATTTTTTTTCCGGCAGCAAGCAGGAAGGTATTGGCGATGCCGCCGCCGACAACCAGCTGATCGACCTTGGCGGACAAGCTTTCCAGCACAGTCAGCTTGGTCGAGACCTTGGAACCGCCGACGATGGCGACAAGCGGGCGCGCCGGTTGCGCCAGCGCTTTGGTCAGCGCTTCCAGTTCGGAGGCGACACAGGGGCCGGCGCAGGCGATTTTTGCGTACTTGCCCATGCCATAGGTGGTGGCTTCGGCGCGGTGTGCGGTGCCGAAAGCGTCCATGACCCAGACGTCACAGAGCGATGCCATTTTCCGTGAAAGATCATCGTCGCACTTCTTTTCGCCCTTGTTGCAGCGGCTGTTTTCAAGCATGACGACTTCGCCGGGTTTGATCTCGAAACCGCCGTCAATCCAGTTCTGTACCAGGCGGACAGGCTGACCGAGCAGTTCGGACAGCCGTTTGGCGACGGGAGCGAGCGAGTCTCCAGGCTTGCATTCGCCTTCGGTCGGGCGGCCCAGGTGCGAAGTCACCATGACCGCGGCGCCTTTGGACAAGGCGTAGCGGATGCCCGGCAAAGCAGCGCGGATGCGTGTATCGTCGGTAATGGCGAGGTGGTCGTCCTGCGGCACGTTGAGGTCGGCGCGGATAAAGACGCGCTTGCCGCTGACATCAAGATCGGTCAGGCGTTTGAAAGTCATGACAGTCATCCGTTAAAAAGTCGAAACAAAAAAGAGAGGGAAGGCGTTTGGAGCAATGCGCTCTTGCGCCTTCCCTGGGTGTCGCCGCCGCGGCATTGCCTGGCTGGGAACAGTTGGTCGCAGTCGGACGCTTACTTGGTCGCCATGACGCGGATCATTTCCAGCACCTTGTTGGAATAGCCCCATTCATTGTCATACCAGGAAACCAGCTTGACGAACGTCGGGTCGAGCGCGATGCCGGCGTCGGCGTCAAACACTGAAGTACAGGACTCACCACGGAAATCGGTCGAGACGACCTTGTCCTCGGTATAGCCAATGACGCCCTTGAACGCGCCTTCCGACGCGTCCTTGAGCGCGGCGCAGATTTCCTCATAGGAAGCTGGTTTTTCAAGCTCGCAGGTCAGGTCGACAACGGAAACGTCGGAGGTCGGTACGCGGAAGGCCATACCGGTGAGTTTCTTGTTCAGCGCGGGGATGACCTTGCCGACGGCTTTGGCGGCGCCGGTCGAGGACGGGATGATATTTTCCAGGATGCCACGCCCGCCGCGCCAGTCCTTGTTCGACGGGGCATCGACCGTTTTCTGTGTATTGGTCGTCGCGTGTACCGTGGTCATCAGGCCGCGCTTGATACCGAAGGTGTCGTTAACGACCTTGGCCAGCGGCGCCAGGCAGTTGGTTGTGCACGAAGCGTTGGAGATGATCGGTTCGCCTGCGTAGGCAGCGCTGTTGACGCCAAAAACGAACATCGGCGTATCGTCTTTCGAAGGCGCCGACATGATGACTTTTTTGGCGCCTGCGTCGATGTGCTTCTGCGCCGTTTCCTTCGTCAGGAACAAGCCAGTGGATTCGACGATGATGTCTGCGCCGACCTCACCCCATTTCAGTTCGGCGGGGTCCTTGCAGGCGGTTAGACGAATCTTTTTTCCGTTGACGACTAGAAAGTTGCCGTCGACCGACACATCGCCCTTGAAGCGGCCATGAACGGAATCGAATTTCAGCATATAGGCGACATAGTCGGGTTCGAGCAGATCGTTGATGCCAACGATCTCGATATCCTTGAAATTCTGAACCGCGGCGCGGAAGACCATTCTTCCGATACGACCAAAACCGTTGATGCCTACTTTGATAGTCATGGCTTCTTTCCTTTATATACAGTGAAAAAATCTGATAATCCGATTCAACAATAATACAAATACAATCGACAAAGATTTACGGCGCCATCTTATCGGCAAGACAGCGCGTGCCGATAAGCGCATTCGATGCCACAGGTCTTTTGATCACGGAAAGGTTCGGAGAAGCGCCCGCTGTGTGGCGGCTGATACGAACCCTGGAGGCGCGCAGTTTTTTCTGCATGCTCCCTTGCTTGTCCCGCAACGTCACCCGCTATTATCCCATGCTTTTGCCAGCTTTTTGGCATTGTTTGGCCTCATTTAAGGCCGGGCGTTTTCCGGCGCGCCGGAGTCCCGCCGACCGGCGCTACAAGCACAGATTTTTTTGCCGTCAGCCTGTTGTATACGCCGGTTCTTTGCCATAATGGTATGGGAGGAACGTTGCATGCCGTAAGGCGGGCGGGGAACAGAAAAGATGAATCAAGGGGAAAGCTCATGATGTTGACGCGTTCAAAGGCATGGCGGGATCTTGAGGCGCATCGTCAGGCGTTGGCAGAGAAATCGTTGCGCGAACTGTTCGCGGAAGATCCGCAGCGGGTCGCCGCGCTCAGTTTCTCGTTTGAAGGGTTGTTCTACGATTTTTCCAAGCAGCGCCTGACGGGGCAGACATTGCAGCTATTGCGCGCGTTGGCGCAGGAGCGCGGCGTAGAGGAAGGCATTCGGCGCATGTTCGCCGGCGAGCACATTAACAATACCGAAGACCGCGCTGCGCTGCATGTGGCGCTGCGCCATTCCGGCGCGCCGTTTCCTTCCGCAGGCGTCGACGTGATGCCGGACGTGCTGGCAACGCGCCGCCGGATGGCCGAGTTCGCCGACCGCCTGCGCGCCGGAAAATGCCTGGGCCACCAGGGCGCGCCGATCAAGGATGTCGTCAATATCGGCATCGGCGGCTCCGATCTGGGGCCGAAAATGATGAATTATGCGCTGCGTTCGGTGGCGCATCCGTCGCTGGGCGTGCATTACGTTTCAAATCTTGATGGTGCGCAGATGGCGACGCTGTTGCAGAGCCTTGATCCGCGCACAACGCTGTTCATTGTCGTCAGTAAAACCTTTACGACGCAGGAGACGCTGTTCAACGCCGACACGGCGCGTACCTGGTTGCGCGCCAATCTGGGCGAGGATGTGGTGTTGCAAAACCATTTCGCGGCAGTGTCGAGTAAACCCGAGCGCGCTGTCGAGTTCGGCGTCAACAAGGATTGCATTTTTCCAATCTGGGATTGGGTCGGCGGGCGCTATTCCTTGTGGTCGGCGGTGGGGCTGGCGCTGATGATCGCCATCGGCCCGCAAGCCTTCGATGAAATGCTGGGGGGCGCCGAGCGCATGGACAGGCATTTTGCCAGCGCGCCGTTCGAGCAAAACCTGCCGGTTACGATGGCGTTGATCGG
>CALHZD010000059.1 GCA_938040985.1 uncultured Propionivibrio sp.
GGAAGGCGGCGTCGCGGGGGAAAGCAAACAACGCGGCAATCCTTCGATCAGCCCTTGCGCGCCCTGTGGTTGGCGGCGATACGCATGCGCAATGCATTGAGCTTGATAAAGCCGCCGGCATCTTTCTGGTCGAACGCGCCCGCATCATCCTCGAAGGTGGCTATGGTAGGATCGAACAGCGAGTCAGTCTTCGAGTCGCGACCGACAACGGCCACGTTACCTTTATACAGTTTGAGGCGCACCCAGCCATTGACATTTTGCTGCGTGTGGTCGATCAGCGCCTGCAGAGCAATACGCTCCGGCGCCCACCAGTAGCCGTTGTAAATCAGGCTGGCGTAACGGGGCATCAGATCATCCTTAAGGTGCGCGACTTCCCGGTCGAGCGTGATCGATTCCATGGCGCGATGCGCTTTCAACAGAATCGTGCCGCCCGGCGTTTCATAACAGCCGCGCGATTTCATGCCGACATAGCGGTTCTCAACGAGATCGAGCCGACCGATGCCGTGCTTGCCGCCGAGTTCATTGAGCTTGCGCAGCAGTTTGTCGGCGCTCATGCGCTCACCGTTGATAGCGACAAGATCGCCTTTAGCAAATTCCAGGTCAACGTATTCCGCCTTGTCGGGCGCCGCTTCCGGAGCAACCGTCCAGCGCCACATTGAGGCTTCCGCCTCCGCCGACGGATCTTCCAAATGGCGGCCTTCGTAACTGATGTGCAGCATATTCGCATCCATCGAATAGGGGGAACCGCCCTGTTTATGCTTCATTTCGATCGGAATGCCATGCTTTTCCGCGTAAGCCAGCAGCTTCTCGCGCGAAAGCAAATCCCACTCACGCCACGGCGCGATGATCTTGATGTTCGGGTTAAGCGCATACGCCCCCAGCTCGAAACGCACCTGATCGTTGCCTTTGCCCGTCGCGCCGTGACAGACAGCCTGCGCGCCGGTCTGTTTGGCGATTTCAACCATGCGCTTGGCGATCAGCGGCCGCGCAATAGACGTGCCCAGCAGGTATTCGCCTTCATAAACCGCGTTGGCGCGGAACATCGGAAAAACGTAATCGCGCACGAATTCTTCGCAGAGATCTTCGATATGGATGTTTTCCGGTTTGATGCCCAGCTTCAATGCCTTGGCACGCGCCGGTTCCAGCTCTTCGTCCTGGCCGAGATCGGCCGTGAAGGTCACGACTTCGCACTGGTAAACATCCTGCAACCATTTGAGGATGACCGAGGTGTCGAGGCCGCCTGAGTAGGCGAGAACCACTTTTTTGATATCGCTCATTTCCATTGCTCCATGCTTGCGTATTTTACAAATGCAGCTTTATCCGGCTGCGTCACGAACTACCCATCTACCTATCAATCATTCAAATTCTGGCGCGCTCAGACCCGGCCAAGCACCAGGTACTCCATCAATGCTTTCTGCACATGCAGCCGGTTTTCGGCCTCGTCCCAAACGCGGCTCTGCGCGCCATCGATGACCTCCGCCGTCACCTCTTCACCACGATGTGCCGGCAGACAGTGCAGGAAAATCGCTTCCGGCCTGGCAAGACGCATCATGGCGGCATCTACCCGCCAATTGGCAAAATCGCGCAATCTAACCTCGTTTTCCACCTCAAAGCCCATTGATGTCCACACATCCGTCGTGACGATATCGGCGCCCTGCGCTGCCGCCCGCGGATCGGAAAAACATTCAAAATGCCCGACATTCTTTAAGCCGGCCAGTTCAGGCTTGATTTCGTAACCTGGCGGCGTCGAGACATTAACTTTGAAATCCAGCGTTTCTGCCGCCTGTAGCCAGGTGTAGCACATATTGTTTGAGTCGCCGATCCAGCATACGGTTTTGCCCTGTATCGGCCCGCGCTGTTCGATGTAGGTGTAAATATCGGCCATGATCTGGCACGGGTGAAATTCGTTGGTCAGTCCGTTGATAACCGGCACCCGTGACGCAGAGGCCAGACGTTCGACGATACGCTGCTCAAATGTCCGGATCATGATCAGATCGCACATTCTCGACATGACCTGGGCGGCATCTTCCACCGGCTCACCACGCCCCAATTGCGAGTCACGGGTATTGAGGTAAATGGCATTGCCGCCAAGCTGCTGCATTCCCGCCTCGAACGACAGGCGTGTACGCGTGCTCGCTTTCTCGAAAATCATGACCAGCGTACGGTCGGCCAGCGGCCAATAGCGCTGATACCCCTTGAACTGCGCTTTGATCCAGCGCGTCCGCTCAAACAGGTAGGAAAATTCTTCGCGTGTAAAATCCTTGAATTGCAGAAAATGCTTGACGGCGAAAGTCGAATTGCCGGTTGTCATCGTCAACTCCGATTAAATCTTCAGAAAGTCGTGGATCAATTCTGCGAGACGGGCAACCAGCTCCTTCGACTCTTCTTCGGAAAACGTCAGCGGCGGCAGCAAACGAATTACCTTTTCGGCCGTTACATTGATGAGCAACCCAATCGACAGTGCACGTGTCATCAGCTCGGCGCATGGCCGATCGAGTTCGATACCAATCATCAGCCCCTGGCCGCGAACATCGACAACCCCACGAACCCCAGCCAGCGCGGCCCCCAAGCCATTGCGAATCAGCGCGCCCTGCCGGATCGCATTACCCATCAGGCCGTCACGCTCGACGACGTTCAGCACCGTCAATGCCGCTGTCGTTGCCAACTGGTTGCCGCCAAAAGTCGAGCCGTGGTTACCCGGCCCGAACAACCCCGCTGCCTTGCCCGCCGCCAGACAGGCGCCAATCGGCACGCCACCGGCCAATCCTTTGGCCAGCGTGGCGACATCAGGGACGATGCCAGCATGCTGAAAGGCGAACCAGGTGCCGGTGCGCCCCATACCGCACTGCACTTCATCGCAAATCAGCAACCAGCCGCGTTCATCGCATAAGGTGCGCAAAGCGCGCAGATACTCGATATCCGCCATGTGCACGCCCCCCTCGCCTTGCACGACCTCGATCATGACGGCGACAATCGATGGATTCTGTTCGGCAAGCGCATGGATGGCAGCCAGATCGTTGAATGGCGCGCGGATAAAACCGGGGACGAGCGGCTCGAATCCCGCCTGCGCCTTACGGTTTCCGGTTGCCGACAAAGTCGCCAATGTACGTCCATGAAAAGCTTTTTCCATGACGATAATCTGCGGTTCGTCAATACCACGCCGGTGCCCATAAAAACGCGCCAGCTTGATTGCCGCCTCATTGGCCTCACAGCCAGAATTGCAGAAAAACACTTCCTGCATGCCTGATAGCACGGCCAACTTGTCAGCCAGCTGCTCCTGTTGTGGCATGCGATAAATATTGGAACTATGCAGCAAACGACCCGCCTGCGCGGAAATGGCCATGACCAGATCGGGATGGTTATGGCCGAGCGTCGATACGGCGATTCCGGCCAGTGCGTCCAGGTAGAGTTTCCCTTCAGTATCAGTGACCCAGCTCCCTTCACCGTGGCTCAATGCTACCGGCAAACGAGCGTATGTATTCATCACATGGGACATCAACATCTCCTGACATTCCGCTCCGCTCGATAGCGGACGCTTAAAATAAAATGGCGGCTTGCGCCGCCGGAAAGATTAACAAAACCCAAAACCACGCAACCGCACATTCTGCTGAAATCGAAAAATCTGCCGGAAGAATTTTCCGGCAGGGAAAGGATTCTAAGGGAAAACCCGGGGCTTGTACATCGTGCCCGCGCTGTAACGCTCTCAATAGCGCATATTCTGGTTGAAATATTCATTCCGTTTTTCTGCCTTGTTAGACAGAAAAACAAAACGGCGTCTATGACGCCGTTTATAACAATTCCCAACGCGCTTCAAGCGTCAAAAATCAGCCTGCAAGCGCTTTGATCTGCGCCGACAGGCGGCTCTTGTGACGCGCCGCCTTATTTTTGTGGATTACATCCTTGTCGGCAATCCGGTCGATCACCGAAACCGATTCTTGATAAATATTCTTTGCCGCCGCCTGATCACCGGCGAGAATCGCCTTTTGCACGCGCTTAACGGCCGTGCGCAGGGTCGAGCGCAGACTGGCGTTGTGGGCGCGGTGCGTGTTGGCTTGGCGGGCGCGCTTGCGCGCTTGTGCGCTATTGGCCATGAATCTTTGTCCTAAATAGAGTAGGGGTTAATCGAAAGTGGGCGATTTTACAGTGACATGCCGCGCTGCGCAAGAATTTTCCACGATTTGGCGCTATCGACATTTATGCAGAACTCCCCGTCAACATCCGATATCAGCGCCGAGCCGCAGAACGCTGCCAGAATTCGTATCGAAATCGCGTAGGCGGTCGATAATCCTTGGACGGCATTAAATTGCCTGGAACTGGAAATGGAATAAGATGATGGCCTGAAAGCAAAACAACGATGAACCTGCTCAAAGCGCTCGCCACCGTCAGCGGTATGATCCTGCTCTCGCGCATTCTTGGATTTGTGCGCGACTTCGTCATCGCCCGCGTTTTTGGCGCCGGCATGATGACCGACGCTTTTTTTGTTGCTTTCAAACTGCCCAACCTGTTGCGCCGGCTTTTTGCCGAGGGCGCCTTCTCACAGGCTTTTGTTCCCATCCTCGGCGAATACAAGAACAAAAGCGGCGATTCCGAGGCAAAGCACTTGATTGACCGTGTGGCAACCCTGCTGTTCCTTGTCCTGCTTGGGGTCACGTTGCTCGGTATGGTCGGCGCACCGCTGCTGGTATATGTTTCCGCGCCCGGTTTTGCAGATACACCGGATAAATTCGCACTCACCGTCACGCTGACGCGCATCACCTTCCCTTACATTCTGTTCATGTCGCTGGTCGCGCTCGCCGGCGGTATTCTCAATACCTGGAGCCGCTTTGCCGTGCCGGCATTCACGCCGGTGCTGCTCAACGTCGCCATGATCGGCATGGCGCTGTTTGCCGTTCCCCATATTTCACAACCGGTCATGGCGCTCGGCTGGGCGGTTTTCCTCGGCGGCGCGCTGCAGCTCGCCTTCCAGTTGCCCAGCCTCAGGCGCATCGGCATGCTGCCGCGCTTTGTCCTGGACTGGCGGGATGAGGGCGTACGCCGCATTCTGAAACTGATGGCGCCGGCCGTAGTCGGCGTTTCGGTTTCACAAATCAGTTTGCTGATCAACACCATCTTTGCGTCTTTTCTGGAAACGGGCAGCGTCTCCTGGCTTTACTACGCCGACCGGTTGATGGAATTCCCCGCCGGCATGCTGGGCGCGGCGCTGGGCACCATCCTGCTGCCCTCGCTCGCCAAATACCACGCCGACGACAATACGGAGGAATATTCAAAACTGCTCGACTGGGGCTTGCGCCTGACCTTTCTGCTAGCCGCGCCCGCCGCCCTGGCGCTGGCGATCATCGCCGTGCCGCTGATCGCCACGCTCTTCCACCACGGCGCTTTTACCGCCCATGACGTGCTGATGACGCGCAATGCGCTGGTCGCCTACAGCATCGGCCTACTGGGCATGATCCTTGTCAAAGTGCTGGCGCCCGGTTTTTATGCCCGCCAGAACATCCGCACGCCGGTCAGGATCGGCATCCTGACCCTATGCACAACGCAGGCGCTCAATTTGGCGCTCATCGGCTGGCTGCAACACGCCGGGCTGGCGCTGGCGATCGGGCTGGCCGCTTGCCTCAACGCCGCGCTGCTCTACTGCGGCCTGCGCCGGCACACCATTTATACGCCGCAGCCGGGCTGGCCGGCGTTTTATGGCAAACTGGCACTGGCGCTCTTGTGCATGGGCAGCGTGCTTTGGCTGGCCGCCGGCCAGGACGCGGAATGGTTACGCTGGACATCTGCCGAGCGCCTGTTCCGGCTGGCATGGCTGGCGCCGCTTGCTGCCGCGACGTATTTCATGACACTTTTCATTACGGGCTTCCGGCTGCGGGATTTTCAACGGAAAGCCTGAGCCCTTCGGCCCCCAACGAGGAGATCGCGCTATGAAACTTTTCAGCAACAGCTTCACCGATGGTCAAAAAATCCCCGGGGATTTTTCCTTCTGCCTGCCCGATCCGACGCACCATGTTTGCCTCGGCAAAAACATGAACCCGCATCTGGCATGGAGCGAAGCGCCGGAAAAAACCCAATCCTTTGCGCTGATCTGCCATGACCCGGATGTTCCGAGCCGGGGCGACGACGTCAACCAGGAAGGGCGCAGCGTGCCGGCCAGCCTGCCGCGCATCGAGTTCTTTCACTGGACGCTGGTCGATCTGCCGGCAGACCTGCGCGAAATCCGTGCAGGAGAATTTTCCAAAGAAGTGACGCCGCGCGGCAAAGCCGGTCCGGCCGCATTACACGGCGCGCGCCAGGGACTCAACGATTACACGACCTGGTTTGCGGGCGATCACGACATGCGCGGCGATTACTTTGGTTACGATGGCCCATGCCCGCCATGGAATGACGAAATCGTCCACCACTACATCTTCACACTCTATGCGCTGGACATCGAGCGGCTACCGATCGAGGGCAAATTCACCGGCCCCCAGGCGCGCGCCGCCCTGCATGGACACATTCTCGCCCAGGCCAGGCTGACGGGGCTGTACGCGCTGAACCCGCAGGTCGCCGCCTGAGTCGCCTATCGGCGTGAGGAATAAGAAATGAGCGTCCCTGAAACCCGCGTGGAATGGGCATCTCCGAAGGCGCATACTGAAACCCTTAAAAACAGGACGCCTCCGGGCAGGCGCCCGGAGGTCCTTTATTTACGGGCATCTCCGGGCGCCTTGCCCGCCAGCCCTTTATTGATAAGGGTCTCAGAGGTTCATGTCTGGAAGTCCTTTATCCACGCGGGTTTCGCAGCGCCCTAAAAGCCCCTCACCCTGTGCGAGAGGGATTTGGTGATAGAGTAAAAAGATAAAAAGAACGTCAAGGGCACAAAGAAACGCCCAAGGCAATATCAAATCCCATCTGAAATAACAGAAGCCAAACCTTCGGCTTGTCGCCTTTTCCGCCCCTCCGGAGCATCTCTACACAGGGGGAGAATTAAAAAACCCATCGACTGCCAACGCTACCGCTACGTTATCCTTTTCCCAAAGGGAGCACTGAGCTCCTTGATTTACGTGCATCTCCAAATGAGTACCTTGAAACCCTTATAAACAGGGTATCTCAGAGAGGTGTACCCTGAAGTCCTTTATTCATAAGGGTTTCAGAGGTGTCTGCCCGGAGCGCCTTTATCCACACGGGTTCCCGATGGGGTGCCGGGGAATGCCCTATTCACGCGTGTTTCCGAGGAGTGCCCCGAAAGCTTAATAGCAGCTCAACTTTGCCAAAAGACAAAGCGGCGAGCCGAAAACAATACGAGTCGTACGGCAAGGCGAGCCAACGCAGCAACACCGTAGTTTGGCAAAAGAAGAGGCTATCTTCGGTTTATGTTTTTTGATGCTCTGATCCCCACGTATTTAAAGGGCTTCAGGGAATTTTATGTTTTCTGGTTTATTTGCGTAGCTTTCAGAGCATCTTCTTTTTGCCTGCTGAGATGCCCTGTCTAAGCGGGTTCCAGAGGTACCTACCCGGAACTCCTTTATCCATGCGTGTTCCCGGGTGGCTGCCCGCAAACCCCCTATCTACGGGGGATTCAGATGGGGCACTGGGGGAATTCCCTATTTACGCGGGTTTCCGAGGAGGTGCTCCGAAAGCGCAAATAGCGGCTCAACTTTGCCAAAAGACAAGGCGGCGAGCCGCTGACAGTACGAGTAGTACGGCAAGG
>CALHZD010000060.1 GCA_938040985.1 uncultured Propionivibrio sp.
TTGCAGGGACTATCCAGAAATATCGCGCTGCCCTGGTCGGAGGCGCTGATCGAACGTTATCAGGATCGGTGGGATTGGGGGTGGCTATCCAGCAATACGGCGCTGCCTTGGTCGGTGACATTGATTGAACGCTATGTGCACAAATGGACTTTTGGCCGGGGGCTGGTCAGTATTCTGCTGCGTGAACCCGGCTGCTTGAGCCTGACCCCGCAGCAGACTGAAAAACTCACCAGGCAGTGTCTGGCGGCAGGGCGAAGCGCGGATACAGTTTCAGCCTTTGCCGAGATATGTTTGACCCGACGCAACATCAACCGTCTGGTTTCTTATTGTCAGGCGCTGGCCGCTGAATAGGCCTGTGGCAAGGGTCAAGCCTGCGGTAATTGCCAGCCTGCGGCAGGGGTAATTTTCGGTAGTGGGATTTGGTATTAGGCTGCGCCCCCTTCTGCCCGCGCATCCCGCGCACGCGAACGAGTGGGAAGGCTGAGGTAATGAGGTAAGCATTGGGCTGTGCCCATGTCCCATGCCTCCGTATTTACTGGCGCGGCTGCCTAGGGCACGGCAGCGCCGATGCGCTATTTTTCACCGGATCGCCCCGAACTTTTCGCAAATACAGAAAGGCCGGAACCCTTGTGTTTGCTTGAGGTTTCCGGCCTTTGTTGGACTGCTTGGAAAGTATTGGTGGGATGGGCACCACAAAACAAAGTTAATAACAATTTGATTATTATATGATTTATTATTTTTGTCTTTTGTTGTACCCCCAAAAATACCCCCATGGCATTGTGTTGAAAGCAGTTTCGACTGAATAAAAAATCTCCATTACATCAACATCTTTGTGTTAAAAGTAGAAGCAATCAGTTAGTTAGTGTAGCTGTGCGATGAGCTAGAAAAAGAATTCTTTGGAGCGCTTCATCCACCCCCAGGGGGAATTGATGCCGCACACGGGTATTCTTACCTATGTCATACAAATTTTTTCTGGTTTTTTTGAAGAGTGAGCAAGGAGTCCAACAAAGTACAACGACAAAATTCTTTTACTTGTCTTCGTACAGGCCGTAACAAGCTGTTCGAATGTAATAGGCAGATGACTTAAGGGATGTGCGTTTCCCATATTTTTCAAAGCATTCATGTGCAGTGGTGACGCCAAATATCCACCCACGTTTGATTTTGGGCCTAGTGCATGGAGCTGTGCGGTCACAATATTTTTTTCCTTCAGCTACCGCAACCTCATTCCTTGCACCTGGAATTCGATCCAAAATGCATTCTTGCCAGTACTGATCCGTTATCCCCTTTTTCTTACAGGCAAGTTCTATTTCTCTTTGCTGCTTTTCTTGCCACTGCCAAGCGAAGGCTTGCCTTTGATGATCATTTTCTGCCTGTTCAGCTGCGCGCTTTGCTGCTGACACCTTCATATCGCGCTGCATCTGGTTCCATTGCTCTTGTCGTTGTCTGTGTAATTCCAGCAATGTAGAACAGAGTTCTGTTGTCAGCCCTGCGCAGTTTGGGGGTGGTGTCTGAGCAAAGCTCGTGGGTGAGAAACCTACAAGGAAACAATATATGGTTAGAATTATGAATCTGAATTTCATGTACCATTTATTCTGCTGATGTCCGTTGCCACGTATTTTGTATTCATTCTTAGTCATTCTATTATTCCTGTGGTGATGCTGAAGTATTTACCCAGAATTAATACTTTGATTCTATAGACTAAAAATTATTTTGCTTGTAGCCTTTTAGGCTATAAATAATAGGTGTCGCATCTTATATAGAAAGAAATTCAGCGGCACGGTGCCGCAGCTTATAGTCTTTGAATAATGCATAGGCGGCGAGAAAGACAAACAATAATGGCATACCTATAAAGACAGATAGTAAAATAATCCAGTATGCTATTCTTATCCAGTCACGAAGCGGGCCATAATTGATTTCTCGGCACATTCGACAAGTTGCCTTGCTAAAACCCAGAAATGAGGTTTTTGAGAAAGCTGAGAATTTGTTACCACAACGTTGGCAGGTATATGAATCTATTACAGGAATTCTCATAGAAACCACCTTGATTTGCGAACAATTGAGAAATAACAGTGCTATTTTTGTACGCTTATCTTATTTATGCATGCAGTATTTTTACTTTGATTACTTGAAACCACAATCCTGTGGGAGTACGCTCGCCATTCCGATGTATCCACCATCTTTACCTTCGTAAGCAAAAGCAAGAGTTACACCATTTCTTAGAAAAGGTAAAACGTCATTGCTTCGGCAAATCTCTATCTTTATTTGTTCTTTCATTATCTGCTCAAATTTCTGACTATCGATTGAGAGAGTTGGAATAGTAGTGAGTGTGTTGTTAAAAGTTATTCGTAACCCTGGTCCGGTTGTAATGTGATCTAATCTTGTTAAATTGTCTATAGTTATTGGTAAATTTTGGTTTGCTTCCTTTGTGAGCTGAACAATAGCTTTTTCGACATCAGCTTTTGATTGTGTAGTTAGCCCTTTTGCGATTAGTTTCCCCAACGTTCTGCCAAAGATTATTTTTATTACTGAAGAACCAGTAGAATTACCAGCAGCATAGTTGGGGAAAATAAGCGCTGTCATTAACAACCCAAGCATCATCCAGAATGGTGATTTTTGTAGTGTTTTCATGACTTAATCATTTCATGCAATTCCAATCATCGGGGTGACCGCAGGGGCGTGCAGAATCAGCCCGATCGCGTTCTATAGACGCACGCGGATTGCATGCGACAAGCATTTTTTCAAAATCCCCTGGCTTTTCACCCCGATAACCTGCTGCTAATCTGTCGCAAGCCTGATTGTTGCCTGCAGCTGCTTGCGTCGCGGGATCAAAAGCACTTGCCTCACAAAGGGCGATCATTCTTGTTACATCGCCTTTTTTCTCACCCTGATAACCCATTGCTAATCTATCGCAAGCATCATTGCCACCTGATAGAGGTTTAACTTGCCGACGTGTTGTCTCCAGTGCGACTACGCGCTCACGATATTTTCTTGCGATATTTTCCGCTTGTGCTCGCTGCGAGGCTGTGACATTTGCAAAGCCCCTGACGATTTGTTCCTCCTTACCTGCACCTCGACACGGACGATCAGAATATTCCATCTTTCCGGCAGTATTTTTGCACTTAAAAGTTGTTTGAGCGTGTGCTTCCGTGATAATTAGCAGTCCTGCTAATAAAGTTAACCCAATTCGCCCAAAAATTGTCTGAATGTTCGTGATCATTGATTTCTCCTACTTCTTATTGCTAATTAAATTGAAAATATTCTTATATATAAATGCAATATCGGTTATTAATAAAACTTAGATGCCATTAAAGTGCATGTGTTTCAGCTATCTATAAAGTAAAAATATATGGTACTTGCTATGTTTGTATCTCGAATTTCTTTCCACATCGCGGACAAGAAACGTGAAGAAGTTTGTGTGAAGGCGCTTGTAATCGCTGGCTACAAAATGGACATGCAAAAATAGCCCTACTTCTTTCCAAATGCTGAACTGTTGTTTCGTGTTTGGTCTTTGCTTGAGGAACCTCCTTCAGTGCTTCGGAGAATTTCTCTAAATACTCATCAAATGCTGCAGCCAAACTGGCTACTCTGTCTAGTAATACAGCATGATTCGATGGAGTGCTGTACTCGTTTGCCATAGTTACTGTTGAATCAGAACAGCATTTGGCTTTCAATTTTATGAATAATGCGGCCGCAGCTTTTGGATGCAGCCCTAGTTTATAGCCGGTAGCCGCTGCCGTTATTATTGATTTATCATCATAAAGCTGTCGAATTGCTACGGCGGAATCTGAAGATGAAAGCGATAGAAAAGCACTAATCAGAGTTTCTAGGTTATGATGAAACTGCTGAATGTAATTGACTTGTGCGTGCTGAGCATCGGATATGGGTGGTTCAGATTGGGAAAGCTGTTTAACTGGTGAGGCTACTGAGCTGATGTAATGATCATTGCCAGATTCAGTGTTGATGGGAAATAGTTCTTCGGCTGTGCGTATGGATAAATGTGGTTCTAGGCGAATTCTGTTATCTGTCTCCAATAGTGGATACCATAAAAGGTGCTTGGCTACATCTTGTCCGAATTCACGTGTAACAATAGCGGCGATTTGATTTGATAACTTGTCGGGTAACTCGTGTCTTGGGTGGCGTAGCGCCTCATTAATCAGCAACACTAGCCACTGTATACGAATATCTCTGACATTCTCCTGATACAAAGCATATTCCGCAACCGCATCAATTGCATCTGGTTGACGCATCAGAAGGAACGGAACCAAATCTAACCATATTAGATCTTCAAAGACTGGCCAACCGCGTGCGTAGTAGCGTGTCGCAAGCGCGCCATATAATCCAAAGAAATGCCTGTAGCTGACAGGAGCTAATAGGTGAAAAGCGGCATTGCGTTCATATGCTTCACGCATTGACTCCCGTGAGCCGTTTGCTCCGCCAAACAACTTGTTAAACCACCCCATGACTTCCCTGAAATTAAAAATGCTGTAGCCCCTAAGAATCGCTACTTAAAATCATCATAGCACATGATGCTACTTTAATTCTGTAGATTCAAGATCATCTTGCTTGCAGCCTTTCGGGCTATGAGCAATGTTGTAAAACCTAGCGAAATGATGGCTCGCATTCGCTTCGGTTGTGTTGTCCGAGAGCGACGGATAGCTATGGGATTGTCGCAGGAGGCCTTAGCTGAGCAGGCTGATCTCCACCGCACCTATATCGGTCAGGTCGAGCGGGGTGAGCGCAATATATCTATTGATAACATGGAGCGCCTAGCTGGTGCGGTTGGTATGGAACTATGGGAAATGCTCAAACCACGCCCATAAAAGTCGGAGGTATCCAATATCGCCCATATCTTTGTCCAGCCCATACCCGCTTGCGCTGCCACCCAAGTTTCAGCAAGACCGGGCTTAGGTATTTACCTTGAGTGTGTAGTGCCTGCTCAAATTCGGACATGCTGAAATAACGTTGCCGAGTCAGTGGTGGTAGGCTGTTAAACCAAATGACAAAACGGTTTTCAAGTTTTTCTTCCGGATGCTGTGGATGTTCTTGCCTGGCAACATCTTCGGCGATTTTTTGCAGTTGGTAGATGTAGGCTCGCATGGCTATTCTCGCTGGTGGTTAAGGAGGGCAAGCTTTTGCAGGTTTTGTGGGCTGGTTGCACCCGCCTGTTTTACGAAACTTCTAAAAAATTAGAATGCAGCGTGGCGGAGCGCTACCTGCAAAACCTACAAAAGGAGGGAAGCAAAAATCGCTTTCTACTAGGTTTTCTTGATCTTTGGATTGATCCAGTACCGGGTGAGCGGGCGACCCCCCGTCTTCTCTTCCGAAGTTTGCAACCAACCATGGTCGATCAGGATGTCCAATGCCATTTGGACTGTTTCTGGTTTGGAGAGGCCAGCCCATCCGTGTTGATATACCTTTCGCAAGGTAAAGCCATCTTTTAGCTGCCCAGCTCTAATCTTTTGGCCCAAGCGCCGTGCATCATCAAAATGGCTGCGATTTACCGAAGCATAAATTCGACGGGCATGGGAAATGAGATAGTGCATCCAGCGTTTCGCCATCTCAAAAGCTGGGGCGGTGATTACTCCGGAGTTTCCTGCAGCAAGGTGTAGGATAAGTGCTAGGGAAGTTATCGTCTTGCGGTACTTGGAAAAATGAGCAGTTAATGCTGGAGGGATGCGTTCATTTAACAAAGAGCGATCTACACTTTCTAGCCATTGATTTACTATGGGCTGTACTGCAGGATCAAATCCAAGCATGGGGATTTGAGAATCCGATACACAAACTGCCCCAATAGTCTGTGGATCGAGTGCATCGAAGCGGATAAATACATTTCGGGCTATAGCTGACGCACTGGCATTGGGCGCGCGATCCACGAAACGTGGTTTAGTTTTCGGATGTTCTGGAAAGCAAGACAATTGGAACCGTTGCATCAGGCCATCATTGCTCGTGCTGTTTGTAACAGTATGGCGCAGGTAGGCACGTAACGTATCCGGTTGTGTACTCCCCAGTACGGAGAGGCATAGACGAGGAATCGATACTGCATCCCGCGTAATGCGATCAACAGTGTGGCTATGCTTGCCATTGTAAGCTTCAAGAAAGAACGCACGGGCTGCCCGGTTTTCCTCTCCTTCGAGGCGGGACAAGACTGCGGCGATTTCATCGGAAAAATATAACGGCCCAGGATTATCTTGCAGAATGACGCCGATGGCTTCCGGGGTTGCATCGTTAATCAGATAACGGCGATGCACTGGCGGCGAAGGCGGCAAAGTATCTTGAGGTTTCAGTTCATAATTTCCTGCTTTGTGCCGCTTCTTCTTGTCCGATAGTTGGTTCTTGAAAACCAATGCGGCGCAGGCATGATCAAGAGAATCCTTCTTGAATTTCTGATTTGCCATCTCTTGTAATTTACGCAGGAAACGGAGAGCTTCTGAGATTGCTGGAGTCTTCTTGACTCCGGAAGGGCCGATAATGATCCCCCAAAGGTTTGGCACTTCATGCCAAGTATCTTTTGCCTTGGGGCGAATGGCAATCCTTGAGCCAAGCAGTGAGCCTAAGGCAACGATTACGGCAATTCCTACGTAATCGATTGGACATTGCATCCGGTCGGCGACATCCTCAACCCAAGGCGAAAGCGTAGGTGGTAACAGGTCGTCGGCAACAAAAGGCGCTGCGGGTGGTAAGGATTCAGGAATCGGTTGTAGAGGAGGCCAATCTACAGGCTCCGAAGGAATGGCTGTGTTGTAGCGACTGGCAATATCAAGGACTTCCGATTCTTCCAAAGGAGGAAAGCATGTCCGCTGATTTACGCCAAGCAGCATTGTTTCAATCATGCCTTGCTCAATTCCTTTGCCTCGCAAGTGCCCAGCAAGGCGGAGTAACTCGGTATTGCGCCCACCTTCCCGAATTTGACCAGGAAGGGCGTAACCAGAATCATAGGCACTCTTAGGTATTATCGATCTGGCATCGCCATCCAGAAATTCGGCGAGTACTTCGCTCGCAGTGTAAGGCGCATGCTGTCCGTCAATCATGTGGATGCGTGATTGCCATGGTTCGTGTTTGTTGTGCAAAAAGCCCGGCAAACGAACAACGCGGGGTAAATCCTTGATGCTGGGATCAGTGTTAAAGCGACTGGCGATAGCGGATTGAAGGCGTGTAAATTCCTTTAATGGCAAGCCCTTGACCGGCCAGAATGCTTGATAGCGCCCCAGAATGGTTTCTGTAACCATAAGTGGTTTCAGACGGCAGTTTTCTACCGGAGATAGTGGTCCACCATCTAAGTCGGCACAAAGAGCGCGAACGCTGAGGATGGAATCGGCGGTGCGGGAACCATTGAGGCATGTGCGATTCAGTGTGACATACACCCCCGCGCCTTGGGCGTTGAGGTTAGCAAGACGATCTTTAACCTGCTCGAAGAAGCCTTCGATGATCTGCGCTAATGGGTCTCTGTGCTGTTGGCGCGCCTGCCGAATGGCAGCCCCTTGTAAGTCGGGGGCGGTAGTTTGGCGGATACGCTCAATATCCGCTTTCAGTGCGTCCCCTCTTTGTTTGCGTCGCACCTTGCTGTCGTCGAAAGTCTGGAAGGTAAATGCCGGGGCGGATTGGTCTAACCTGTGGAGGAACAAACCGGCGGGGTGGAAATTAATAGATGCGCTCATTGTTTGAACTCCCGATATTGAATTTTGGCAATAGGTGGCGTGATGTCGATGTCTTTAGGAACGAGCGGCATCATTGAGCGGCTAAGCGTGATCCAGAGCAAAGTATTTTTTGGTTCAGGCGGCGCTTCCCCATGGATCATGCGTTCAAACAAAAAATCGACGATAGTTCCCTCGACGCTGGCTAGGTTGTAGCGTAGGGAGAAGTGGGCTTGCCGATAGGTTTCATTTGTCCCGTAGTCGGTAAATTTGACCAAGGGGTAGGCGTTGGAAATAGCCTGAAAAACGTGCTTCCATTGTTCAATGCAAGCCAATTCGAGTTCCGGCAAAGAATGCTCTGGCTTCTGAGAACGATGAATTTTTTGCTTGTTTGGTTTCGACTTAGGCATGGCCGCACTCCTTTTTTTCTGTGAAGTTGCGGCGGGGGCGATTTGCAAGCCACTCATCAATTTCGTGGCTATACCAACCAACAGCCCTTGCGCCCAGAGAGACTGGGCGTGGAAACGATGGATCGTACTGTGGTGATTTAGGGTCTAACCGAGCGTAAATGGCAGAGCGGGAAAGCCCGGTTTTGAGTTGAAGGCAGGTGCGTTTGACAATGGTTAATACGGATTGCGTAGTCATGCTCATAGTCCTATTCGCTTGCGAGCATGACAGCCTGTTCCGTAGGTCATGCCCGCATTAATAGAGAGGATTACGGAACATGCCTACCGGTATTGTGTAGCCAGATTTTTGAAAAGCAACCCTATCTGGTTTTTCTGGAAATATTTGCTTTCAAGGCACTTTTACGGCCAACTTCGCGGCGCCTGGCAATCTTTTCCTGTTCAGCCTTAGCCCTTTTCAACTGAGCCTCCTGGGTTTTCTTTTCTATCTGTAGCTGCCTGTTTTGCATCGTTAGTTCTGAAATCAAGCTATGGCAGCGGGGCTGGTCGCCGGGGAGCGTGACATCAAATAATTCGTCGCTACCGACGGATTTGTCCTCCACCATTTCCTCAATGTTTGCGGCAAGACCTTTGACTGCCGAAGCAAGACCATTCTTTTCTCTCGCCCAGGCAATCAATTTGCCGTAAGGAATCTTTTGCTTGTTCCCTGGTAGCTCTCCGTTTTTTATTGCGTAAAGAATCCGTTCGCGCACTTTATTTCGCACCTGTTTTTTCTGCCCAGTCTCCTGCCCCGTACGAATCAGGAGACTGGTCAGAAATGTTGCTGCTTCTCCAAGTGTAAGAGTTTTTTTCGTATCCTCGGGAATTGACGGGATTTTTATTTTTGGCTTTCCCCTTCCTTTGAAACTATGATTAAGTTTGGCCATTTTTCATGCCGCCGATGGTAAGGAAATGACTTCTGCGCCAGCCTTGAGTTTGTCCAGATAATCCGCCCACTGCTGCATCATGGCCTTGCGCTCTTTAAGAAATTTCGTCCGGTTATAGGTTGGGCCAAGCGCATCCGGCACCTTGTGCGCCAGTTGGTGCTCGATCACTTCTGGCTTGACGTGCAGTTCCTCATGAAGAATGGTACGGGCCATCGCCCGGAAACCGTGCCCGGTGATTTCTGTTCGGGTGTCGTAACCCATCCGGCGCAGTGCGGCATTCACGGCGGCTTCGCTCATCGGCTTATGCGGGTCACGTCCGGGAAAGACATATTGACCATGCCCGGTCAATGGCTGCAGTTCTTTCAGGATGGCAATGGCTTGAGAGGCTAAGGGAACCAGATGCTCCGTCTTGGTCTTAGAGGCGATATAGCGCCATTCCGCCTTGTCGAAATTAAAATCCGCCCACAGGGCTTGCCGCAATTCGCCGGGCCGGACAAAGAACAGCGGGGCAAGTAGCAATGCCGACTTGACAATCAAGGTGCCCTTGAAAGCATCGAAGGAACGCAGCAGGCCGCCTACCTGGGCGGGATCGGTCATGGCCGCGAAATGGGTACGCTTGACCGGACTTAATGCGCCTCTCAGATCAGCCGAGGGATCACGTTCCGCCCGCCCGGTCGCAACGGCATAGCGGAAGATTTGCCCACATTCGGCCTTTGCCCGGTGAGCGGTTTCGATTTTTCCCCGTGCCTCGATCCGGCGTAGCGTTGCGAGCAGGTCGGGCGCGGTAATCTCTGCGATAGGCCGCCCGCCCAGCCAAGGAAAAATATCCCGTTCCAGCCGGGCAATGATTTTGCTGGAATGACTCTTTGCCCACGTGGGCGAATGCTTCGCAAACCATTCCCGGGCAATGACTTCAAAAGAATTTGCGGCGCGTTCAACAATCGCCGTCTTCTGTGCTTTTTTCATTTCACCGGGGTCGATTCCATTGGCTAGCAGCTTGCGAGCCGTGTCGCGCCGTTCTCGCGCTTCCTTGAGGGTTACATCGGGATAGACACCATGCGCGAGCAATTTTTCCCTGCCGTTGAAGCGGTATTTTTGCCGCCAATATTTCGCGCCAGCAGGCGTAATGAAGAGAAACAGCCCTTTTTCATCAGCCAGCTTGACTGCCTTGGGGCTGGGCTTGGCATTGCGTACCGCCGTGTTTGTAAGCGCCATTGGGGGTATCTCCATTGGGGGTATGTCAATATACCCCATTATATACCCCCGCATACCCCGGGATTTCGATGGATCGTATAAAACGCTATTGGAATAGAAAAAGGCCGTAACCCTTGTATTTGCTTTGGGTTATCGGCCTTTGTTGGACTGTTTTGGAAGGATGGGTGGTGGTGATGGGCAGAATTGAACTGCCGACCTACGGGTTATGAATCCGTCGCTCTAACCAACTGAGCTACATCACCCCGGTGACGAAGAACGCAGGATTTGCATCAATGCAGAAATCATCCCGCGCTTGAGATACAGGACACGTGGTGGAGAGGAAGGGGATCGAACCCTCGACCTCCGCATTGCGAACGCGGCGCTCTCCCAGCTGAGCTACCCCCCCACAAACGGCGGCGATTCTACGCGGCCGGCGTGTCTACGTCAAATCCCCTGAGGGCAAATTTCCGAGGACTTCGGTGGCTTTCCGGCTATTTTCCGACTGGGGTCGGTACGGCCTGAGTCTTGTGCATGATTGTGTATGCGGGTAACAAAAAAGCGTGCCATTCTGCGTGTTATTCCAGACGCGGCATTCCGGGCATGTTCTTTCCGCGCCGCAACTGCGTGGCGGGCGTTTCTGGCAAGGCGTGTTTCCCCCTTGAAAAGCGCCTCGTGCGAGTTGATGACGGCAATTGATGCGTAGATTTTATGAGTCTGTTTTATCGCTCGGACGCTTGCGGAACAGATATCCGCCGGTTCCAGCGCGGAGCGATTAAAATGATTTTTTCGTTGAATAGCTCGAGGTGTCATGCCGCCGCTGATGAAAACCCTATTGCGCCTTGTCGGTTGGCTGCTGGCCGGCATGCTGACGCTGGCGCTGCTTGCCGTGACGATTTTCTGGCTGATCAACCGGAAAGACGAGGCGCTGCTGCCCGAGGTGGCGCAGGCGATCGTATTTACACCGCCACCGCCCGAGGCCATGCAGCGCAATGCTTACTTTGTTCTGCTAGGGCTTGGGGCGCCGGTTGGCGAAGATGCACTGGCGGCGGGGATGCGCTTTTTCGCGGCGCAGATGCAGGATTACGCCGATCGCCGCCAGACGGGGCAAGCGCGCTCATCTACCGTGCAGGCGTGGCCGCATCAGCCGCTCGAGATCAACGCCTTGCGCTGCCCGGTGGAGCGTGACGATTGTCTGGAATACTGGCTACCGCGTCAGGGCGCGATTCGCGCTGCGCTGAAACAGTATGCGCATGTCCTCCGGCGCTATCGCTCGTTGCTGGAAATGCCGGAATACGAGGAAGTCATCCCGCCCGATCTTGCCGTGGCGATGCCTTACTACGGCGATCTGGTTGCGGCCTCCGATCTGGTTTTGATGCAGGCAGCCTTGCTGCTGCACGGGGGCGATGCGGCGCAGGCGTTGCTGCTACTGGAGCACAATGCCCGTCTGCATCAGCGTCTTATGGCCGGTTCGCGTACGCTGATCGGCGGCATGATCGCCTTGTCCATGCAGATGCGCCAGCAGCGCGTCGTCAGCCATCTCCTGTTGCGTCATCCTGTGCTGGCGCGCGCCCATACGGCGCGGTGGCAGGCTGCATTGTCCAGTGAGGCCGATCTTTCCGCCGCGCTGGCAGGTGAGGGACGCTGGATGGTGAGTTCGTTCAATACTGATATGAGTCAGGAATTGCGTCGTCTGGCTGCCGGGAATTTTCCCGGAAAGGACGAAGCGTCCATGGTGGCGCGCCTAGAAAAGACACTCGCGATTTCGCAGAAGTTTTATCTGCATCATGAGACGCTCAACCGCTTTTATCGCGCATACCGCGTAGCCATGCGGCTGGCCGATGTGCCTGCCGACCAGATCGATGCGCAGGTGACGCGGGTGGCGCAGGAACAGGTCATTATTGGCCAGCCGTGGTGGAAGCGCCCCTATTTCGGGCTGCGTAATCAACTGGGCAATATATTGCTGGAGATGGGTCAGCCCGACATACAGCGTTATATCGAGCGTGCGCATGATGTGGAAGGCCATCGCCGGCTGGTGCTGCTGCAACTGGCAGCTTACAGCGCGGGTCTTGAAGCGGCGGATATGCCCGACTGGCTGGCGAAGTCGCCAGAAGCATTGCGCAACCCCTACACGCTTGCGCCTATGGGCTGGGAGGCGGACAAGTCAGCGCCCGGGACCGGCGGCAGCCTCGTATTCCAGGGGCGTCAGCCGCAGGTACAGAACCCTGCGCGTTCGCCCGTTTACCGTGTGCGGGTCTTCGCGCCCTGATGCCGGGAAGACGCCGGATCAACCGCCTGCATATCGCCACTGAACCATGGCTCCCGAACCCCACGCCTAGATGCCGGGGAAAAAGCACCTCATTGACGGTACGGCCTGCCGGTTTTTCTGTCTGACAGCGCCAGCCGGCACCGCGATTGCCCGCCAAGTTCTGCTATGCTTCCCACATGAAGTTTCTTTTTATTTTTGCCGTGGGATGGATTCTTTTCCGGCTGTTGCGCTCGTGGTTTTTTGCCAGGGACAACCATGCGCGCACTGCTCGCCCGATGCAGGCGTCGACGGCTGCGGGCGCGGAAGTCCAAATGGTCAGATGTGCGTATTGCGGGGCGTTTTTTCCTCTTGATGAGGGCATTGACTCCGGTGGCCGGCATTTCTGCTCCCGCGAGCATCGTGACCTGAAAAAAGCGGCCGAGGAGCATCGCTCGCCATGCTGACGGATTGGCTGCCTGAGCGCAAGGAGGCGGGCGCAGAAAAGAAAAAACGCCCGAAGGAAATCCATTTCTCCGAAGCACACTGGAAGTCATTGCTCTATTTCAGCGCGTACCGGTTTTTTCTAGCCGGGTTGCTGTTTGTCGTGTCGCTGGTCAACCCCGCTTCTTTCCAGCCTTTCAGTATCGACCAGGTTCGTGCGATAACGGGCGGCTATTTTCTGGTAATGGCCATTGCGCTGATCAGTGCGCGTGTTTTCCGCCGTCATTTCAATTGGCAGGTGAGCTTACAGGTACTGGCCGATATTGCTGTTTTTATAACGCTGATTCATTTCAACGGTGAGCTGTTTGGCAGTCTGGGCGTGATGCTGCTGGTAACCCTGGCGGGGGCGGGGCTGGTTGGGCAAGGGCGGCTGGTGCTGTTTTATGCTGCAATAGCT
Organism: uncultured Propionivibrio sp.; assembly: GCA_938040985.1. GTDB lineage: Bacteria > Pseudomonadota > Gammaproteobacteria > Burkholderiales > Rhodocyclaceae > Propionivibrio. The sequence continues at coordinate 13,299 of CALHZD010000060.1, forward strand.
ACGCTCTCCGTGCTGCTCGAGCAGGCCTATCGGGGGCTCGTGACCGGCTTCGTGCTGGGCGATTTCTTTCAGACGGGGCTGTTTTGTATCGGTTTCTTCGGCGTCGCCGTGACGGCGCATCTGCTTGCCAGGCGGGTGATTACCAATGAGGCGCTGGCCCGTCAGCGCGGCATCGACCTGCATAACCAGATGCTGGTCAGCCAGCGCGTGATCGAGGAGATGCAGGACGGCATTCTGGTGCTCAAGCGCGACGGCATGATCTGGCAGCATAATCCGCGTGCCTGCGAGCTGCTCGGACTCGGCGATCCCACGGGGCGCCTGCTGGCCGATTATTCCAGCGAGCTTTCCCGCAGTTTCGTCAATTGGTGCGCAATGCCGAGCGATGCATATGTGCTCGTGCGTGCGCCGGCCAGCGGTATGCGTCTACAGGCGCGTTTCCTCGCGACCGATAGCCTGGGGCAAGATGTGCTGGTTTTTCTCGAGGATATGGAGCGGGTACAGACGCAGGCGCGGCAGATCAAGCTGGCGGCGCTGGGACGTCTGACGGGCAGTATCGCCCATGAAATCCGCAATCCGCTGTCGGCGATCCAGCATGCTGGCGAGCTGCTGGCCGAGACGCAAAGCGATCCGGTGAACGAGCGTTTGCTGCGCATCGTCATTGAGAACACACAGCGCGTCGAACGCATCGTCAGCGATGTACTCGCAGTCGGCCGACGTGATCGCCTGCATCGGGAATTGATCGATCTGCGGCAGATGCTGCCGCTGTTTGTCGAGGAATATTCGATCAAGGAGCGCGTCGCAATGGATGCCGTGCGCCACGAAGTGACCGGACTCGGCATGCTGTGTTTCGACCGCTCGCATTTCCATCAGGTCCTCTGGAATCTTGTGGGCAATGCACTGCGTCATTCGCATCAGGCGGCGTGCAGTATTTTGTTGCGTGTCAAGGATGGCGTGCGCAAGGGAACTGTCGAATTTCATGTGATTGACGATGGGCCGGGCGTTGAAGAATCGCTGCGTGAGCAGATTTTTGAACCTTTCTTTACGACGCACAGCCGCGGAACAGGACTGGGTTTGTATATTGCGCGCGAACTATGTGAGGCCAATGGCGCACAGCTCGATCTTGTACCGAGCGAAACGGGTGCGGATTTCTGTATCGTGGGGAGGAATGATGAATGTCAATGAATAAAGCTGGCGCGCGTGCGAAAACAGCGGAAATGCGGGTTCTGGTCATCGATGATGAGGCGGATATCCGTGAATTGCTCGATTTGACGTTGGCGCGTATGGGGCTGTCGGCGGATTGCGCGGGCAGCGTGGCGGAAGCCAAAGCGTTTCTGGCGCGCGAACGTTATCACCTGTGTTTGACCGATATGCGCTTGCCCGATGGCGACGGCTTGGAAATCGTGCGCCTGATCGGATCGGATTACGGGGCAACGCCCGTCGCCGTGATTACGGCGTTTGGCAGTACCGATAATGCTGTTTCGGCGCTGAAGGCGGGTGCGTTTGACTATCTCTCCAAGCCGGTTGCGCTGGATCAGTTGCGCACACTGGTCAAATCGGCCCTGAATCTGTCTGCTGAGCCGGCGGGCGGCGGCGCGCCGGAGAAGAAAACGGCGGGTGGAACGCTTCTGATCGGCGAATCTGCGGCGATGCTGGCTGTCCGCGAAATGATCGATAAAGTCGCGCGCAGCCAGGCGCCCGTTTATGTTTCTGGCGAGTCGGGCAGCGGCAAGGAACTAGCGGCGCGTTCGATTCATGCGCAAAGCGCCCGCCATGCGGCGCCGTTTGTGCCGGTCAACTGCGGCGCGATTCCGGAAAATTTAATGGAGAGCGAATTTTTCGGCTATCGCAAGGGCGCCTTTACAGGCGCCGATAGCGACCGGGAAGGTTTTTTTCAGGCCGCCAATGGCGGCACGCTATTCCTCGACGAAGTGGCCGATTTGCCGTTAGCCATGCAGGTCAAGCTATTGCGCGCCATCCAGGAAAAAAAGGTGCGCAAAGTCGGGAGCGCCGTCGAGGAACCCGTCGATGTCCGTATTATTTCCGCGACCCATCGCCAACTCAAAGATTGTGTGGATGCCGGGAATTTTCGCCAGGATTTGTTCTATCGGCTCAATGTCATCGAATTGCGCATGCCGGCCCTGCGCGAGCGGCAGGAGGATATTCCGATACTGGTTGACGCGACGTTGAAGCGCCTGTGCGGCGATCACCCGCCCAGTCTGTCGCCGGAAGCCAGACAGGCGCTCGCCTCCTATGCGTATCCAGGCAATGTGCGTGAGCTGGAAAACATTCTTGAGCGTGCCACTGCGTTGTGCATCGACGGAAAAATTGCGCTGGAAGATTTGCAACTTTCAGAAACGGGGATTGAGGGGGCAATTGATGCCGGGGGGACGCTCGATGACCAGGTGAATCGCTTCGAGCGCCAGTTGATTCTCGATGCGCTGGCCAAAACGGGCGACAACCGAACGGCAGCGGCACGTTTGCTTGGCGTAACCTTCCGCTCGCTGCGTTACCGTATTGAGCGTCTGGGGATCGATGCATGAATGCGCCGGTGATTGGGGGAGTTGAGGCGATTGGGCATCCGCCCGTTGAGGATGATATTCTGAGTTCCGACGGCTGGCTGGTTTCCGCACGGCGTGTGCCATCTCCCAATCATGACGCGCGCCCGCCGAAGACCGTTATTTCTCTCCTGGTGATTCATGCGATTAGCCTGCCGCCCAATCAGTTCGGCGGTGATGCCATTGAGCGTTTTTTTACTAATACGTTACCGGCTGCGGAGCACCCGTTCTTCGCTACGATTGACGGTATGCATGTTTCGGCGCATTTTCTGATTCGCCGTAATGGTGAGTGCGTTCAGTTTGTTTCCTGTCTGCAGCGTGCCTGGCATGCCGGCGTATCTTGCTGGCAAGGCCGCGATCGCTGCAATGATTTTTCCATCGGCATCGAACTGGAAGGCTGCGATGAGCAGCCGTTTGAAGAAGCACAGTATGCAAGCCTGAACGCCTTGATTGAAATATTGACGCACGCTTTCCCGATTACGGCAATCGTTGGGCATTCGGAAATTGCACCGGGACGCAAGACAGACCCGGGACCTTTCTTCATGTGGCAGCGTATCGTTGGAGCAGGCGCCGCCTTGATATGACAAATCTGTCAAAGCGACTCCGCTGAACACAAAATAGTGCTTGCGTCAAGTCGGCTTGCTTACTACAATTGGCCGCGAATGACAAGGCCCGGCGCAACCGGGCGGTTTTTAGGCGCTGGTTTTTCCCTGCGGCTTTTTTGTGGGGTGTTTACGGTTTATGCGTTGTTGAGGTGGTGCGAACAGGCGGTTTTCCCATATACCCCGTTTGCATCGAATTTGCATTAATAAGTTCCGGGCGCTTGGTAAATTGAACGGACGGTTGCTTCATAACAATGACACAGTTTTATCGTGCGGGCGCGGCAAAAACGGCCTGCTGCGTAGCGGCGACGAACCATTCGTCGCGCGGCGGTTCAATGGCCTTGGCGATAGAAAAAGCTTCTTCCCCTTTTTGTTTTCCGGCAGGGTGCGCTTGCTTTCGTTTGTTATCGCGTCGTCAAGTGCGTATCGCCAGGATTGCGTCTTTGTATTCCCTGCGTTTTTATCCCGTTTTTCTGTGTCTGCCGAGGACGTTTATTTGATGGTCGACGGTGTGAATGTTATCGCCGATTCCTTATCCGATGCCGGCTTCACTGCCGATAGGGGTTGGACACTTTACAGGGGTTGGGCGCTTTGCTGATCTTTTTTATTGGTCGTTTCCGCTTTTGTAAATCGGATGTTGATGTATCGGAATATTGGTGTGGTGGTTTTTTCAGGTAGTTTTTATTCATTTTATTATCGAAGGAGGTAGGAATGGCGACAAGTGCCAAAAAATCAGGGGCAAATACAGCATCAGCGGCTAAAAAGCCTGCCGTCAAAAAAACGGCTGCCAAACCGGCAGTGAAGAAAGCGGTGGCAAAGCCCGCAGCAAAACCCGCAGCGAAGGCAGCGGTGAAGAAGGTTGCCGCCAAGGTCGCCGTTAAAAAAGCGGCTGCCAAACCGGCAGTGAAGAAAGCGGCGGCAAAGCCCGCAGCAAAACCCGCAGC
>CALHZD010000061.1 GCA_938040985.1 uncultured Propionivibrio sp.
CAAAGAAAGTCAGCGGGGCGCGCTGCCGCTCAGCGCAACGGCATCAAGAGAAGTTCCGTGGGCGGAGCCAGCACAGCATTGCCCGTCCTCGCGCGTAGCCACCGCCCAAAGAAACCTCGCGGGCGGAGCCAGCGCCTACAGTCAAACAATCCTTTCAATCCTTGTGTTTAGGTTCTTCCGGACGCCTGCCCGCTAGCCCGTGTATTTAGGGCGTTTCAGAAGAGATGCCCAGGAACCCTTATAAATAGGCCATTTCAGAAGAGGTGCCCGGAGCGCCTTTATCCACGGGCATTTCAGAGTGGATGCCCTGAAGCCCGTGTAAACAGTGCTCCTCCGGGCAGGTGCTCTGAAGTCCTTTATCCACGCGGGTTTCGGTGCATCTCCCAGACAGGGAGAGAATTGGAAAACGCGGGGGAGAAGCGCAGGCGCATCTCCAGAAAGAGTTGGCCTGAAGCCCGCGTATTTAGGGCATCTCCAATGGGGATGCTCTGAAGCCCTTGTAAACAGCGCCTCTCCGGGCACCCTACCCGCCAGCCCTTTATTGATAAGGGCGCCAAAGGAGCCTGCCCGGAGAGGCGCTGTTTACAAGGGCTCCGGAGCGCCGCCTGGAAACGCTCCGTTGTTTACATCCTGAAACAAGCTGATCACTTTGCGTGTCACATTTTTTCCCTACAATTTGTGCCTCAATTTCATGAACGTGTAACGGAGTATCCATGAACAACTTTACCCGGGTAATGTACTGCGGCCTTGCCGCAGCGGGCATCCTGCTCATGACGGCGGCGCTCAATCTGCTTGCCCGCCCGAAGGAAGTCAGCATGGCGGCAAGCCCGCTGCAACAACGTCTGCTCGCCCTGAAGGATGTGGACGGCAATCCGGCCGCTAAACATCTCGATCCGGCCAAACCGACGCTCGTCAAATTCTGGGCGAGCTGGTGCCCGCTCTGCTTGTCCACGCTTGAGGAAACGCGGAAGTGGCATGACGACAAGGCGCTTGCCGGCATCAACATCATCTCGCTGGCCTCGCCCGGTTATCTAAGCGAACAGCCGGAAGCGGATTTCGTCCAGTGGTATCGCGGCCTCGACCGCCCCAAACCGGCAACGCTGATTGATACCGGCGGCAGCATCGCGCGCGACATCGGCATTGCCGTCTATCCGAGCTGGGCGCTGCTCGATAACAAAGGCAATATTCAGCGCGTGATCAAAGGCAACATCCAGCGCGAGCAGCTTGTTGCCCTGATAGCCAATCCACAGGCCGACATCAGCGCCAAAAAAACCTTCTACAAACCCACACAAAAGAAAGCCGTAAACATGAACAGCAAAACCATCTACCTTGCCGGCGGCTGCTTCTGGGGGCTGGAAGCCTACTTTGAACGCATCAACGGCGTGACCGACGCAGTTTCCGGCTACGCCAACGGCAAAACCCAGAAACCCAGCTACGAAGACGTGATCCGCGGCAGCGGCCACGCCGAAACCGTGAAAGTGACCTACGATCCCGAACGCATCAGCCTGGATGACATTCTGCAGTACTACTTCCGCGTCATCGATCCGACCAGCCTCAACAAACAGGGCAACGACCTCGGCGTGCAGTATCGCACCGGCATCTATTCAACCGACCCTGCCGAACGCCCTGTTATCGACAAGGCGCTTGCGCGCGAGCAGAAAAAACACAAAAAGCCGCTGGTCGTGGAAAACCTGCCACTGCAAGCCTTCTACGAAGCCGAGGAATACCATCAGGACTACCTTGCAAAAAATCCCAACGGCTACTGCCACATCGACATCCGCAAAGCCGACGAACCGCTGCCGGGCAAAACCAAAGCCACCCCGCAAGGCAAAGGCTTTGACGCGGCAACCTATAAAAAACCCAGCGCTGCCGAACTCAAACGCCTCCTGACCGAAGAGCAATATCAAGTTACCCAAAACAGCGCCACCGAATACGCCTTCAGTCATGAATACGACCATCTGTTCAAACCCGGCATTTATGTGGACATTGTCAGCGGCGAACCCCTGTTCAGCTCCGCCGACAAATTCGATTCCGGCTGCGGCTGGCCGAGCTTCACCCGCCCGATTAACGCCGCCGCCGTTACCGAACACGACGATTTCAGCTACAACATGCGCCGCACCGAAGTGCGCAGCCATGCCGCCGATTCGCACTTGGGACACGTCTTCGCCGACGGCCCCAAAGACAAAGGCGGCCTGCGCTATTGCATCAACGGCGCGAGCCTGAAATTCATCCCGCTGGAACAAATGGACGCGGCAGGCTACGGCGCATTGAAAGGCAAAGTGAAATAACGGATTGAATCGAAAAAGGCCGTCTGAAAAAGATTTCAGACGGCCTTTTTA